>DATHUJ010000207.1:0-47285 GCA_035462375.1 Jiangellales bacterium
GGGCGCGGGGGCGGCTTCGCCGGCCGACCCGGTGGTGGTGGTGGTGGCGGTGGCGGCTTCGGCGGCGGCTTCAGCGGCCGCCCCGGCGGTGGCGGTCGCGGGCGTGGTGGCACGGCGGGTGCCTTCGGGCGCCCGGGTGGCCCGGCTCGCCGGGGCCGCAAGAGCAAGCGCCAGAAGCGCCAGGAGTTCGACAACATGCAGGCGCCCTCGATCGGGGGCGTGCGGATCCCGCGGGGCAACGGCCAGACGGTCCGGCTGCCGCGCGGCGCGTCGCTGTCGGACTTCGCGGAGCGCATCGACACCGAGGCCGCCGGCCTGGTCCAGGTCCTCTTCCACCTCGGCGAGATGGTGACGGCGACGCAGTCCGTCGACGCCGACACCTTCAGGCTGCTCGGCGAGGAGCTCGGCTACCAGGTCGAGATCGTGTCGCCGGAGGACGAGGACCGCGAGCTGCTCGAGTCGTTCCACATCGACTTCGACGCCGAGGACGACGATGACGCCGTGCCGCGGCCCCCGGTCGTCACGGTGATGGGTCACGTCGACCACGGCAAGACCAAGCTGCTGGACGCCATCCGCAACGCCAACGTCGTGGCCGGGGAGGCCGGTGGCATCACCCAGCACATCGGTGCCTATCAGGTGCACGTCGACCACGAGGGCCAGGACCGCGCGCTCACCGTCATCGACACCCCGGGCCACGAGGCCTTCACGGCCATGCGTGCCCGCGGAGCCGAGGTCACCGACATCGCGATCCTCGTGGTCGCCGCCGACGACGGTGTGATGCCGCAGACCACCGAGGCGCTGAACCACGCCCAGGCGGCGCGGGTCCCCATCGTCGTCGCGGTGAACAAGGTCGACAAGGAGGGCGCCAACCCGGCGAAGATCCGGCAGCAGCTCACCGAGTACGGCCTGGTGGCCGAGGAGTACGGCGGCGACACGATGTTCGTCGACGTGTCGGCACTCAAGCGGACCGGCATCGACAGCCTGCTCGAGGCGGTGCTGCTGACCGCGGACGCCGCCCTCGACCTGCGGGCCGACCCGGACATGCCGGCACGAGGCGTCGCGATCGAGGGTCACCTCGACAAGGGGCGCGGTCCGGTGGCGACGGTTCTGGTGCAGCGCGGCAGCCTGCGTCCCGGGGACGCCATCGTCACGGGCCAGTCCTACGGCCGGGTGCGTGCCATGCTGGACGAGTTCGGCGAGCCGGTCACGGAGGCCGGACCGTCCAGGCCGGTCCAGGTGCTGGGGCTCACCGGCGTGCCGTCGGCGGGTGACAAGTTCCTCGTCGCCGACGACGACCGGACCGCTCGGCAGATCGCCGAGAAGCGCGAGGCCATGGAGCGAGCCGCGGCCAACGCCCGCGCCCGCAAGCGGGTCACCCTCGAGGGCTGGCTCACCGAGAGCAAGGTCGAGACGCTCAACCTCATCCTCAAGGGCGACGTCTCCGGCTCGGTCGAGGCGCTCGAGGACGCGCTGCTCAAGCTCGACGTCGGCGAGGAGGTCTCGCTGCGGATCATCGGCCGAGGGGTCGGTGCCATCACGCAGAGCGACATCATGCTGGCCGCGGCATCGGACGCGATCATCATCGGCTTCAACGTCCGACCGGAGGGCAAGAACGGCGAGCTCGCCGACCGCGAGGGCGTCGAGATCCGCTACTACTCGGTCATCTACCAGGCGATCGAGGAGATCGAGGCGGCCCTGAAGGGGATGCTCAAGCCGGAGTTCGAGGAGGTGCAGCTCGGCACTGCGGAGGTCCGCGAGGTCTTCCGGTCCAGCAAGTTCGGCAACATCGCCGGCTGCATGGTCACTGGGGGCGTCATCCGCCGTAACACCAGGGCCCGCCTGCTCCGCGACGGCATCGTGGTCTCCGACAACCTGGCCGTGGAGTCGCTGAGGCGCTTCAAGGACGACGCCACCGAGGTCCGGGAGGGCTTCGAGTGCGGGGTCGGCCTCGGTTCCTTCAACGACATCCAGGTCGGCGACGTCATCGAGACCTTCGAGATGCGCGAGAAGCCCAGGGCCTGACCGCCCGCGACGTGTTCACCGCCACCCTGAGCCTGGACCTGCTGCTCGGCGACGTGCACTCCCTCAAGGGGAAGCGCGCCGTCGTGCGGCCGGTGGTCGCCGAGCTCCGCCGTCGCTTCCCGGTGTCGGCGGCGGAGGTCGGCCACCTGGACCTGTACCGGCGGGCGGAGATCGGGGTGGCCGTGGTCGCCGCCGACGCGGCGCACTGCGAGGAGGTGCTCGACGCGGTCGAGCGCCTGGTCGCCGGGCGTCCCGAGGTCGAGCTGCTCGCCACCCGCCGCCAGCTGCTGGCTGGCACCGACGACTGAACCGTAGACCGAGGAGGACGACGTGGCCGACCACGCGCGGGCCCGAAAGCTGGCCGACCGGATCAAGGTGGTCGTCGCCGAGACACTCGAGCGGCGGGTCAAGGACCCCCGGCTGGGCTTCGTGACGGTGACCGACACCCGGGTCACCGGCGACCTCCGGGAGGCGACGGTCTTCTACACCGTCTACGGCGACGACGCCGAGCGGGCCGACACCGCCGCAGCCCTGGAGAGCGTCAAGGGGCTCCTGCGTTCGGAGGTCGGACGCCAGACCGGCGTGCGCTTCACCCCGTCGCTCGCCTTCGTCGCCGACGCCGTCCCCGACAACGCCCGCCAGATCGAAGACCTCCTGCGCCGCGCCCGGGAGTCCGACGCCGAGCTGGCTCGAGGCGCCGCCGGTGCGACGTTCGCCGGCGACCCGGATCCCTATCGCAGCGCGGTCACCGAGGAGGAGCCGGAGGGGGACGACCTCGAGGGCGGCCGGTCTGCGTGAGCCTCCTTCCCGACGGCCTCGTCGTCGTCGACAAGCCTCCGGGCCTGACGTCGCACGACGTCGTGGGTCGGGTCCGGCGACTGGCGGGGACCCGCCGGGTGGGCCATGCCGGGACCCTCGACCCGATGGCGACGGGTGTACTGGTCATCGGGGTGGAGCGCGCCACGAGGCTCCTCGGCCATCTGGCGCTGACGGAGAAGGCCTACGTCGCCACGGTGCGGCTCGGGGCCTCGACCGTCAGCGACGACGCCGAGGGAGAGGTCGTCTCGACGGCCGACGCCTCGGCCGTCCCCGAGAGCGCGATCGCCGCCGAGGTGGCCGCGCTCACCGGCGAGATCCTGCAGGTCCCGAGCCGGGTGTCGGCCCTCAAGGTCGCCGGCCGCCGCGCCCACGAGCGGGTACGCGACGGCGAGGCCGTCGAGCTGGCGGCCCGACCGGTGACCGTGCACCGTTTCGAGGTCGTGGCCGTTCACCGGGAGGGTCCCCACGTGGATCTCGAGGTCGAGGTGGACTGCTCTTCCGGTACGTACGTGCGGGCACTGGCGCGCGACCTCGGCGCTGCCCTGGGCGTCGGTGGCCACCTCACCGTCCTGCGCCGCACCCGCGTGGGCCCCTACGACCTGTCGTCCGCTCGTACCCTGGACGAGCTCGCGGAGGAGCTCACCGTGCTGCCACTGGCCGACGCCGCTGCGGCGGCGTTCCCCTGCCACGAGGTCGGGGAGGAGACCGCCCGCCGCCTCCGACACGGCGTGCCCATCCCCCGGACGGGGATGGGGGAGGGTCCGGTCGCCGTCTTCGGGCCAGGGGGCGACTTCCTGGCGCTCGTCCAGGACCGCGGTCCGCGAGCCAAGCCGCTGGCGGTGTTCCGTACCGACTGACCGCTCGGCCGTCCTCCTGGGGCCCTGCCACCCGCGGGTCTGGCAGGCTGGGCCGGCGGACGGGACGGTCTCGGCAAGGAGGACCCGGCGGTGGCGGTGTGGCGTTCGCTCGGAGCGGCCGCGCAGGCTGCCGCGGGCCGGCGGGGCAGCGTCGTGACCATCGGGGTCTTCGACGGCGTCCACCGCGGCCACCGCGCCGTCGTGGGCCGAGCGGCCGACCGGGCCCGGACCGCCGGGCTGCCACTGGTCGCCGTCACCTTCGACCCGCACCCGATGACGGTCGTGCGGCCCGGCAGTGCGCCACCGCTCGTCGCGCCGGTCGACCACCGGGCCAGGCTGCTGGGGCAGGCGGGTGCCGACGACGTGCTGGTCCTGCCGTTCACCGCCGAGCGCTCGCAGCAGGTGGCGGAGGACTTCGTCCGGGAGGTGCTCGTCGACGCGCTCCGGACGCGCGTCGTCGTCGTGGGCGCCGACTTCCGGTTCGGCCACAAGGCGGCGGGTGATGTGGCCCTGCTCCGGGAGCTCGGTGAGCGGCACGGGTTCGAGGTCGAGGCCGTCGGGCTGCTCGGTGACGGTACCCACGGCCCTCGGTGGTCCTCGACCTACGTCCGCGAGCACGTGGCCGCCGGGGACGTCGTGCGCGCGGCCGAGGCGCTGGGCCACCTGTTCCGCGTCGAAGGCGTCGTGGTGGAGGGCGACCGCCGGGGGCGTGGCCTGGGCTACCCGACCGCCAACGTGCCCGTGGAGGACGGGATGCTCGTGCCCGCCGACGGGGTCTACGCGGGGTGGCTGGTCCGGTTGGACGACCCCCCGGGGCAGCGGCTGCCGGCCGCGGTCTCGATCGGGAGCAACCCGACCTTCGACGGGACCCAGCGCCGGGTGGAGGCCTACGTCCTGGACCGCGACGACCTCGACCTGTACGGCGTCCCGGTGGCGGTGGAGCTGGTCGAGCGGATCCGCACCATGGAACGCTTCGACGACGTGGACACCCTGGTGGACCGGATGCGCCAGGACGTCGAACGGGCGCGCGCCCTGCTGGCGCGCTGAGGTCGAGGGAGGCCCGATGGAGTACCGCACCCTGGGGCGCAGCGGCTGCGTCGTCTCGACCTTCGCGCTCGGCACGATGACCTTCGGTGCGGAGACCGACGAGGCCGGCAGCCACGACCAGCTGGACACCTTCATCGAGGCGGGCGGGACCCTCGTCGACGTCGCCGACGTCTATGCCGACGGGGCGAGCGAGGAGATCGTGGGGCGCTGGCTGGCCGCTCGGCCGGCGAGCGTGGGCGACCGGGTGGTGCTGGCGACCAAGGGCCGGTTCGCGACCGGGCCCGACCGCAACGACGCCGGGCTGTCCCGTCGGCACCTGCGGCGTGCTCTCGAGGCGTCCCTGCGCCGGCTCGGCGTGGAGCACATCGACCTCTACCAGGTGCACGCGTGGGACCCGCTCACCCCGCTGGACGAGACGCTGCGCTTCCTCGACGACGCCGTCTCGGCCGGCCGGATCGGCTACGTGGGCTTGTCGAACTTCACGGCCTGGCAGCTGCAGAAGGCCGTGGACGTCGCGACGTCCCGGGGCTGGAGCGTCCCCGTGAGCCTCCAGCCGCAGTACAACCTGCTCGTCCGCGAGGTGGAGCTCGAGATCGTGCCGGCCTGCCTGTCCGAGGGCCTCGGACTGCTGCCGTGGTCGCCACTCGGCGGCGGCTGGCTCACCGGCAAGTACGTCCGCGAGCAGCGCCCGGAGGGCGCCACCCGGCTCGGTGAGGACCCCGAACGGGGCATGGAGGGCTGGGGCCGGCGCTCCGGCTCGCCGCGGACCTGGGCCGTCGTCGACGCCGTGCGCGAGATCGCCGACGGTCGGGGAGCGTCCATGGCCCAGGTCGCCCTGGCCTGGGTGCACGACCGTCCGGCGGTGACGTCGGTGATCCTGGGGGCGCGCACCACCGCGCAGCTCCGGCAGAACCTCGCGGCCGTCGGTACCCACCTGGAGGCCGCCGAGACGGCCCGCCTGGAGGGCGTGAGCGCGCTGCCCGTCGGGGACTATCCGTACGGGGAGATGGGGGTCGACCAGCGCGCCCGAGCGCTGTGACCTGCACCGGGACCCCGCGGATTACGAGCGGGACCGGTCCCGCTGGTACGCTCGTCGGTGCCGTCTGACGGCCGCGGACGAGAGAGAGCCCCGGTGGACCAGCCCGGGCGCGCCGCGCAACGAGTTCCCGAGGGAGTGCGAGTGTCGACCGACGCTGCGACCAAGAAGCAGATCCTGTCCGACTACGCCCGTGGCGAGGGCGACACCGGGTCCCCCGAGGTCCAGGTGGCGCTGCTCACGCACCGGATCAACCACCTCACCGAGCACCTCAAGCAGCACAAGCACGACCACCACAGCCGCCGTGGGCTGCTGCTGCTCGTCGGCCAGCGCCGTCGCCTGCTCAACTACCTCGCCCGGACCGAGATCACCCGCTACCGCGAGCTGATCGAGCGGCTCGGCCTTCGCCGCTGACAACTGCACACCCGACCACCCGAGCGGCCTGATCCGCCTCGCCCGGCACCTCGACGCCGGTCCTCGGTAGTGGCCCCCGGACCACGGACCCGCTCCGCCCGAGGGCTTCCATCGAAGACCGGCACCGTTCCCCGCCGGACCCGCGCACCACGCCGCTCCCACCACGAGGAGGGCAACCCGTGACGGGTCCCGACACCCAGGTCCACTCCACCGAGGCCGTGATCGACAACGGCCGCTTCGGCAAGCGTACGGTCCGCTTCGAGACCGGCCGCCTCGCTCGCCAGGCGGCCGGCTCGGTCGCGGCGTTCCTCGACGAGGAGACGATGCTCCTCTCGGCGACGACGGCGTCGAGACAGCCGAAGGAGCACTTCGACTTCTTCCCGCTCACGGTCGACGTCGAGGAGCGCATGTACGCCGCCGGGCGGATCCCCGGCTCGTTCTTCCGGCGGGAGGGCCGGCCGTCGGAGGACGCCATCCTCACCTGCCGGCTCACCGACCGGCCGCTGCGTCCGTCCTTCGTGTCGGGGCTGCGCAACGAGGTCCAGGTCGTCATCACCGTGCTCGCGCTGCACCCCCAGGACCTCTACGACGTCGTGGCGATCAACGCCGCGTCCGCCTCCACCCAGCTCTCCGGGCTGCCCTTCAGCGGCCCGATCGGGGCTACCCGGATCGCCCTGGTGGACGGCCAGTGGGTCGCCTTCCCCACGCACGAGCAGCTCGAGGACGCCGTCTTCGACATGGTCGTCGCGGGTCGGGTCCTCCCCGACGGCGACGTGGCGATCATGATGGTCGAGGCAGAGGCGACCCAGTCCGCCTGGCGCCTGGTGACCGAGGAGGGTCGCCAGGCCCCGACCGAGGAGGTCGTCTCCGAGGGCCTGGAGTCGGCCAAGGGCTTCATCAGGCTCCTGTGCGAGGCGCAGTCGGCCCTGGCCGCGGGCGCCGCGAAGCCCACGCGCGAGTTCCCGCGCTACCTCGACCACGGCGACGACGTGCTCGAAGCCGTCACCAAGGCCGTCGAGGCGGAGCTCGGCTCGGCCATCACCGTCGCCGACAAGCAGGAGCGCGAGGCCGCGCTCGAGCGGGTCAGGGCCGATGCCGTCGAAGCCGTGTCCTCCCAGTTCGAGGGTCGGGAGAAGGAGATCGGCGCCGCGGTCAAGACCCTGACCAAGCGCCTCATCCGGCAGCGCGTGCTCCGGGACGGCGTCCGGATCGACGGCCGGGGGCTGCGGGACATCCGACCCCTGGCCGCCGAGGTCGAGGTGCTGCCCCGGGTGCACGGCTCCGCGCTCTTCGAGCGCGGCGAGACCCAGATCCTCGGTGTGACGACGCTGAACATGCTGCGCATGGAGCAGCAGCTCGACACGCTCTCACCCGAGACCCGCAAGCGTTACATGCACAACTACAACTTCCCGCCCTACTCCACCGGGGAGACGGGCCGGGTGGGCTCGCCGAAGCGTCGCGAGATCGGGCACGGCGCGCTCGCGGAGCGGGCGCTCGTCCCCGTGCTGCCGACGCGTGAGGAGTTCCCGTACGCGATCCGGCAGGTCTCGGAGGCGTTGGGGTCCAACGGGTCGACGTCGATGGGGTCGGTGTGCGCCTCCACCATGTCCCTGCTCAACGCGGGGGTCCCGCTGCGGGCGCCGGTGGCGGGTATCGCGATGGGGCTGATCTCCGACACCGTCGACGGGGAGACGTCCTACGCCGCGCTGACCGACATCCTCGGAGCCGAGGACGCCTTCGGCGACATGGACTTCAAGGTCGCAGGCACGCGGGACTTCGTCACCGCGATCCAGCTCGACACCAAGCTCGACGGGATCCCGGCTTCCGTCCTCGCCGGGGCGCTGACGCAGGCCAAGGAGGCGCGACTGCACATCCTCGACGTGATGACCGAGGCGATCGACGCCCCCGACGAGATGAGCCCCAACGCCCCGCGCATCATCAGCATCAAGGTCCCGGTGGACCAGATCGGTGCGGTGATCGGCCCCAAGGGCAAGATCATCAACCAGATCCAGGACGAGACCGGCGCGCAGATCAGCATCGAGGACGACGGGACGATCTACATCGGTGCCGACGAGGGCGCCAAGGCCGAGGCGGCCCGTGCGCAGATCAACGCCATCGCCAACCCGACCATGCCGGAGGTCGGCGAGCGCTACCTCGGCACGGTGGTCAAGACGACCAGTTTCGGCGCTTTCGTCTCGCTGCTCCCCGGCAAGGACGGCCTCGTGCACATCTCGAAGCTGCGCGCCCTGGCCGGCGGCAAGCGGGTCGAGAGCGTTGACGACGTGGTGAGCGTCGGGCAGAAGGTCCAGGTGGAGATCACCGAGATCGACGACCGGGGCAAGCTGTCTCTCACGCCCGTCGTCGAGACGGCCGAGCCGGCTGGGGGGTCCGAGGGCCAGTGACCGACCGCGCCCGTCCCGGGATGCTGCCCGAGCAGCGTCCCGGGACGACGCGCACCCTCCTCCGGGAGGACGACGGGACGCTGACCCGCCGCACGGTCCTTCCGGGCGGGCTCCGGGTGGTGACCGAGGCCGTGCCCGGTGTGCGCTCGGTGGCCTTCGGCATCTGGGTGGGGGTCGGGTCACGGGACGAGTCGCCGACGCTCTCGGGGGCGACGCACTACCTCGAGCACCTGCTCTTCAAGGGCACGCGACGGCGGGGAGCGCTGGAGATCTCCGCGACGATCGACGCGGTCGGTGGGGAGATGAACGCCTTCACGGCCAAGGAGTACACCTGCTACTACGCGCGGGTCCTGGACACCGACCTGCCCCTCGCCGTCGACGTCGTCTCCGACATGGTCACCTCGTCCCTGGTCGCCGGCCGTGACGTGGCCTCCGAGCGCGACGTCGTGCTCGAGGAGATCGCGATGCACGACGACGACCCGGGCGACACGGTCCACGACGTGTTCGCCGGGCGGCTGTGGGGCGACTCGCCGCTCGGACGGCCCATCCTCGGGACCGTCGAGTCGGTGGGCGCGCTGTCCCGGGCGTCGCTACACGGCTACTACCGGCGCCGCTACCGGGCTCCTCGGATCGTGGTCGCGGCCGCGGGGAGCCTGGACCATGCCCGCGTCGTCCGACTGGTCCGGGAGGCGTTCCGGCCGACGGGGTTCCTCGACGGTGACGACCCGCCCGCGGCGCCGCGGATCGGTGGGCGCGGGCCCCGCTCCTACGTCGGAGTCCACCTGCTCGAGCGGCGCACCGAGCAGGCCAACCTCGTCCTCGGCGTCCCTGCCGTCTCGCGCACCGATCCCCGCCGCTTCGCCCTGGGCGTGCTCAACGGCGCTCTCGGGGGTGGCATGTCGTCCCGTCTCTTCCAGGAGGTGCGCGAGAAGCGCGGGCTCGCCTACAGCGTCTACTCCTACGCCTCCCAGTACGCCGACGCGGGACTGCTCGGCGTCTACGTCGGGTGCCTCCCGCGCAAGGTCGACCAGGTGCTCGAGGTCTGCCGCGACGAGCTCGCCTCCGTGGCGGCCCGTGGGATCACCGACGAGGAGCTCGCCCGTGGCAAGGGGCAGCTGCGTGGAGCGCTCGTGCTCGGGCTGGAGGACACCGGGTCCCGGATGAGCCGGATCGCCAAGGCCGACCTGGTGCACGGGGAGCTCCCGGGCGTGGGACAGCTGCTGCAGCGGATCGACGCGGTCACCCTCGACGACGTCCGTGCCGTGGCCGCCGACCTGCTCGGCCGGCCGCACTCCCTCGCGGTCATCGGGCCTTTCGACGACACCGGGCGCTTCGACCGCGCCCTGGCGTCCTGAGCGTGCGGCTCCGCCGCGCCCTCCTCCTGGCGGCGCTGGTCCCGGTCCTCGCGGTCGGGGCCTGCTCGGCGGAGCGGGTCGCCGCGCCCGACAGCCGCACACCCTCGGTCCCGGCTCCCGCCCCCAGCCCGACCTACGTCGCGCTCGGCGACTCGCTCGCCGCAGGGGTCGGCGCGCCGGCCGGCCAGGGTTACGTGGACCTCGTCCACGCCCGGCTCGAGGACGACCTGCCCGACGTCGGCCTGCTCGCCCTCGGTGTCAGCGGCGAGACGACGTCCTCGATGCTGTCACCGGGCGGTCAGCTCGAGCGAGCCGAGGCCGCCCTGCGCTCGGGGGGTGTCCGGTTGGTCACCATCGACATCGGTGCCAACGACGGTCTGGGCTGCGCAATGGCCCGTGACGAGGCCTGCGTCGAGGGAGCGCTGGACACGATCCGGGCGAACCTCGCCGCGGTCCTCGAGCGCCTGCGGGCATCTGACCCCGACGTACCCGTCGTGGGTACCGACTACTACCTGCCCGTACCGCCCCAGCTGCAACGCGACCCCGCACAGGTGGAGGCGGCGCTCGACGTGCTCGGACGCCTCAACGACACCCTGGCCGGCGTCTACGGCGACCACGGCGTGCCCGTCGCCCCCGTCTCCGACGCCTTCGGGGGCGACGACCCCGCGCTCGTCGTGGAGCGGACCTGCGCCTACACGCCGATGTGCTCAGGCACGCCGGACATCCACCCCAACCCCGAGGGGCACGCCGCCATCGCCGAAGCACTGCTGGCGGTGCTCCCCGACGTCGGCTGACCGCCTCGGACGGCCGTGCGGCAGACTCGTGGCGTGACGACGCGGGTGGGGGTGATCGGGGCCTCGGGCCGGATGGGCTCGCAGGCCTGCCGCGCGGTCGAGGACGCACCGGATCTCGAGCTGGTCGCTGCCGTCGGCAGGGGTGACCCCCTCGAGCGGTTGGTCGAGGCCCGCGCCGACGTGGCCGTGGAGCTGACCCGGCCCGACGTCGCGATGCACAACCTGCGGTGGTGCGTCGAGCACGGGGTGCACGCGGTGGTCGGCACCAGCGGGTTCACCCCCGAGCGGCTCGACGAGGTCCGCGAGTGGCTCGGCCCGTCGCCGGGGGTGGGCGTCATCGTCGCTCCCAACTTCTCGGTGGGCGCTGTCCTGATGATGCGGTTCGCCGAGCAGGCGGCCCGCCTCTACGAATCGGTCGAGGTCGTCGAGCTGCACCACGCCGGCAAGGCGGACGCCCCCTCGGGCACCGCGCGGCGGACGGCCGAACGCATGGCGGCCGCTCGGGCACACGCGGGTCTGGGGCCCGGCCCGGACGCCACGACGGAAGACCCGCTGGGTGCACGTGGCGCCTCGATCCAGGGGGTCCACGTGCACGCCGTACGCCTGAGTGGCCTCGTCGCGCACCAGGAGGTCCTGCTGGGGTCGGCCGGGGAGCTGCTGACGCTGCGGCACGACTCCTTCGACCGCGCCTCCTTCATGCCCGGACTGCTGCTCGCGGTCCGTCAGGTGGGCCCGCGCCCGGGGCTGACCGTGGGCCTCGAGCACCTGCTCGACCTGGGGTGAGGGGCCGGACGTGACCGCTCGCCGGACGACCCTGCTCCTCCTCGTGGTGCTGGGCGTCTACCTGGTCCTCGTCGGCTGGCGCGGGGTGCTGCTGGTCCGGACGGGGGACGCCGTCGGGGTGGGGCTCGGCCTGGCCGTGCTGGTCCTGCCGGCGGTCGCCGCGGTCGTGGTCGCACGCGAGGTGCGCTTCGGTCTCGCGACGCAGCGGATGGCACGCGAGCTCGAGGCCGCTGGGGCGCTCCCGGTCGACGACCTGCCCCGACGGCCGAGCGGCCGCGTGGTGCGCGAGGCCGCCGACCACGCCTTCGCGGGCCGCCGGGCCGAGGTTGAGGCGGCGCCGGGGGACTGGCGCGCCTGGTACCGGCTCGCACTGGCGTACGACGACGCCGGGGACCGTCGCCGGGCCCGCGAGGCGATGCGGCACGCCGCCCGGCTGCACGTGGCGGGCCCGTCGTAGACGAGGTCAGAGTGCAGCGCGCAGCGCGGCCGTCGCCGCGGCGGCGACGACCAGCACGACCACGAAGGGTGCCCGCAGCAGCAGGGCGACCACGGCCGCCGCGAGACCCCCGGCCCGGGCATCGAGCGTGATGCCGCCCGAACCGTCGACCGTGCCCACCGCGACGAGTGCGCTGAGCAGGGCCACCGGGAGCAACCCGGCGACCGACCGCACCGTGGGGTGTTCGAGGACTCTGCTGGGAAGCGACAGGCCGGCGAGCTTCAGCAGGTAGACACCGACCGAGCCCGCGAGAACGGCGAGCCAGGTCATGTCGTGGCCTCGCCGCGTCGGGAGCCCTGGAGTGCGGCCAGCACGGGCACCGCACAGGCGGCGAGCACCGGCACCCCGGCCGGGGCCACGGGCACGAGGGCGAGCGCGGTGACCGCCGCCGCGGCCGCCACCAGGCGGCAGGTGCGGTCGGCCAGCCGGGGCCACAGGAGGGCCAGGAACGCGGCGGGTGCCGCAGCGTCCAGCCCCAGCGTCGTAGGGTCGCCGACGGCCCGCCCGAACAGGGCGCCACCGAGCGTTCCGACGTTCCAGAGCACGAAGAGGACGGCTCCGGTGAACCAGAAGGCGTAGCGCTGCTCGTGGGCGTCGCCGCGGCCCACGGCCATCGCCGTGGTCTCGTCGATGACCAGCTGTCCCGTGACCAGCGAGCGGGGTGCGCGGACGTCCTGCCGGGGGAGCAGCGTGGCCAGGCGGACCCCGTAGAAGGCGTTGCGTGCCCCCAGCAGCAGGGCAGCGCCCACCGCGGCGAGCGCGGAGCCGCCGGAGGCGACCACGCCGACGAGGGCGAACTGAGAGGCACCGGAGAACATCACCAGGCTCAGGACCGCGGTCTGCAGCAGGTCGAGGCCCGAGGCCACGGAGACGGTCCCGAACGAGGCCCCGAACGCCAGGGCGTAGATCCCGAGGCCCAGGGCGTCGCGGCGCACGGCCAGCAGACCGGATGCGGAGGTGGTCATGTCACGCTGGCTCACCGGCGTGGCAGGGCCGAGGCCCCGACGTGCTCCCGGAGCCACGCGTTGAGCGGCGCCATCTCCCGCCAGCTGCGGGCCACGACCTCCGCCGCCGCGGGTCGGTGCAGCCACGGTGGAGCACCGAAGTCGTGCTCTGCGGTGAGGCTGCGGTGGCGCATGAGCTCCAGGCGCGGGTGGTCGGGCGGGCAGCCCCGGGGTCGGGTGCGCAGCAGCTCGCCGCCGATCCGGTGCCCGGCCGCGCGTACCTGCTCCAGGACGCGCTCCAGGGCCTCCCCCGTGCGGTCGTCGTCGACGGCGTCACGGTAGCGGGCCACCTGGTCCGGGGCCATGCCGTGGTAGCCGGCGGCCACGAAGAGGCCGGCCGCACTGACGTGGAAGTACAGGGCCCCTGCGCCGTCACCGTCGTGGACGACGGCTCCCTGATGCGTCTTGTACGGCGCCTTGTCGGCGCGGAAGCGCACGTCGTTGTACGGGCGGAACACCTTGGCCTCGCCGAACTCCGCCCCGAGCTGCTCGCACAGGGCGATGACCGGACCCCGGACATGCTCCTCGTAGGTCGCCCGGTGGGCGGTCCAGAAGGACTTGGTGTTGTCGCCCTCGAGGTCCTCGTAGAAGTCGAGCGCCTGGGGCGGGAAGCCGAGGAAGGACACGGTCAGGCCCCCTCACCGAGGTCGGCGTGGAGCCGGACCTGGCGGAGCCGGGCCGAGCCGTCGCCACGGAGGTCCAGCTCGCGGTGGGCCCCGTCGGGAGCCCATCCGGCCGACACGAAGAACGCCCGCTGCGGATCGTCGGACGCCACGAGCCACACCCGGCCCAGCCGGAACCCGTCCTGCCGCAAGGTGTCGGCCGCCGCCGACAGCAGCCGGGAGCCGTGACCCGCGCGGGTCGTGGCCGGGTCGACGTGGAATGCGACCACCTCCCCGTCACCGGGGGTCGCGTCGGGGTCCTCGTTGGGCGCCGTGGCGGCGAAGCCGACGACGATGTCCTCCGACAGCGCCACCAGCACCCGGTGCCGGGCGCTCGGCGGGCGCGTGATCGCCTCGCGCCACACCTCGGCAAAGCCGGTGGCATCCACCTCCGCGAGCAGGGCCGGGGGCAGGACACCGCCGTACGAGGCGGTCCAGGCACGGGCCTGGACGCGGCCGACGCCCTCGGCGTCCGCAGCCCAGGCGATGCGGACGCGGTTGTCGGCCACGGGGGTGGTCGGGGAGCGGTCGCGCCGGTCCGGATCAGGCACGACCGCCATCCTTCCTCTGCCGGGCCCGGTAAGCGCGGGTCTTGGTCCGGTTGCCGCAGGAGTCCATCGAGCACCACGTCCGGGAGCGGTTTCGCGAAACGTCGTAGAAGGCCCACCGGCAGTCGTCGGCCGGGCAGGCCTTGAGGCGGGACCAGTGCCCGTCGGCGGCTGTGGTGGCGACGGCTCCCACCACGGACCCGAGGGCCCCCTCGACCCCCACGGGCACCGGTACGAGACCGGGAGGGCCGTCCGGCAGCGACACCCGCAGCGGGTACCGCGCCGCGACGGCCTCGAAGCGGCCGGCGGCCTCCGCCGGGACGAGTCCGCCGTGCCGGGCCACGAGGACCTCGCGTAGGACCTCCCGCAGCTCGCGGGCGACAGCGGCGTGGTCGTCGGACACCTCGATGCCGGGGGGGAGCAGCTGCTGGCCGACCAGCCAGTCGGCCAGCCCGTCGCCGTCCGACAACGCGTCGCTGCCCGACATCACGTCCCGGGTGTTGACGAATTCCGTCACCAGGGCGACGGACGCGGGCAGCTGCACAGGGCCTCCTCGGCTCGACACCACCATAGCATCTACAGTGGTTGCAAACCTTCCGACACCAGCGTACTCTGATCACTGGTTACACACGAGCCTTGGGAGGGCGCCATGTACGGGCCGTACGTTGTCGGGCTGCTCGTGGAGGACCGACTTGCCGAGCTGCGGGCGGAGGCGGACCGGGTCCGTCTGGCACGCCGCTCGACGCGGCGGCGGCCGCGGCGGCTGCCGGGGAGGCTCGCCGGTGCCCGGATGTTACATATCCCGAGCAGGTCTGCTGGACAGGTGTAACATCAACCCCTACCCTGGGAGGAGCCACCGACCAGGGTGAGGAGGCCGTCGGCGTGTACGGCAACGACATGGGACCCCGCATCGACCCGGTGGGCGAACCCGCGGAGCGCGAGGGCGAGTTCCAGGCAGTGATCGACGCCGACGGCAGGATCGAGCCACGCGACTGGATGCCGGAGGCCTACCGCAAGACGCTCGTCCGCCAGATCGCCCAGCACGCCCACTCCGAGATCATCGGCATGCAACCCGAGGGCAACTGGATCACCCGTGCCCCGAGTCTGAAGCGCAAGGCGATCCTCATGGCCAAGGTGCAGGACGAGGCGGGTCACGGCCTCTACCTCTACTCGGCCGCCGAGACGCTCGGCGTGGGACGCGAAGAGCTGCTCGACCTGCTCCATGCCGGCCGCCAGAAGTACTCGTCGATCTTCAACTACCCGACGCTCACCTGGGCCGACATGGGCGCCATCGGCTGGCTGGTCGACGGGGCCGCCATCGCCAACCAGGTGCCGCTGTGCCGCTGCTCGTACGGCCCGTACGCGCGGGCGATGGTGCGGATCTGCAAGGAGGAGTCCTTCCACCAGCGTCAGGGCTTCGAGATCCTGCTCACGCTGGCCCGCGGCACCCCGGAGCAGAAGGCGATGGCCCAGGACGCCCTGGATCGCTGGTGGTACCCCAGCCTGGCCATGTTCGGGCCCCCCGACGAGGACTCGCCCAACAGCGAGCGGTCGATGCGCTGGGGGATCAAGCGCTTCAGCAACGACGAGCTCCGCCAGAAGTTCGTCGACATGACCGTGCCCCAGGCCGAGGTGCTGGGCCTGGCCGTCCCCGACCCGGCGCTGCGCTGGGACGAGGAACGCGGCCACTACGACTTCACCCCGCCGGACTGGGACGAGTTCTGGCGGGTGATCGGCGGCGATGGTCCCTGCAACGAGCAGCGGATGGCCAACCGCTTGCGCGCGCACGCCGAGGGCGCCTGGGTGCGGGAGGCGGCGAGCGCCTACGCCGCCAAGCACGCGCGCCGCCCGGCGGGTGCGGCGTGACCGGGACGACGGGCTCCGACCTGCACGGTGAGGGAGGGCATGGGGCCGTTCCCCTTGCGGGGGTCCCTGCGGGTGAGGGACGGCCCTCGCGCGACTGGCCGCTGTGGGAGGTCTTCGTCCGCGGCCGCCGCGGCCTCTCGCACGTCCACGCGGGCAGCCTGCACGCCCCCGACGCGACGATGGCCGTGCGCAACGCCCGCGACCTCTACACCCGCCGGCAGGAGGGCGTGTCGATCTGGGTGGTCCCGGCGGCGGCGATCACTGCCACCAGCCCCGACGAGAAGGACCCCTTCTTCGACCCCGCGGCCGACAAGGCCTACCGGCACCCGACCTTCTACCACGTCCCCGACGAGGTGCGGCACCTGTGACCCACCACGCCGCCCCGGGGTCGTGGAACGGCCGGGCCGTCCCACCGTCGGCCCTCCCGCCGGTCGCCGAGTACTCCCTGCGCCTCGGCGACGACGCCCTCGTCCTCGCCCAGCGGCTGGGCGAGTGGGTCGCGCACGCCCCCCAGCTGGAGGAGGACGTCGCCCTGGCCAACATCGGCCTCGACCTGCTGGGGCAGGCGCGTACGCTCCTGAGCCATGCCGGAGAGGTCGAGGGGGCGGGCCGCGACGAGGACGACCTGGCCTACCTGCGCGAGGAGCGCGACTTCCGCAACCTGCAGATCGTCGAGCGGCCCAACGGCGATTTCGCCGTGACGATGGCCCGCCAGCTCGCCTTCTCGACCTACCAGCTCGGGCTGTACCGCGCACTGTGTGAGAGCACCGACGCCGTGCTGGCGGCGATCGCGGCCAAGGCGGTGAAGGAGGTCGACTACCACGTCGACCACGCCACGCAGTGGGTGCTGCGGCTCGGCGACGGCACCGACGAGAGCCGCCGCCGCATGCAGGCCGGGCTCGAGCAGGTGTGGCCGTACGTGGACGAGATGTTCGACGGAGACGAGCTCGCGACGACGCTCGCCGCGGACGGGATCGCCGTCGACCCCGCCGAGCTGCGCCCCGCGTGGGACGCCTCGGTCGGCACGGTGCTCGCCCGGGCCACGCTGACCCGGCCGGCGCCGGCCTTCCACGGCCGGGGTGGTCGCCGCGGCCTGCACACGGAGGCCCTGGGCCACCTGCTGGCGGAGATGCAGCACCTGCACCGGTCGCACCCGGGGGCGTCGTGGTGACCGGCGTCGCCGAGGTCCGGGCGGTCGTCGCCGAGGTGCCCGACCCCGAGATCCCGGTGCTGACCATCGACGACCTCGGGGTGCTCCGCGACGTCCGCGTCGGCCCCGACGGACACGTGGTCGTCGACATCACGCCGACCTACTCCGGCTGCCCCGCGATGGACGCGATCCGCGACGACGTGCTGGTCCGGTTGCGCGACCACGGCCACGCGGACGCGGAAGTCAGGCTCGTGCTCGCGCCGGCCTGGACGACCGACTGGATGTCCGAGGACGGCCGGCGCAAGCTGGCCGCCTACGGCGTCGCCCCGCCCCATGTCCGCGGGACCGGACCCGTTCCGCTGTCCTTGTCCGTCCGGTGCCCCCGCTGCGGCTCGACGGACACCCGGGAGACCAGCAGGTTCGGCTCCACCGCGTGCAAGTCGCTGTGGACCTGCCGGTCCTGCCTCGAGCCCTTCGACCACTTCAAGGCGCTGTAGGTGACGACCACCGACGCCGGGCCCGCGACGGCCGGCCGCCGCCACTCCGTCTTCCACCGCCTGCGGGTGGCCGAGGTGGAGCGGCTGACCGACGACGCCGTCGCCGTCACGTTCGACGTCCCCCCCGAGCTGGCCGACGAGTACCGCTTCCGGGCCGGCCAGCACGTCAACGTCCGCGCGGTGAGCGGCGCCGGCGACGACGTGCGCCGCAGCTACTCCATCTGCGCGCCCGCCTCGTCCGATCGCCTCCGGATCGCCGTCAAGCGGATCCCGGACGGTGCCTTTTCGTCGTACGCGTCGGAGACCCTGGCCCCGGGTGACGAGCTCGAGGTCATGACCCCCGCGGGTCGGTTCACACCGCACCTCGACCCGGGCCAGGCCAAGCACTACGTCGCCCTGGCCGCGGGGAGCGGGATCACGCCCGTGCTGTCGATCGTCGCGACCGCCCTCGAGACCGAGCCGGACAGCCGCGTGACGCTCCTCTACGGCAACCGGACCAGCCGGTCGGTGATGTTCCTCGACGAGATCGCGGACCTCAAGGACCGCTACGCGGCCCGGTTCCACGTGGTGCACGTGCTCTCGCGCGAGGAGCGCGAGAGCCCGCTGACCAGCGGCCGGCTCGACCGGGGGCGGATAGCGGCCTTCCTGCGCGTCCTGGTGCCGCCGGAGACCGTCGACGAGTGGTTCCTCTGCGGCCCGTACGAGATGGTGACCGGAGCCCGCGACGTGCTCGTGGAGCACGGGGTCGACCGGCACCACGTGCACGCCGAGCTCTTCCACGTCGGGGACACGCCCCCGCCGCCGCCCCCACCGGGGGTGGCGACCCTGGAGGGCGCGAGCGAGGTCACGGTTGTCCTGGACGGCCGGCGCACCACGCTCGAGCTGCCGCCCGACGGACCCGCCGTCCTCGACGCAGTCCTCGGCGTGCGGTCGGACGCGCCGTTCGCCTGCAAGGGCGGCGTGTGCGGCACCTGCCGCGCCAAGGTCCTCGACGGCTCGGTACGCATGGACCGCAACTACGCGCTCGAGGACGACGAGGTCGAGCGCGGCTACGTGCTGACCTGCCAGTCCCACCCCACGACCACCCGCGTGGAGCTCGACTTCGACGCCTGACCGAGGGTGCACCAGGTCGTCAGCGGACGAGGGCCCCTCGCCGGTGCCGCGCCGGGCTCGGGTGCAGCAGCGTCTCCGCGTTGCGGGCGGCGTCCACCGCCGGGGCGAGTGCGAGGACGACGACGGCGATGAGCCCGACGAGCAGGCCGTCCATGGACGGATGCAGGAGAGGCCAGGCAAACGTGCCGACGACGAGCACGACGGTGGAGATGGCCACATAGTCGGGTGCGTCGAGGATCCACTTGGGAGCCCGGTCGGCAGCCAGGCAGGTGAGGCCGACGAGGACGCCGAGCGCCGGTCCGGCCAGGAGGCCGAGGATGGTGCCGGCGAGCACGGTCGTGAGCAGGCCCTCGACGGGCAGCGACATCAGCGCCGTGGCGGGTGCTGCGACCACGGCCCCACCGAGGGCGCCCCACCACGGCCCGTGCGAGAGGCCCCACCGGGCGAACCGCCCGACGACGCCATCCCGCCCCACCGACCCGAGCACAGACCCAGGGTCCCGCGCCGCGGGGCTTCTCACACCTCGAACCGGCCGACGCCACCAGATCGTGACCTCCTCGTCGCCGGCTGTTCCTCCGGAGCGACCAGCGAGCCACGGTCCGTGACCGTCGGTGGCTGCCCCTACGCTGTGCCGGTGGCCGACGAGGAGATCGCGTTCCGGAGCGACGTCACGGTGGAGCTGGTCCGGGCCGCGGCCCGCGATGCCGACGTCCTCTTCGCCGCCCGGGTCTCGACCAAGGGAGAGCAGTCGCTCGACGACGTCGACGCCGACGCCGGCCGGTCCACCGGGCTGATCAACTACCTGATGCGTGATCGGCACGGCAGCCCGTTCGAGCACAACTCGATGACCTTCTACGTTCAGGCGCCGATCTTCGTCTTCCGCGAGTTCATGCGTCACCGCATCGCGTCCTACAACGAGGAGTCCGGGCGCTACCGGGAGCTCCGGCCGACCTTCTACGTGCCCGGCCCCGGCCGGCAGCTGGGACAGGTCGGCAGGCCCGGTCACTACGAGTTCGTGGACGGCACAACCGAGCAGCACGCGCTCGTGGACGCCGAGACACGGCGGGTCTGCACGGAGGCCTATACCGCTTACCGCCGGATGCTCGACGCGGGCATCGCCCGCGAGGTGGCGAGGATCGTGCTGCCGGTCACGATCTTCTCCACCATGTACGTGACGATGAACGCCCGCTCGCTGATGAACTTCCTCTCGCTGCGCACGGCGCGCGAGGGGTCGACCTTCCCGTCCTACCCCCAGCGCGAGATCGAGATGGTGGCCGAGCGGATGGAGGAGGCGTGGGCGCGGCTGATGCCCATCACCCACGGCGCCTTCGACGCCCACGGACGGGTCGGGCCCTGACTCCATGCGTCACGCGTCCTGGGCGTCACGCGTCCTGGGCGTCACGCGTCCCGGGCGTAACGCGTCTCGGCGGGCGCCGATAGAGGGGTAGGCTCGGTCGCTGTTCGGACCCCCGAGCGGACAGTGACCGGGCCCCCCGCAGTCCGTGACCGAACCGTTTCCGAAACCGACCACGGGGTCGCTGTAACGCCCCAGTGTGCGCCGCCGATGTACCGGATGAGTCCCGCTGCCGTCCGGACCCCCGAGCGGACGGCAGCGGGACTGTTCACGTCGGTGCCCGCCGCACGACGGTGCTCGGGGCCCGGAGGGCCAACCGCTAGCCTGACGGCCATGCCCGACCCCTCCCGTACCGTCCCCGACCGGCCCTTCGGTCGCGTGCTCACCGCGATGGTCACGCCGTTCCGCGCGGACGGTGCGCTGGACCCCGACGCCGCCCAGAAGCTCGCGGCCCACCTCGTCGACCACGGCCACGACGGCCTGGTCGTGAGCGGTACCACCGGCGAGTCGCCGACGACCTCCGACGAGGAGAAGGAGGTGCTGCTGCGCGCCGTCCTGGAGGCCGTGGGGGATCGGGCCCGCGTCGTGGCGGGCGTCGGCACCAACGACACGCGCCACACCATCGAGGGTGCCCGCCGGGCCGAGGCCGCCGGCGCCCACGGCCTGCTCGTCGTGACTCCGTACTACAGCAAGCCGCCCCAGGCGGGGCTGCTGGCCCACTTCACGGCCGTGGCCGACGCGTCGGCGCTGCCGGTGATGCTCTACGACATCCCCGGTCGATCCGCGGTGGCGGTGGCCCGCGACACCATGCTGCGAGCGGCGGAACACGAGCGCATCGTGGCCGTCAAGGACGCCACGGGTGACCTCGCCGCGGGTGCGGAGGTCATGGCCGAGACGGGGTTGGCCTACTACTCCGGCGACGACGCCCTGAACCTCGCCTGGCTGGCCCACGGTGCGGCCGGTGTGGTGAGCGTCGTCGGCCACGTGGGCGGTGAGCGCTACTCCGCGATGGTCGCCGCCGTGGACGCCGGCGACCTCGCCGAGGCGCGGCGGCTCTACCTCTCGCTGGTGCCCGCCGTCCGGGCCGTCATGAGCCCGCGCAGCCAGGGGGCCATCATGGCCAAGGCGGCCCTGCACGACGCCGGCCTGCTCCCCACGAGGACGATGCGGCTCCCGCTGGTCCAGGCGGGGGACGACGAGGTCCGCGACCTGGCCGCTGCGCTGGCCGAGGCGGGCCTGCGGTGAGCCACCCGCACCCCGAGCTCAGCGCGCCGCCCCCGCTGCCCGCCCACGGCCTGCGGGTCGTCGCGCTCGGCGGCCTGGGGGAGGTCGGCCGCAACATGACGGTGCTGGAGCACCGCGGGCGGCTGCTGGTCGTCGACTGCGGGGTCCTCTTCCCGGAGGACCACCAGCCGGGAGTCGACCTCATCCTCCCCGACTTCGAGCACATCCGGGACCGGCTGGACGAGGTGGAGGCCGTGGTCCTCACCCACGGTCACGAGGACCACATCGGTGCCGTCCCCTACCTGCTCCGCGAGAAGCCGGACATCCCGGTCATCGGCTCCCAGCTGACCCTCGCCTTCGTCGAGGCCAAGCTCAAGGAGCACCGCATCACCCCGTACACCCTGACTGTCCGCGAGGGGCAGCGAGAGCGGCTCGGCCCGTACGACGTGGAGTTCCTCGCGGTCAACCACTCGATCCCCGACGCGCTGGCCCTGGCCGTGCGGACGGAGGCAGGGCTCGTCCTCCACACCGGCGACTTCAAGATGGACCAGCTCCCGCTCGACGGCCGGCTGACCGACCTCAACGGGTTCGCCCGGCTCGGCGACGAGGGGGTCGACCTGTTCATGGTCGACTCGACGAACGCCGAGGTTCCGGGCTTCACCACGCTCGAACGGGACATCGCCCCGGTGCTGGACCGGGTGTTCGCCCAGGCCCCGCGCCGCGTCATCGTCGCCAGCTTCGCCAGCCACGTCCACCGCGTCCAGCAGGTGCTGGATGCCGCGCACGAGCACCGCCGCCGGGTGGCCTTCGTCGGACGGTCGATGGTGCGGAACATGGGGATCGCGCGGGACCTCGGCTACCTCAAGGTCCCGGGCAGCACCCTGGTCGACCTGCGTGCGCTCGACGACCTCCGGCCGGAGGAGGTCGTGCTCATGTCCACCGGATCGCAGGGCGAGCCGATGGCCGCGCTGTCACGGATCGCGAACCGGGACCACCAGACGATCCGGCTCGAGCCCGACGACGTCGTCGTCCTCGCCTCCTCGCTCATCCCCGGCAACGAGAACGCCGTCTCACGGGTCATCAACGGCCTGACGCGGCTGGGCGCCACCGTGGTGCACAGGGGCAACGCGATGGTGCACACGTCCGGTCACGCCAGCGCCGGGGAGCTCCTGCTCGCGTACAACCTGGTCAAGCCGCGCAACGTGCTGCCGGTGCACGGCGAGATCCGGCACCTGCGGGCCAACGCGGACATCGCCATCGCCGCCGGCGTCCCGGCGGACCGGGTCCCCATCGCCGAGGACGGCGTCGTCGTCGACCTCGTCGATGGTGAGGCGCGCATCACCGGGGCCGTGCCCTGCGGCTACGTCTACGTCGACGGGTCCAGCGTCGGAGGGGTGACCGAGGCGTCCCTGAAGGACCGCCGGATCCTCGGCGAGGAGGGCTTCGTGTCGGTCGTCGTGGTCGTCGACTCGGTGACCGGCAAGGTGTCGGGCGGCCCCGAGATCCACGCCCGCGGCTTCGCCGAGGACGACTCGGTCTTCGACGAGCTCCGCCCGCTCATCGCCGAGGCGCTGGAGCGCGCCACGGCCGAGGGTGTCGACGACACCTATCAGCTGCAGCAGCAGATCCGCCGGGTGGTGGGCCGGTGGGTCAGCTCCCAGCACCGCCGCCGTCCGATGATCATCCCGGTCGTGGTGGAGAGCTAGGCCCGTCCGGCGTGTGACGCCTGTGACGAGGGGGACTCCTGGGTAGTGTCGTGCACCATGGCGACCCGTACGTCCTCCACGACCGCCTCGGCCTCGACCGGCCGCGGCCGGTCCGGCGGTGGGCAGGCCGCGCGCCGGGCGCCCGCCCGCAAGCCGCCGAGCCGCCGACCTCCGGCCCGGCGACCCTCCGCGCGACGGGGTCCCGGGATGCCCACCCGCCTGCTGCACGGACTCGGCCGTGCCCTCAACACGGTCTGGATGGGCATCGCCCACCTCGTCGGTGGCACGGTCCGCCAGATCGGGTCCAGCGCGGGTGACCTCGACCCGGCCCACCGACGGGACGGTGTGGGGCTGGGTCTGGTGGCGGTGGCCCTCGTCACCGCCGCTGCCGTGTGGTGGCGCCTCGACGGGGTGGTGGGCGACGTGGCGCGCACCGTCGTGGCAGGGACGCTCGGCACCGTCTCGTACGTCGTCCCGCTGCTTCTCGGCCTGCTGGCCTGGCGGACCATGCGGCACCCCGACCGCAACGGGCCCGCCAGTCGTCAGCTGGTGGGCTGGTCGACCCTGCTGCTCGGCCTCCTGGGCCTGGTCCACGTGGCGGGCGGCATGCCCCGCCCGGTCGACGGGGAGCAGGAGATGCGCGCTGCCGGCGGCGCCGTCGGTTACGTCGTCTCGACGCTGCTCGCCGACCTGCTCACCGTCTGGGTGGCCGTGCCGCTGCTCGTGCTCGTGTGCGCCTTCGGCCTGCTCGTCGTCACCGGTACTCCCGCGCACGAGGTCCCTGCGCGGGTCCGCACCCTCCGGGACCGCCTCCTCGGCCGCTCCCCCGCGGACGCCGACACCGACCAGGCGCAGGCCGCTCCGGCCGAGGAGCGGCGCCCCTCCCGGCGCCGCTGGCGACGGTCGGAGGAGGACCCCGGACCCCGTGCCGGTGACGAGCCCTACGACTCCCCGGTCCTGGCCGAGCGCGAGCTGGCCCGACGGGTCGCCGAGCAGGCGGCCGCGGCCGCCCCCGCTCCCGAGGCGGCTGCTGAGCCGCCCCCGCACACGCCGCTGCCTCCGCGGGTCGAGCAGCTGGCCCTGTCGGGCGACGTGACCTACGCTCTCCCGGCGGCCGACGCCCTGCGTCAGGGCAGCCCGCACCGGTCGCGGTCCAAGGCCAGCGACGCCGTGGTGGACGCTCTGACCGCCGTGCTCGAGCAGTTCGACATCGACGCCCAGGTCACCGGCTACACCCGGGGCCCCACGGTGACGCGCTACGAGGTCGAGCTCGGCAACGCCGTCAAGGTGGAGCGGGTCACGGCACTGTCCAAGAACATCTCCTACGCGGTGGCCAGCGCCGAGGTGCGCATCCTCTCGCCCATCCCCGGCAAGTCGGCGATCGGCATCGAGATCCCCAACACGGACAAGGAGATCGTCAGCCTCGGGGACGTGCTGCGGGCGCCGGTCGCACGCAAGGACCACCACCCGATGGTGTGCGGGCTGGGCAAGGACGTCGAGGGTGGCTTCGTCGTCGCCAACCTCGCGAAGATGCCGCACCTGCTGGTCGCCGGGGCGACGGGATCGGGCAAGTCGAGCTTCGTCAACTCGATGATCACCTCCGTGCTCATGCGGGCGACACCCGACGAGGTCCGGATGATCCTGGTCGACCCCAAGCGGGTCGAGCTCACCGCGTACGAGGGCATCCCGCACCTGATCACCCCCATCATCACGAACCCCAAGAAGGCGGCCGAGGCGCTGCAGTGGGTCGTGCGCGAGATGGACCTGCGCTACGACGACCTCGCCCAGTTCGGGTTCCGGCACATCGACGACTTCAACAAGGCGGTCCGGTCGGGCAAGCTCCAGGCCCCACCGGGCAGCGAGCGGGCGGTGGGCCCCTACCCGTACCTCCTGGTCGTCGTCGACGAGCTCGCGGACCTGATGATGGTGTCGCCACGCGACGTCGAGGACTCGGTCGTGCGGATCACCCAGCTGGCGAGGGCGGCGGGCATCCACCTGGTGCTCGCCACCCAGCGGCCGTCCGTCGACGTCGTCACCGGGCTGATCAAGGCGAACGTGCCGAGCCGACTCGCCTTCGCCACGTCCAGCCTGGCCGACAGCCGGGTCATCCTCGACCAGCCCGGCGCCGAGAAGCTCGTCGGTCAGGGCGACGGGCTCTTCCTCCCGATGGGCACGAGCAAGCCGATCCGGATCCAGGGCGCCTGGGTGACCGAGGTCGAGATGCACGAGGTCGTGCGGCACTGCAAGGAGCAGCTGGAGCCGAGCTACCGCGAGGACGTGACGGCACCGGCGGGCGGCCGCCGCGAGATCGACGAGGACGTCGGTGACGACCTCGACCTGCTGTGCCAGGCCGCCGAGCTCGTGGTGAGCACCCAGTTCGGTTCCACCTCGATGCTCCAGCGCAAGCTGCGGGTGGGTTTCGCCAAGGCCGGGCGGCTGATGGACCTCATGGAGAGCCGCGGGATCGTCGGTCCGTCCGAGGGGTCCAAGGCCCGCGACGTCCTCGTCAAGCCCGACGAGCTGGACGAGATGCTCGCGACGATCCGCGGGGAGTAGGGCCGGCGCCGCACGAGCACGTACGCTCGGTGCCCGTCATGACCCTCCACTCCGTCGCCATCGTCACGCTCGGCTGCGCCCGCAACGAGGTCGACTCCGAGGAGCTGGCCGGACGCCTGCACGCGGCGGGCTTCGAGCTGGTGGCCGACCCGGCAGCCGCCGAGACAGTCATGGTCAACACGTGTGGATTCGTCGAGCAGGCCAAGAAGGACTCGGTGGACGCCGTGCTCGCGGCGGCCGACCTCAAGGAGGGCGGCACCACCCGTGCCGTGGTGGCCGTCGGGTGCCTTTCCGAACGGTACGGCCAGGACCTCGCCGCGGAGCTCACCGAGGCGGATGCGGTGCTGGGGTTCGACGACTACGACGAGGTCGGCGCCCGGCTGCGGGGGATCCTGGCCGGGGAGCAGCACGTCCCCCACGCCCCGCGGGACCGGCGCCGGCTGCTCCCGGTCAGCCCGGCGGACAGGTCGGCGGTCGACGGCGTCTCCGTCCCCGGGCACGTGCCCGTCGCCGAGCCCGACCTCGTGCCGGGCACGGCTCCCGCGTCGGGTCCCCGCGCGATCCGCCGGCGCCTCGGGACGGGGCCGGCGGCGCCGCTGAAGCTGGCCAGCGGGTGCGACCGCCGCTGCTCCTTCTGCGCGATCCCGACCTTCCGCGGCGCGTTCCTGTCCCGGAGGCCGGCCGACGTGCTGGCCGAGGCGCGGTGGCTCGCGACCCAGGGGGTGCGGGAGGCGTTCCTGGTGAGTGAGAACTCCACGTCGTACGGTAAGGACCTGGGGGACCTGCGCCTGCTCGAGGCCCTGCTGCCCGAGCTCGCCGCCGTGCCCGGGCTCGAACGTGTACGGGTCTCCTACCTGCAGCCGGCCGAGCTGCGCCCCGGCCTGGTCGAGGTGATGGCCACGACCCCGGGCGTCGCCCCCTACTTCGACCTGTCCTTCCAGCACGCGAGCCCGGGCGTGCTGCGTCGGATGCGGCGCTACGGGTCGACCGAGGCCTTCCTGGACCTGCTCGCGACCGTGCGAGCGGCAGCCCCGACGGCGGGGGTCCGCTCCAACGTCATCGTCGGCTTCCCGGGCGAGACGGAGCAGGACCTCGCCGAGCTCGAGGGGTTCCTCACGGCCGCGCGGCTCGACGTGGTCGGGGTGTTCGGCTACTCCGACGAGGACGGCACGGAAGCCGCGCGCCTGGACGGGAAGCTGCACCCGGACGATGTCCTCGACCGGGTCGAGCGGGTCGGTGTGCTGGTGGAGGAGCTGGTCACGCAGCGGGCCGAGGAGCGCCGCGGCGAGGTCGTGGAGGTGCTGGTCGAGGACGTGCTGGAGGGTGCGGTCGAGGGCCGGGCCGCCCACCAGGGGCCGGAGGTCGACGGCACCACGCTCGTGCCGGATGCCCCCGAGGCACGGGTCGGTGACCTGGTCCGGGCCGTCGTCACCGGCACCGACGGAGCGGACCTCGTCGCCCGGGCCGGCTGATCACGGCCCCCGTAGGCTGGCGCGGTGCCCGTCCCGCCACGGCAGGAGCCGCCGCCGAGCAACTGGAACGTCGCGAACGCGCTCACCCTGCTGCGCCTCGTGCTCGTCCCACTGTTCGTCTGGCTGCTGCTGCGGGAGGACGGGGAGGACGTCGCGTCCCGGATCGCCGCCTGGGTGGTCTTCTCCGTGGCCATGCTCACCGACAAGCTGGACGGCGACCTCGCGCGGCGCCGGGGACTGGTGACGGACGTCGGCAAGATCGCCGACCCGATCGCCGACAAGGCCCTCACCGGGGGCGCCTTCATCAGCCTCTCGGTCCTGGGGGAGCTGCCCTGGTGGGTCACGGTGGTTGTCCTCACCCGCGAGATCGGCGTGACACTCCTCCGGTTCGTCGTGATCCGCTACGGCGTGATCCCCGCGTCCAGGGGCGGCAAGCTCAAGACCGGCCTCCAGGCGCTGGCCATCGGCCTCTACGTGCTGCCGCTCCCCGCCGCGCTCGACCTGCTCGAGGACACCGTCATGGGTGCCGCACTCGTGGTGACCGTCGTGACCGGTGTGGACTACGTCGTGCAGGCGGTCCGTCTCCGGCGGGCCGGCAGCGCCCGGACGCGGACGGACGGGCGGGAGCGGTGAGCCGGAGGGCCGGCGAGTCCGTCGCCCTCGTCCTGGTGGGCGACGAGCTCTTGCTGGGACACGTGGTCGACGGCAACGCCGCATGGCTCGGCCGTCGGCTCGACGACGCGGGCCTGCGCGTGGTCTCCTCCGCCCACGCCCCCGACGACATCGAGGCGATCGCCCGGGCCGTCCGGCGGGCGGCCGAGGACGCCCCGGCGGTCGTCGTCACCGGCGGTCTCGGACCGACCTCCGACGACGTGACCCGGGAGGCCTTGGCGCGCGTCGCGGCGACGCCGCTGGTCCGCGACGCTGACGTGGAGCGGACGATCCGGGCGTGGTACGCGGGCCGCGACGCACCGGTCCCGCCCGCCGCCCTGCGCATGGCCGAGCTGCCAGCGGGCGCCCGCACCCTCGGCAACGGCACGGGGAGCGCCCCCGGCGTGACCATGGAGCTCGACGGCCCGTCCCCGGCGGTCGTCCATGCCGTGCCCGGCGTCCCCGGGGAGATGCGTGCCATGGTGGAGGAGCTCGTGCTGCCGGACCTGGTGCACCGGGCGGGGTCGCTGCCGGCCGTAGCCACGCGGACGCTGCTCGTCGTCGGCCTCGGGGAGTCCGCGGTCGCCGCGCGTCTCGCGCCGCTGGAGGCGACCCTGGCCGGCGCCCGGATCGCCTACCTCGCCGCGCCGTCCGAGACCACCGTGCGGCTGCGGGTCACCGCCTCGCCGGGGGAGCAGGACGTGGCGGCGGGGCTGGCGGAGGCGCTTGCCGGCACGGCCCGGGAGCTTCTCGGGGACGCCGTCGCCACCGAGGGCGGGACCGGACTGGCCGCCGCGGTGCTGACCCTGCTCGCCGGAGCCGGTGCCACGGTCGCCACGGCCGAGTCGCTGACCGGTGGACTGGTGGCCGGAGCGCTCACCGACGTCCCCGGGGCGTCAGCCGTGGTCGTCGGCGGAGCGGTCACCTACGCGACCCGGACCAAGGCCGACGTCCTGGGAGTGGACAGCGGCCACCTGGCCCGCCGAGGTGCGGTCGACCCCGCCACGGCGGCCGCCATGGCGGCGGGCACCCGGGCCCGCTTTGGTGCCACGTACGGCGTGGCCGCGACGGGGGTCGCCGGGCCCGAGCCGGACGAGGGGCATCCTCCCGGCGTCCTCCACGCGGCGGTCGCAGGTCCGGCCGGGGTCCGGGTCTCGTCCCCTCGCCTCCGGGGTGACCGGGGGACCGTCCGCAGGTCGGCGGTCGTGCACGCGCTCGACCTGCTCCGGCGGACGGCGGCCGGCCTCGGGCCGGCGCCGGGGGAATCCCCCGGCCGACCGCCGGGTTGACCGGGCACGGCTCGACACCGCTCCGGACACCGGTCGGAGGTACGGTGGGAGCGGTCATCGTCGCCGGAGCATCAGGAGGGGAGGCACCCGTGGTCCTCATCCGACGGCTGATCGGCGACGTCCTCCGCCGCCGACGCCAGCAGCAGGGGCGCACCCTGCGGGAGGTCTCGTCGACCGCCCGGGTGAGCCTGGGCTACCTGTCCGAGGTCGAGCGCGGGCAGAAGGAGGCCTCCTCCGAGCTGCTCGCCTCCATCTGCGGCGCGCTGGACATCCCGCTCTCCGAGGTGCTCCGAGAGGTCAGCGACGAGATGTCGCACGTCGAGGCCGCCGCCGTGGAGGCACTCGCCGAGGTCCGCACGGAACGCGTGTCCGGTCGGGCGCCGGCCCGCGACCCTCGGCGCGACGTCGTCGCGGTCGCCTGACGGCCTCGCCGCGACCCTCGGTCACCGATCACCGCCGCGGTCCCGGCGTCGGGCCGGCCTGGCAGCGTGGGCACCAGGCCGTGAGCCGCTCCCGTGGCGGGGCGCCCTGCCAGCCGGTGGCGACCGGCGTGCCGCACCGCTGGCACCGTCGCTGCTCGAACACCCAGTGCCGGTGTCCGCGGCGACGATCACCGGTGGTCACCTGGTCGGAGGTCTCCTTGTTGGCGTCGAGCAGCCGGTGGGCCAGCTGCACGGCCGCCGCCGGGTCGGCGAGGTCGCCGACCCGGACCCAGGGTGTGATGCCGAGCAGGAAGCACAGCTCGGTCCGGTACAGGTTGCCCAGGCCCGCCATGATGCGCTGGTCCAGCAGCGCCTCGCCGACAGGCCGGTCCGGATCGGCGAGCAGTCGTCGTACGGCCTCGTCCGGGTCCCAGTCCGGCCCGAGCAGGTCGGGGCCGAGGTGGCCCACGAGATCGGGCTCCCGCGACGTCGGCAGCAGGTCGACCACGGGGAGCCGGTAGCCCACCGCCACCCACGACGCCGTGGACAGCACCACCCGGACCTGCCAGGCCGGACCTCCCGTCCACCGACGGCCCGGTCGGTAGAGGTGCCAGGAGCCGTCCATCCGGAAGTGGGTGTGCAGCGTCGTGTCCCCGCTGAATCTCGTGAGCAGATGCTTGCCGCATGACAGGACGCCCAGCACGGTACGGCCGGTGAGGTCGACGGTGGCGTGACGCGGCACCCGGAAGTCGGTGCGCACGAGTCGCTGCCCTGCCAGCGCCTGGTGCAGCCGGCGTCCGGCGAGCCACACCGTGTCTCCCTCGGGCACCCTGCCATGGTCCCTGACGGTCGCGGGACACCGCACCCGTCGCACTGGTAAGTCTCCGGGTCACCGCATCCCAGCTGCTCGCCCGGCTGGAGGAACGGGGGCTCGTCGAGGTCGTCGGTGCCCGGTCCGGGGGCCGAGGTCCCAGCGCCGAGCTGTACGCGGTGGACCGCGCGGGCATCAGCACGTCCCGGGTGAGCCAGCTGGTGATCGGGACACCCGGCCTGGTCGACCCGGCCACCGGGGACGTCGACTTCTCCTGGGACCTGCCGCGCCGGCGCGCCGGCCTTGGCGACACCCTGCGGCGCGACCTCGGCTGCGGGGTGACCATCGAGAACGACGTCAACCTCGCGGCCATGGCCGAGCGGGCCGAGGGGGCGGCGTGCGGGGTCGACGACATGCTGCTGCTCTGGGTGTCGCGGGGGGTCGGGCTCGCCGTCGTCCTCGGTGGTCGACTCCATCGCGGGGCCACCGGCGCGGCCAGCGAGATCGGCTACCTGCCGGTGCCGGGGTTCCCCTGCCGAGCAGCGTCGAACGGCCGTTCAAGGGGGCCTTCCAGCGGCTGGTCGGCGCCGAGGCGGTGCTGGAGCTGGCCGCACGGTGCGCCGTTCCTCGACGAGCTGGCGCGTCGCGTCGCCCTCGGCGTGGCCGGGGCGTGTGCGGTCGTCGACCCGGCACTGGTCGTGCTGGCCGGGGAGGTGGGCGCCTCGGGAGGGGAGCGCCTCTGCGGCCTGGTGTCCTCGGCCGTCGGGCACATCGCCCCCCGTGCACCCGCGCGTCGTCTCCACGGCCGTTGCCGAGGCCCCAGTCCTGCGCGGCGCCCTGCTCTGCGCGGTCGATCTCGCCCGGGAGGCGCTCTTCGCCTCCACGGGCGACACCTGAGCGCGGGGAATGCCCGAGGCGCGGCCGACGCTGCTGTAGGGCGATGACCACCGACACCCACCCCCAGCCGCCGACCGGAGCCGCCGGTCCGCCGGTCACCGTGACGGTGGCGCGGCGGGTCTCCCCCGGGCGGGAGGCGGAGTACGAGCGGTGGGTGGACGGCATCCTGCGGGCGGCCGCCCGCTTCGACGGGTTCCTGGGAGGCGGGCTGCTCCGGCCCCCCCAGCCCGGGAGCGAGTGGCACGTGGTCTACCGGTTCCGCGACGACGCGGCGCTGCACCGCTGGGAGGCCTCGCCCCAGCGGGCCGGTTGGCTCGCTGCCGCCGAGGACTTCGTCGACGAGGAGCGGACCGCCGCGGTGTCCGGCCTGGAGACCTGGTTCGAGCTGCCGGGCCGCACCGCGCCGGCTCCGCCCAAGTGGAAGATGGCGGTCGTCACCTTCGCCGCGATCTATCCCCTCGCCCTGCTGATCAACGTGCTGCTGGTGCCGCACACGCAGGGCTGGCCGGTCCTGCTCCGGCCGCTCGTCTTCGCGGGCATCCTGGTGCCCGTGATGACGTGGATCGTCATGCCCCGCCTGACGCGGTGGGTGCGACGGTGGCTGTACCCGGGGTCGTGAACGCGGTGCCGGGTCCCGCACCCGACCCCTGGGGCGGCGGCACGCTCGCACCGGGCCCGCCGCTGGTACCGCCCTCGGCCCCCGAGCCCGCCTTCCGGGACGCCATGGCGCGGCTGGCGGGGGGCGTCGCCGTCGTCACGACGCTGGATGCGGTCGGCCGGGACTGCGGGATCACCGTCACCGCGGCAAGCGCCGTGTCACTCGACCCGCCGCTCGTCCTCGTCTGCGTGCGCCGGGGCGGTTTCGTCCACGACGCGCTCACGGTCTCGGACGGGTGGGCGATGTCAATGCTCGCGGACGACCAGGTGGACCTGGCCCGGTATGCAGCTCGCCACCGCGTGCCCGGGGACCGCGACGACTTCTCCCCGTGGGCCCACCGTCGAGGGGAGGCTTCCGGCGCCCTGATCATCACCGGTGGAGTCGCGGCGGTCGAGTGCCTCCCCTACGACGTCGTGGACGCCGGCGACCATGCCGTCTGCATCGGGCGGGTGGTCGCGACCGCCGACGACACCACCGGTGACCACCCGCTCGTCTACGTCGACCGGGACTACGCCGCGCCACGGGACGCACCGGGCTGACGTCGCTCCATGAGCCGCTCGGGGTGGTCGGGTGGGGCGAAGCCGAGGCCGGTGTACAGCCGGTGGGCGTCGGCGGTCGCCAGCATCCACCGGCGCAGCCCCCGCAGGTCCGGGTGCTCGAGCAGGGCGGTCACCATGGCTCGGGCGAGTCCCTGGCCACGGTGGCCCGGCAGAACGAAGACGTCGGCCAGCCAGGCGAAGGTGGCCCGGTCCGTCACCGCCCGCGCGAAGCCGACCTGGCGACCGGTCGGCGGCTGGTAGGCGCCGACCACGACTGAGCCCGCGACCGCGCGGGCCACGGTGTCGCGGCTGACGCCCGGGCTCCAGTAGGCCGCCGTGAGGAACCCGTGCACGACGTCGAGGTCGACGCGCGATGGGTCGTCGGACAGGACGCAGCCGTCGCCGCGGTGAAGCTCCACCACGGCACCGTAGCGAGTCCGCCGCCCTCAACTCCGGAGCCGCAGTCCCCTCGGGGTGGCCCGGAACCCCGCGACCGCCAGGGCCGTCGCCAGGGCGCTGTCGGCACCCCGCCCGAGGACGCCCTCGCCGTCGGCGCGCTCGACGGTCATCCGCCCCAGCGCGCCGTCTCGCACCGCCAGGGCGAGGGCGTCGGCGGCCGGGGTCAGCAGGTCGGGATCCGCGGAGAACGACAGCAGAGTGCGCCCGCCCCGCTCGACGTAGAGCACCAGGTGACCGTGGACGAGCACCACCAGCGCCCCCGCCTTGCGTCCCGGTCGGTGCCCGCCGGTCTCGGACCGGTCGGGCCAGGGCAGGGCAGCGCCGTACGGGTTGGCGGGGTCGGTGGCCGCCAGCACGAGCGCCGGTCGGTCCTGGTCGTCACGCGCCGCCACGGCTCGCAGCCGGTCGACGGCACCGGTGCCGCCGAACTGGGCGGCACCCAGGCCGGCGACGAAGTAGCCGCGGCGGCACCGGCCGGACTCCTCGAAGGCCGAGAGCACCCGGTAGGTGGCCGCGAAGCCGCCGGGGACCCGCTCGGCTGCCACGGCCCCGCGGGTCACCAGGCCGTGCCGGTCGAGCAGCGACTCGGCCGCGGCGTGGGCCCGGCGGGTGCGGTCGGCCTCGCGCTCGGGGAGCAGCGACCAGCGGCCGGCGCCCGCGGGTGGTCCGCTCCGGCTGGGCAGGGGGACTCGGCCGCGGGTGTAGCGGGTGCGGGCCCGAGCGGTGGGCCGGCCGCCGTGGGCGACCCGGCACGACCCGGTCAGGACCCGCAGAGGCGCGAGCGTGTCGTTGGTGACGAGACCGGCCCAGACGAGGTCCCAGAGCGCCTCGACCAGAGCGCCGTCGTCCGTCGAGCCCGTGGCGTCGGACAGCTGCCGGAAGAAGTAGGCGCCCCCGCCGCCGAGCACGTCGACGACCCGGTCGTGCAGCGGTCCCACGGCCAGGGCCGGGTCGGTGTCGGGCAGGGTGAGGGGGGCCGTGTCGGCCGGGTGCAGCGACACCCACCCGTCGGAACCGGGGAGCGGCCCCTGACCGACCCAGACCACCTCCCCGGTCGCGGTGAGCTCGTCGAGCCAGGCGGGGACGTAGCCGGCGACCCGGGTGGGCAGCACCAGTCGCTCCAGCGCGCTCGCCGGCACTGCGCACCCGGACAGCTGCTCCACCGCCCGCAGCACGCCGTCGACGCCGCGCAGGCCGCCGCCCACGTGCTGCCAGGCCGGCAGGAAGCGGGCGAGGGCTGCGGGGTCCACCGGCTCGACCTCCTGGCGGAGGGCGGCCAGTGAGCGACGGCGGACCAGCCGTAGCACCTCGGCGTCGCACCACTCGGTGCCCGACCCGCCGGGACGGAACTCTCCCTCGACGACGCGGCCCCGGGCCGCCAGCCGGCGGAGGGTCTCGGCCACGACCGCCACGCCCAGCCCGAAGCGGGCCGCTACGTCGGCGGCGTGGAAGGGGCCGTGAGTCCGGGCGTGCCGGGACACGAGGTCACCGAGGGGGTCTGCCACCGGCTCGGTGAAGGCCTCGGGGACGCCGACCGGCAGTGCCGTGCCCAGGGCGTCGCGCAGCCGGCCGGCGTCCTCGACGACCGCCCAGTGCTCCTCGCCGGCGACCCGGACCCGGATGGCCCGGCGGGCCGCCTCGAGCTCCTGCAGAGCCGTCGGGGCCGAACCGGGGTCCTCGCAGCGCTCCACGACCTGACCCGTGGTCAGTGGCCCCAGCAGGCGCAGCAGGTCGGCGACGCCCTCGACGCCGCGGGCTCGCCGGTCCTCGGCCAGGCGCTGCAGCTCCGACTCCGTCCGGACGACCGTCTCCAGGTCGAGCAGCTCGCGCAGCTCGGTCCGGCCCAGCAGCTCGGCCAGCAGGGTCTGGTCGAGGGCGAGTGCCTGGGCCCGCCGCTCGGCCAGCGGCGCATCGCCCTCGTACATGAACGTGGCGACGTAGCCGAACAGCAGCGAGCGGGCGAAGGGGGACGGCGTCGAGGTCTCCACCTCGACGACCCGGAGCGTGTGGGAGCGCACGTCGCGCAGCAGCCGGACGAGGCCGGGCAGGTCGTAGACGTCCTGCAGGCACTCACGGAGCGTCTCGAGCACCACCGGGAACGAGCCGAAGCGGGAGGCCACCTCGAGCAGCTGCGCCGAACGTTGCCGCTGCTGCCAGAGGGGGGTGCGCCGGCCTGGGTCACGTCGTGGCAGCAGCAGGGCACGGGCCGCGCACTCGCGGAAGCGGGCCGCGAACAGGGCGGAGCCCCCGACCTCGTCGGTCACCACCTGCTCGACCTCGTCGGGGTCGAGCAGCACCAGCTCCGCCGTCGGCGCCTCGACGCCGTCACCGGACCAGGTGTCGGGGATGCGGAAGACCATGCCGTCGTCGGCGTGGACGGCCTGGACTTCGGTGCCGTAGCGCTCGCGGAGCCGGGCCCCGACCGCCAGCGCCCAGGGGGCGTGCAACCGGGCACCGTACGGCGAGTGGACCACCAGCCGCCAGTCGCCGAGCTCGTCGCGGAAGCGCTCGACCACGACCGTGCGGTCGTCGGGCACGTGGCCCGTGGCCTCGTGCTGCTCGCGGAGATAGGCCAGCAGGTTGTCGGTCGCCCAGGCGTCCAGGCCGGCCGCCGCCACCCGCTCGCGGGCGCGCTCGTCGGGCAGTCCGGTGACCTCGCGAGTGAACGCGCCCAGCGCCGCCCCCAGCTCGGCCGGCCTGCCCACGGCGTCGCCGTGCCAGAAGGGCAGGCGACCTGGCTGACCGGGCGCGGGCGAGACGTGGACCCGGTCGTGGGTGATGTCCTCGATCCGCCAGCTCGAGGCACCGAGCGTGAACACGTCGCCCACGCGCGACTCGTAGACCATCTCCTCGTCCAGCTCCCCGACGCGGGAGCCCTTGTCGCCGACCAGGAAGACGCCGAAGAGTCCACGGTCGGGAATCGTCCCGCCGCTCGTCACGGCGAGGCGCTGGGCACCCGGCCTGGCGGTCAGGGTGCCGGTCACCCGGTCCCACACCAGCCGGGGCCGCAACTCGGCGAACTCGTCCGACGGGTACCGTCCCGCCAGCATGTCCAGCACGGCGTCGTAGGCCGACTGGGGCAGGGTCGCGAAGGGATGGGCGCGGCGCACGAGGGCGAGCAGGTCGTCCGCCGACCAGTCGTCGACGGCCACCGCGGCCACCACCTGCTGCGCCAGGACGTCCAGCGGGTTGCGGGGTACCGCGAGCTCTTCGATCGCCCCGACCAGCATCCGCTCGACGACGACGGCGGTCTGCACGAGGTCGCCGCGGTACTTGGGGAACAGCACCCCGCGGGAGACCGCCCCCACCTGGTGACCGGCCCGGCCGACCCGCTGGAGCCCGCTGGCCACCGACGGAGGGGACTCGACCTGCACCACCAGATCGACCGACCCCATGTCGATGCCGAGCTCGAGGCTGGACGTGGCGACCACGGCCGGCAGCCGCCCGGACTTCAGGTCGTCCTCGATGAGGCCGCGCTGCTCCTTGCTCACAGAGCCGTGGTGCGCGCGGGCGACGGGTGCCTCGCTCGCTCCTCGGCTGGCGCCCGCCTGGGCCATCGTGGCGGCGGGGGAGAGGCTGCCGGACGGTGGCAGCGCCTCACCGGTCGCCCGTTCGTGGGCCACCTCGTTGAGCCGGGCGGTGAGCCGCTCGGCGAGCCTCCGCGAGTTGGCGAAGACGATGGTCGACTGGTGCTGCTCGACCAGGTCGGCGACCCGCTCCTCGACGTGCGGCCAGATCGACGTACGCGGCTCACCACCCGCGGCCGAGCCTGCCGGCTCACCGGTCGGCTCGCCGAGCGCGCCCAGGTCGGGGACGGGGACGACGACCTGCAGGTCCCACCGTTTGGCGCTGCGGGGGGTCACCACCTCGATCGGCTCGCCGCCGGCCAGGAACCGAGCGACCTCGTCCACCGGTCGCACCGTGGCGGAGAGCCCGATCCGCTGAGCGGGGCGGGGGAGCAGCGCGTCGAGCCGGGCCAGGGAGAGGGCCAGGTGGGCCCCTCGCTTGGTCCCGGCAACGGCGTGGACCTCGTCCACCACGACCGTACGGACGCTGCGGAGCGCCTCACGGGCGCGGGAGGTCAGCAGGAGGAACAACGACTCGGGCGTCGTGATCAGCACGTCCGGCGGCGTGCGTGGGAAGCGGCGTCGCTCATCGGCGGGGGTGTCACCCGACCGGACCCCCACGGTGACCCGGGGCTCCGGGAGCCCCAGCCTGCGCGCGGCCTGGCCGATGCCCGACAGCGGGGATCGCAGGTTGCGCTCGACGTCGACGGCGAGGGCCTTGAGCGGGGACACGTAGAGAACGCGGCAGCGCTCGCCCGGGTCGTCGGGAACCGGCTCGGCCGCAAGCCGGTCGAGGGCCCACAGGAAGGCGGCCAGGGTCTTGCCCGAGCCGGTCGGGGCGACCACGAGGGCATGCCGCCCGGCGGACACCGCCCGCCACGCCCCCTCCTGGGCCGGAGTCGGCGCCTCGAAGGCCCCGGTGAACCACGCTCGGGTGGCCGGGCCGAAGAGGTCGAGCACGTCAGTGGGCACGCGCCCATCCTCCCGCGCGGCACCGACAGCGGTCCGGTGGCCGCCTCCGGGGGACGTAAGCCCCTACCAGGAGGCAGCTGGGACCCGGACGGTGGGGTCACGCCGACCGGGGAGGTGCCGACGCCGTGGAGGGCACGCGTGCCGTGCGAACCGGCCGGCCCCGGGGCGGCGAGGAGACCGCCCGGCTCCTCGCGTTCAGCGACGGGGTCTTCGCCCTGGCCGCCACCTTGCTGGTCGTCACGCTGACGGTCCCCGAGAGCTACGGCGACCTGCGCGAGGCGGTCGCCGGCTTCCCGGCCTTCGCGCTGGCCTTCGCAGCGATCGTCTCGCTTTGGTACTCCCACCGGCAGTTCTTCTGCAGGTACCCGATGGGAGACGGGTGGACCGTGGCGGTGAACGGGGTCCTGCTGTTCATCGTGGTGCTGTACGTGTACCCGCTGAAGCTGATGGCCCAGGTGTTCGCCGAGCGGTTCCTGGGAGTGGGTGCCGGGACGGAGCAGCAGCTGAGCAGGTCGGAGGTCCAGGGGCTCCTGCTGGTCTTCGGCGCCGCCGTCCTGGCCACCGCCGCCGTCCTCCTCGTGCTGCACGCCCGCGCGTGGCAACGACGCGCCGACCTGGCGCTCGACACCGAGGCGGTGTTCCAGCTGCGTACCGACGCGTTGGCTCTCACGGCCATCGGCGTCGTCGCCGTCGTCTCGATGACGGCGGCCGCCGCGGGCGTCGGTCTGGGCTGGGGACTGCCGGTGTGGCTGTACCTTGCGACCCCGATCGTCGGCCTGGTCCAGCACCGCGTGGTGGCTCGACGACCGCGGCGAGCGGCGTGACACCCTGGTCCGGTGCGGCTCACGGACTTCTGGCGACGGATGGAGCACCACCTGGGCGAGGGGTACGCGGACTCGTGGGCGAGGGACCAGTCCATCGCCGCACTCGGTGGTCGCACGGTGCGCCAGGCGCTGGACGAGGGTGAGGACACCAAGCGGGTCTGGCGGGCCGTGTGCGAGGCCCTCGGGCTCCCGGCGCGCGAGCGCTGACCTGCGCCCGCGAGTAGGGCGCGCTACGGCCGGGAAGGCTGCCAGTCGTGCCCGCATCCCAGACCAGCCCGGACCGGTCCGACCAGATCGTCTCCTGCCTCGAAGAGGGCCTGGCCCACCTCATCGACCGCGACCCCGAGGCCTTCCGGCGCCGGTTCCGCCGGATGGCAAAGGAGCCCTTCGCCTTCTTCCGAGGCTCGGCCCCGCTCTTCTACTCCGACGTCTCCTCCATCGACGACCCGTGGGCGGAGGGCGAGCTGTCACGCATCTGGATCCACGGTGACCTGCACGCGGAGAACTTCGGCACCTACATGGACTCCCGAGGCGTGCTGGTCTTCGACGTCAACGACTTCGACGAGGCCTACCTCGGCCACTTCACCTGGGACCTGCTGCGCTGCGCGGCGTCGATCGGGTTGGTCGGCTGGCGCAAGGCCTTCCCCGACGAGGTGATCGACGAGCTGGTCGGGCGGTACGTCCGCGCGTACGTGGTCCAGGTGCGTCGGTACGTCGAGGAGGACGACGACCACGTGTGGTCGCTGCGGCTGGACAACGCCGACGGCCCGGTCCGGGAGACGCTGCTCAAGGCAAGGCGGGCCACGCGGCGCGAGCTGCTCGATGCCGAGACGTCTCTCGACGGCGACGACCGCCGGTTCCGCGAGGGCGGGGGGTTCCGTGCCCTGGACGACGACGAGCGTGACGCCGTGCTCGAGGCGGTCGGCGACTACCTCGCCACCATCCCCGAGGACAAGCGCATGGGGGCGGTCGCGTACGAGGTGAAGGACGTGGCGGGTCGCACCGGCTTCGGGATCGGCAGCGCCGGGCTGGGTGCCTACAACGTCCTCCTCGAGGGCCGCAGCCAGGCGCTGCAGGACGACGTCGTCCTCAGCCTCAAGGAGGGCAACGTGGCGGCCCCCAGCGCCGTCGTCCACGACGAGCGCCTCGACGGTGCCTTCGACCACCACGGGCACCGGACCGCACTCTCGCAGCGGGCCCTCCAGGTGCACGCCGATCCGTACCTCGGGTGGACCCGTCTCGGCGACCTCGGCTACGTGGTGCGCGAGCTGCAACCGTGGGAGGTCGACCTGGACTGGGACGACGTCGGGGAGCCCGACGAGGTGACCGACCTCGTCGAGGACCTCGGACGCGCGACGGCCAAGGTGCACTGCGTCTCCGACGCAGACGCCGAGTCGATCATCGTCAAGGGCCAGGTCGAGGACCTGGTGACGGACCGTGTGGGTGACGAGGTCGATGCCCTCGTGGGGTGGGTACGGGACGAGGCCGAGCTGATCGCCGAACGTACGCGGGCGGACCACGCGCTGTTCGTGGACGCCTTCCGGGGCGGGGCCTTCGGGGGAGTCCGGGCGGTGTAGCCGATCCGGCGTACCCTCCGGGCGTGAGCCGCACCGTCCGTGACGCTGCGCCCGGCGGCACGGAGCTGGAGACCATCCAGCGCCGTACGATCCGGGTACTCGTCACCAGCCAGGTGCTCGGCGGGGTCGGGGTGTCGAGCGGGATCGCCGTCGGGGCCCTGCTCGCGTCGCGGGTGCTCGGCCGGGCGGACCTGGCCGGGCTGGTGCAGAGCACCCAGGTGCTGGGGGCGGCGCTGCTCGCGCTGCCGACCGCGCGGCTCGCGCTGGCCCGGGGTCGTCGGGCCGGGCTCGGCGCCGGCTACGGGCTCGCGGTCCTGGGAGCCGCCCTCGCCGTGGTGTCGGCGGAGGTCCGGTCCTTCCCGCTGCTCCTGCTCGGTACCGCACTCTTCGGCGGCGGCACGACGGCGGGGCTGCAGGCGAGGTACGCCGCCACCGACCTGGCCCCGCCGACCGGGCGGGGAAGGGCGCTCTCCGTCGTGGTCTGGTCGACCACCGTCGGGGCGGTGGCGGGTCCCAACCTGGTCGGCCCGGCGGGCCGGCTGGCGGCGTCGATCGGCATCGAGCCGCTCGCCGGTCCCTTCCTCGTGGGGGGAGTGGGGCTGGCCCTGGCCTCCGTCGTGGTCCTCCGGGCCATGCGTCCGGATCCGCTCGAGACCGCGAAGCTCGTGGCGGGGGAGGCGGCCGGCGGCCAGCCGCCGTGGGGTCCGGGTCGGCGTCGAGGGGCCCTGCGCCACGGCCTTGCCGCGGCGTCGCACTCGGCGAGAGCCCTGCTCGGCCTGCTGGCGGTGGTCGTGGCCCACACCGTCATGGTGGCCGTGATGGTGATGACCCCGATCCACATGGACCACGGCGGCGCCTCGCTGGAGATCATCGGCTTCGTCATCAGCCTCCACGTGGCGGGCATGTTCGCCTTCGCGCCGGTGATGGGCTGGCTGGCCGACCGGTACGGACGGATCCCGGTCGTGGTCGGCGGGGGAGTCGTGCTGCTGGCCGCCGTGGCGCTGTCGGGCACGTCGCCCGAGGGGTCCTCACCCGGCCTCGGTGCGGGGCTGTTCCTCCTCGGGCTCGGCTGGTCGGCATGTCTGGTCGCCGGGTCGGTGCTCATCACCGACGCCCTGCCGGTCGCGGACCGGCCGGCGGCTCAGGGCGCCTCCGACCTGCTCATGGGCCTGGCCGCCGCGGCCGGTGGAGCCGTGGCCGGCCTGGTGGTGGGAGCGCTCGGCTACGGGGTGCTCAACGCCGGTGCCTCGGTCCTCGTGCTCGTGCTGCTGGGAGCCGCGGCGCACCCGGCGTGTCGCCGCCCTTCGAACACCCGTTCGGCCTAGGCTTGACCTCGTCGGTCGCTCCGCGGCCGTGTCCACAGGTCGGTCCCGGACGCGACGATCTGTCGGAGCCGGCCACTAGCGTCCGCGTTTGATGAAGACACGATCCGGCCGTCCGGCGGCCCCTCAGACCCGGCAGGTGGCATCCATGGCAGCTCCCGCTGACCGCGACAAGGCCCTCCAGACCGCGCTGGCGCAGATCGAGCGCCAGCACGGCAAGGGGTCGGTCATGCGCCTCGGCGACGAGGGTCGCGCCCCCGTCGAGACCATCCCCACCGGCGCGATCGCCCTCGACGTGGCGCTCGGGATCGGCGGGCTCCCACGTGGCCGCGTGGTGGAGATCTACGGACCGGAGAGCAGCGGAAAGTGCCTCACGGCCGACACCTACGTCTGGACCGACCGCGGTCTCGAAACCGTCGGCGAGCTCTTCGCCCGGTGCGGTCAGCCCACGTCCTGCACGTCACGGGTGACCGTCGTGCGTGAGCGGGGCATCCGCATGGTCAACGAGCGGGCCGAGCTCGAGCCGCTGGCCGCCGTCACCCATAACAACCGCAAGCCCGTGCTCCGGGTCCGGTTGTCGTCTGGCCGGTCGGTCACCGTGACACGTAACCACCCGCTCCGGGTCGTCAGTGAGCGAGGCTTCGTGGTCTGGCGGCGGGCGGATCGCATCAGCGTGGGTGACCAGGTGGTGTCCGCCGTGTTCGGGGCGGAGGAGGCCGCCCTCGGTGAAGGGCTCGACGAAGACGAGGCCGCCCTGCTCGGCTACCTGGTCGCCGAGGGCTCGCTCGGCTACGAGCACTCCGTCCGGTTCACGAACTGGGACCCCGAGGTCGCCGCCGACTTCGCCGGCCTCGCCCGCCGTGTGCTGGACCGTGACGTGGTCTCTTACGCCGGCAAGGAACACGTCGTCTCAGGCGCAGCGGTGCGGAGATTGGTCGCGGACCGGTACGGCTTGGGCTACGTCCGCGCAGCCGGCAAGACGATTCCACACGTCGTCCGGGTCGCCGGCGCCAAAGCCCAGCGCACCTTCCTCGCGGCCTTGTTCGAGGGTGACGGGTGGATCGACGCGTCGTCCACGGTGGGGCTCGGCACGGCGTCGGAGCAGCTCGCCCGAGAGGTCCAGCTCCTGCTGTACGGCCTCGGTGTCCCGGCGACGCTCTCGAGCAAGCTCGACCGGACCTACGACCGCCACTACTGGACCGTGACGGTCAACCCGGCGTGCGCCCACCGGTTCCTCGACGTCGTGGGATTCCGCTCCGCGCGTCGTGCCGGTCAGGTCGCCGATCACTTCCGGCGCAGCTCGGTGGAGCCGCAGGTCGAGAACGTCCCAGGCCTTGCTGGACTCATCCGCGACCTGCGCGACGACTCCGGGGGCGACCGGGAGTTCGATCGCATTGCTGGCGATCTTCTCCGTCCGGACGTCCAGTTGGCCTGCTCGAGGACGAGACTGGTCAAGATCGTCGAGTGGTGCGAGCGTCGGCGCCACCGGTTGCCCGCGACGAGCCGGGCCATCCTCGAATACCTCGAGGCGCTGATCCACCACCGCCTCACCTTCGAAACGGTGGTGGGCGTGGAGGACGCCGGTGACCAGCCGACGTTCGACGTCATGCTTCCGGACACCCACAGCTTCCTGGCCAACGGCATGCTCTCCCACAACACCACGGTGGCTCTGCACGCCGTGGCGAGCGCCCAGCGGGCGGGTGGCATCGCGGCCTTCATCGACGCCGAGCACGCGCTCGACCCCGACTACGCGCGCAAGCTCGGGGTCGACACCGACGCATTGCTGGTGTCGCAGCCGGACACCGGGGAGCAGGCACTCGAGATCGCCGACATGCTGATCCGGTCGGGCGCTCTCGACGTCATCGTGATCGACTCAGTCGCGGCGCTGGTGCCCCGGGCCGAGATCGAGGGTGAGATGGGCGACAGCCACGTCGGTCTCCAGGCGCGGCTCATGAGCCAAGCGCTGCGCAAGATCACCGCAGCTCTGAGCCACTCCCGGACCACGGCGATCTTCATCAACCAGCTCCGGGAGAAGATCGGCGTGATGTTCGGCTGCTTCTCCTACTCGACCCGCGTGACGCTGGCCGACGGCAGCCAGGAGAAGATCGGCACGATCGTCGACCAGCGGCGGGACGTGGAGGTCTTGTCATACGACCCGGACACCGACCGGGTGGTCCCACGGCGTGTCACCAACTGGTTCGACAACGGCAACGCCGAGCGATTCCTCCAGTTCACCGTGGCGAAGTCGGGCGGCAACGGCCGGGCGCAGTTCGGGGCTACGGAGAACCACCTGATCCACACCCCCGGAGGATGGCGACCAGCGGGTGAGTTCGTGGCGGGTGATCGTGTGGTGGTCGCCGAGGAGCACCGGCTCAGTGCACAGCAGTGGCAGATCGTGCTCGGCGGATTGATCGGCGATGGACACCTTGCGCCTCACCGACGGGGTCGCCATGGGGTCCGCTTCCGGATGGGCCACGGCGCGGGCCAGCTCGCCTACCTCGACTGGAAGGCCGCACAGTTCGGCAACATCCGCCAGACCCGGGCCACCGATCCCCGAGGCGCCGGGCTCGTCGACCTGACCCCCCTCTCGGAGCTCTCGGAGCTGCGCGACATCGTGTACTCCGCCGACGGTCGCAAGCACCTGAGCGAGGAGTACCTCAAGGCGCTGACCCCTCTCGCCCTGGCCGTCTGGTACATGGACGACGGGGGCTCCAGCGGACCGGGGCGGATCGCGATCCGCGTCGAGGCCATGACTCCTGGTTCGCGCGAGCGGCTTCGCGACTACCTGTGCGATGAGCTGGGGCTCGACGTCACGCTGAGCCAGCGGGGCGCACGTCGACAGGCCGTCCTCCACTTCACGTCGGCTGCGTCGGCGCAGTTCCAGGAGATCATCGCGCCGTTCGTCCATCCCTCGATGGAAGGCAAGCTGCTGCCCCGCTTCCGGGGTCGCTTCGCCGTGGAGCCCGAGTTCGTCGCTCCACGGATGCGGCTGGTTCCAGCGCGCGTGCTCGACATCCACGTCAAGCCGCCCACGCGGTCCATGCGGCGGTTCGACATCGAGGTGGAGGGGACCCACAACTACTTCGTCGACGGGGTCATGGTCCACAACAGTCCCGAGACCACCACCGGTGGGCGCGCGCTGAAGTTCTACTCCTCGGTGCGCCTCGACATCAGACGGATCGAGACGCTCAAGGACGGGACCGAGCCGGTCGGCAACCGGGTCCGGGTCAAGGTGGCCAAGAACAAGATGGCCCCGCCGTTCCGGCAGGCGGAGTTCGACCTGCTCTTCAACCAGGGCATCAGCCGCGAGGGCGGGTTGATCGACCTCGGGGTGGACAACGGGATCATCCGCAAGGCGGGTGCCTGGTACACGTACGAGGGCGACCAGCTTGGCCAGGGCAAGGAGAACGTCCGGCAGTACCTCAAGGACAACCCCGACCTCGCCGACGAGATCGAGAAGAAGATCAAGGAGAAGCTCGGCATCGGGGCCCGGGTGGACGAGCCGGCCGTGACGGAGCCGGAGGTCGAGTTCTGAGCGACCCGGCGCGTGGCCCCCACGCCGACCCGGAGGAGGTGGCCCGGTCGATCGCGCTCCGAAGGCTGACCGGCGCCCCGCAGACCCGCAACCAACTCGCCGAGACGCTCCGGCGCCGGGGGGTGCCCGACGATGCGGCAGCCGCCGTCCTCGACCGGCTCGAGGACGTCGGGCTCGTGGACGACTGGGCGTTTGCGCGCGCCTGGGTCGAGTCCCGGCATGCCGGGCGAGGGCTGGCCCGTCGCGCCCTGGCCCACGAACTCCGCCATCGGGGGGTCCCGGCCGAGCTGGTCGACGACGCGCTGCACCAGCTGGCGCCGGAGCAGGAGCGGGGCACGGCCCGCGCCCTCGTCGAGGCCCGGCTGCCCGGCACCCGTCGGCTCGAGCCGCTGGCGCGCCGACGCCGGCTGATGGGGCTGCTGGCACGCAAGGGCTATCCCGCCGGCCTGGCGGCGTCGGTGGTGCGCGAGGCGCTGGCCACGGAGTCCGGGGCTGGCGACTGACCTGTCGTCGCTGTGCTGGCAGCGACACGGGGGACATCTGGGACAGCAGTGGCGTGAGTGGGCGTTCGCCTTGACCCCTCCGTGACCTGCTCGTAGCCTCGGCGTCAAGAAGGGTTCACTCCGCGGCACCGCGGATTGCTCATATCGACGACTCGACTCGGACGCATGACCACCCGGTTGACACCGGGGTACGACCTTGCTGGTCGCGGCTCGCGACCGGCCCCGGGCCTCCCGGGCGTCGCTCGGCCGCCTGAAGAGCGGACCGGGCAGGTCGGGCTATCCGGTTGATGTCGGCGGCGTACCGGAGCGGACCCCTCGACCGGACCGCTCGCGTGCGGGCGCCGACAGACGAGGAGTCGATGATGGGCTTGGGAACCGCAGAGCTGATCATCGTCCTCGTCGGACTGGGCATCCTGGTCCTGCTCGGGGTCGTGGTCGCGATCCTGCTCCGCCGCACCGGCTCGTCCACGGAGACCCCCACCGCACCCACCGTGCAGGCCGAGCTCGACGCCGCCAGGCTGGAGGGCGACGAGCTGCTGCGCCGCGCCCGCGACGAGGCGGACCAGGTCCGGCGCCAGGCCACCGAGGCGACCGAGCACGCCCAGGCCGCGCGCGAGGACGTGGAGGCCGAGGTCCGTGGGCTGCGGGAGGACATCAAGGCTCAGCGCCTGGACCTGGAACGGCGCGAGCACCGGCTGGGGGAGCGCGAAAAGAGGCTGGACGCGGAGGCTCGCCAGCTCGAGGACCGGGCGCGCGAGCTGACCGAGATCGAGACCGAGATCGCCCGCAGGACGGCCGAGCTGCGTGACGTCGCCGAGGAGCGACGGCTCGTCCTCGAGCGCACGGCCTGCCTCACGGCGGAGCAGGCCAAGGCCGAGCTGGTCGCCGGGGTCGAGGCGCAGGCGAAGCGGGAAGCGGCGATCCTCGTCCGCGACATCGAGGCCCGGACCAGGGAGACCGCCGACGAGCAGGCTCGCGAGATCATCACCCTGGCCATCCAGCGCCTGGCGTCCGAGCAGACCGCGGAGTCGGTCGTCTCCGTGCTGCACCTGCCCAGCGACGACATGAAGGGTCGCATCATCGGGCGGGAGGGGCGAAACATCCGCGCCTTCGAACAGGTGACCGGCGTCAACCTCATCATCGACGACACTCCCGAGGCAGTGCTGCTCTCGTGCTTCGACCCGGTCCGGCGGGAGATCGCCCGGCTCTGCCTCGATGCGCTGGTCCTCGACGGGCGGATCCACCCGCACCGGATCGAGGAGCAGTACGACAAGAGCAAGGCCGAGGTCGAGCGGTTGTGCGTCCGGGCCGGCGAGGACGCCCTGGTCGAGGTCGGTGTCACCGACGTCCATCCTGACCTGGTCGCCCTGCTCGGCCGGCTCCGCTACCGCACCTCGTACGGGCAGAACGTCCTCAAGCACCTCATCGAGTCCTCCCACCTCGCGGGGATGATGGCGGCCGAGCTGCACCTCGACGTGACCCTGATGAAGCGCTGCGCGCTGCTGCACGACATCGGCAAGGCCCTCACCCACGAGGTGGAGGGCAGCCACGCCCTCATCGGTGCCGAGGTCGCGCGGCGCTTCGGAGAGCACGACGACGTGGTCCACGCCATCGAGGCGCACCACAACGAGGTGGAGCCCCGTACCGTCGAGGCGGTGCTCACCCAGGCCGCCGACGCCATCTCGGGTGGTCGGCCCGGTGCACGGCGCGAGTCGCTCGAGGCCTACGTCAAGCGGCTCGAGCGGTTGGAGGAGATCGCGATGGCCCACGAGGGGGTGGACCGCGTCTTCGCCATGCAGGCCGGACGCGAGGTCCGGGTCATGGTCGTCCCGGACGTCGTCGACGACATCCAGGCGCAGGTGATGGCCCGCGACATCGCCAAGCAGGTCGAGGAGGAGCTGACCTACCCCGGGCAGATCCGGATCAGCGTCGTGCGCGAGAGCCGGGCCACCGAGTTCGCCCGCTGACAGGGCCGCGCCCCCGGCGGGGGGTCGACCGGGGACGCGGCGTGTCGACGGTTTCGCGTCCAGTCAGGCGTACCCGCGTCTCGCGTCACCGTCGACCACACGCTACGCCCGGGGGG
>DATHUJ010000208.1:0-1557 GCA_035462375.1 Jiangellales bacterium
TTGCAGGTGCACCTCAAGCCCGCGTCAAGTGACCGGGAGCACGGTCGTCCCGACCACCGACAAGGACGGGACGACAGGAGCACCCATGTCCGCCATCACGACCATCGCCGCCCGCCACACCCGCACCGACGGCTTCTCGGCCCTCCGCGTCCAGGCCCAGGGGCGGGTCGCCACCCCCACCGACCCCGACTGGGACCAGGTCCGCGCCGCCTGGAACCTGCACGTCGACCAGCACCCCGCCGCGGTCGTCCAGGCCGCCGACGCCGACGACGTCGTGGCCACGGTGCGGTTCGCGCGCATCCACGGCTACAGCGTGACCGCCCAACCAAGCGGGCACGGCGCCACCGGGTCTAGCCGACGGCACGATCCTGCTGCGGACCCGTCAGCTCGGCGGCATCGAGATCGACACCGACGCCCGGGTCGCCCGGGTCGGCGCGGGGGTCAAGGTCCGCGAGGTGCAGGCCGCCCTGGTGGGCACCGGGCTCAGCCTGCTCGCCGGCAGCAACGGCGACCCGAGCGTCGTGGGCTACACCCTCGGCGGTGGGTTGAGCTGGTTCGGGCGCCGGTACGGCCTCGCGGCCAACCACGTGCGTGCCCTGGACGTCGTCCGCCCGGACGGCGAGCCGGCACGGGTGACCGCCGAGTCGGACCCGGACCTCTTCTGGGCGCTCCGTGGCGGTGGTGGCGACTACGCCATCGTCACCGCCATGGAGATCGGGCTCGTCGAGGCCCCGCACATCTACGGTGGCCGGCTGATGTGGCCGCAGGAGCGGGCCGGCGAGGTGTTGAGAACCTTCGCGGGCCTCGCCAGGACCGCCCCCGAGGAGCTCAGCCTGTGGGCCTGGTTGCTCAACTTCCCGCCGGTCGAGCAGATCCCGGAGCCGATGCGCGGTCAGTCCTTCGTGGCCGTCGACTTCACGTTCCTCGGCTCGACCCAGGCGGCCGAGGAACCGGTGGCGCCGCTGCGGGCCCTAGGGATCCCCGTGCTCGACACCACCGCGACGGTCCCGGTGGACCAGATCGGCACGGTGGCCATGGAGCCCGACGACCCGACGCCGGCCGTCGAAGGCAGCACCCTGCTGCATACCTTCGACGAGCACACGATCTGGTCGCTCCTCGCGTGACCGGCCCGGAATCACGCTCCCCGCTGCTCGGAGTCGAGATCCGCCATCTCGGCGGCGCGCTGGCCCGTCCCGCGGAGAACGCCGGGGTCCAGAACGTGGTCGACGGCGAGTTCCTCGTCTTCTACCTCGGCATCCCCATGGTCCCGGGCATCGAACCGCAGATCCACGAGCGCATGGCCCTCCTGGACAGCGCGCTCGCCCCCTTCTCCACCGGACGACGGTTCTTCAACTTCACCTCGGGCGCCGACCCGTCGTCGGCCATCGGGGCGGAGCAGCTGGCGAGGCTGCGCGGGATCAAGCGCCACCGCGATCCGTTGGGCGTCATTCGGAGCAACCGTCCGGTGCTGCCGTCGGTGGCCGACGAGGGGCTCGCATCGGCCGGCTGACCTGCTCCCGACCGGCGGAGATGGTGCGGCAGACCCGACCGTCCACG
>DATHUJ010000209.1:0-2238 GCA_035462375.1 Jiangellales bacterium
AGCGGCCATGTCGCGGAAGGGGCCGAGCGCTCGGGGTGTGGTGAGGTCGTCGCAGGCACCGGTGAGCACCCGGGTGCGGCCGCGGGCGTCGTCGAGGAAGGCGCGCACCAGGCTGGTCTTGCCGATGCCGGCCTCGCCGGAGACCAGGACGACACTGCCCCGGCCGCCCTGGGCCGGCTGCAGGGTCGCCCGCAGCCGGGTCAGCTCCTCGTCGCGCTCCAGCAGCGCCATGCGCCGGAGGCTAGTGGATCGGCCTGTTCCCGCCCCGCTGTTCACGAGTCGCTGCTCCCGGATCGCGCGACCCGGCGAGGGCCGAGGGACGCCGGAAGGATCGGGCGATCTCTTGACTGAGCCGGGAACCGCCCACGAGTGTGGCCTCGATCCTGATCGGGCCGCGACCCGCGCGGCTCGCGTCCACCGAGGGGGTCGACGTGCACAGATCCGCCGTCCGAGCCGGGATCGCCGCGTTGGCGGTGACCGGACTGCTCGCCGCCGCTCTGCCGTCGGCGGCTGCGCCGAACAACAACAACTCGGCCAAGCTCCGGGCCGCGGTCAGCGCCGAGGGCATCCTGGAGCACCAGGCGGCCCTCCAGGAGATCAGCGACGCCAACGGTGGCAACCGCCTGGCCGGGGCGCCTGGGTACGAGCTGTCCGCGGACTACGTCGCCGAGCGGGCTGCGGCGGCGGGCTACGACGTTTCCCTCCAGGACTTCGAGTACGACCTGACATTCCTCGCCGACTGGGAGGCGCCGGTCCTGGATGTCGTGAACGGGCCGGAGCTGGTGCCCGGCATCGCGGGCGCGCAGTTCGGCGGCGACTTCGGGTCGATGTTCAAGTCCACGACGTACGGAGTCGACGTCACGGCACCCGTGTGGGCGGCCGACCTCGTCCTGCCGCCCGGTGCCGACCCCAACACCAGCACCAGCGGGTGCGAGGCCGAGGACTACGCCGACATGCCGCCGGGCGCGATCATCCTCGTCCAGCGAGGCACCTGCACCTTTGCCGAGAAGTTCGTGCTCGCGGACAGCATCGGAGCGGCAGGGATGGTGTTCTTCAACGAGGGCCAGCCTGGCCGCACCGTTCCGCTGTGGTTCAACTTCGACGGCCTCGACATCCCGACGGTGGCTGCGTCCGTCGAGGCCGCCACCCTGCTCGCCAACGGCGTCCAGCAAGGTCTGACCGGGCTGGAGGTGCGCCTGAAGATCGACTGGCGGCCCGGTACATACACGACGCGCAACGTGATCGCCGAGTCTCCGGCCGGCGACGCGGACAACGTGGTCGTCGTCGGGGCTCACCTGGACAGCGTCGGCGTCGGCGGCGGCATCCAGGACAACGGTTCCGGATCGGCGGCGATCCTCGAGATCGCCGAGCAGATGACCAAGGTCAAGCCGCGGAACAAGGTCCGGTTCATGTGGTTCAGCGCGGAGGAGTCCGGCCTGCTGGGGTCGCAGGCGTATGTCGACTCGCTCTCGGAGCCCGAGCGGGACCGGATCGCGGCGATGCTCAACTTCGACATGATCGGGTCGCCAAACTTCGTCCGGTTCGTCTACGACGGCGACCTGTCGGATTCCCCGCCACCGCCCAGCGGCGCGCCCGAGGGATCCGCGCAGATCGAGCGGCTCTTCCTCGACTACTTCGCCTCGCAGGGCTTGCCGACCGAACCCACTGCCTTCGACGGGCGTTCCGACTACGGGCCGTTCATCGAGGCCGGCATCCCGGCCGGCGGGCTCTTCACCGGCGCCGAGGGCATCAAGACGCCCGAGCAGGCGGCTGTGTACGGCGGGGTGGCCGGCGAGCAGTACGACCAGTGCTACCACCTGGGCTGCGACGACATCGACAACGTAAGCGCGACGGCGCTCGAGCAGATGGCGGACGCGGCGGCTCACGCGACCATCTCGCTCGCCCAGAGCACGCAGATCGTCAACGGGGTCAGGGGCAAGGGCAACTTCAACCCCCGCCACGAGCACCCGGAGCCGCTCGTCCCGGCCGGGGGCCGCTGATCACCGGCCCCCCAGGACGCCGAGTGTCCAGGACACGCCGGAGACGTCCCCCGTCGCGCGGCGTGTCCTGGACATCGGGCAGGTGTCGGACGGTCAGAGGTCGCCGGAGAGCACGTCCTCGGCGTCGACGATCCGGTAGGCGTAGCCCTGCTCGGCGAGGAACCGCTGCCGGTGCTGGGCGTAGTCCTGGTCGAGGGTGTCGCGGGCCACGACGGAGTAGAAGCGCGCCGTGCGCCCG
>DATHUJ010000210.1:0-9611 GCA_035462375.1 Jiangellales bacterium
CTGCGGCGCGGCCGCAACCCGCTGCCGGTGCTCGTGCCGCTGGTCTTCCTGCTCGTGATGACCTCGTGGGCACTGATCGTCAACCTGGTCCGCTTCGTCGAGCAGGGTGAGTGGGTGCTGGCGACCCTGGACGCGATCATCTTCGTGCTCGCCATGTGGCTGATCGTCGAGGCGCTCGGGGCCATCAGCCACGCCCGGGCCGAGCGGGCTCGCGGCCCGTCGGACACCCACGGTGCGGGCGAGCTGGGCGACGGGATGACCGCGGGAGACGGTAGGCCGCCCGAGACGGAGGCCGAGGCCGCAGCTCGCCGCGACACCCGGCCGGGCCCGGGGGCGTAGGTGAGCGGGGTCGGCCGCCGGGTCGTGCTGGTGCGAGGCTGGGACCGCAGCACCGGCGGGGTGGGTTGCTGCCCCCCCGCCGACGGGGCCGCCGTCCTCAGCCCTCCGCACGAGCACGGCGCCGGTCCCCCTACCGCTGAGGCGCAGCGGTCGGCCGACGTCTACCGGGCCCTCCGCGAGCGGTTCCCCAGGCTCGACGTCACCGTGGTCGACCCGGGTAACTGGGCCTGGCTCGGGCCGGCGGTCTACCGAGATGCCCGCCGGTCGGGACGTGGACGGCTCGCCTCCCTGCGCGAGGCTGCCCGGGCCACGACACCGGGCTGTCTCGTCGTCGACGGCGAGGTGGTGCTCGACGGGCGGTCACCCACCCCGACCGAGGCTGTCGCCGAGGTCGTCGGCCGCACTCCCGTGACCACGTCAACCGGGTGACTGGGCCGCCTCGACCCCGAGTCGGCACCCGATCGGGCTCCACTGCACGGGTCGGGGCGTGCGGGGGCTGGGTCGGGTCGGGGACGCCCGGTCCAGCGTGACGTTGGAGGCGTCCGTGCTGCGAGAGGCGTGCGAGGGGTCCCGGTGGCACGACGCCCGTCCCGTTGCCGCGGCAAATGGGCACGTGCCTCAGTGCATTCACCTGGCTCAACACCCAGATGCGCGGCTGCCGTGATCATTTTCGCACGAGGCGAGGTGACGCCGGCCACAGCGCCCCCCGGCTCTTGACGGCGCACCGTCGCCGGGGGCATATTCATCGCATGGTGAAATCTACCCAGCGGGTCGACCCACGACTCGACGCGGCGACCGCCGGCCCCCCGCCCGCGGTCGTGGTCGACGGCCTCACCGTGGTCCGCGGCGGCCGGACGGTCATCGACGACATGAACCTCCGCGTGGAGACAGGGACCCTCACCGGGCTCCTCGGCCCCTCCGGCGGCGGCAAGACCACGCTGATGCGCGCCATCGTCGGGGTCCAGCAGGTAGCGGGCGGGCGGGTCGAGGTGCTGGGGGAGCCGGCCGGGTCGCCCGGCCTCCGCAGGAGGGTCGCCTACGTGACCCAGGCGCCCAGCGTCTACGGCGACCTCACCATCCGGCAGAACCTCCGCTACTTCGCCGACGTGCTGGGCGCCCCCCGAGCCGACGTCGACCGCGCCATCGAGGAGGTCGACCTGGCCGACCACGCCGACGTCCTCGTCGGTCGGCTCTCCGGCGGGCAGGAGAGCCGCGTCTCGTTGGCCACCGCCCTGCTCAACTCGCCGGACCTGCTCGTGCTCGACGAGCCCACCGTCGGGCTGGACCCCGTGCTCCGCCGCGACCTGTGGGACCTCTTCCACCGCCTGGTCGACGCGGGCTCCACGCTCCTGGTCTCCAGCCACGTCATGGATGAGGCGGAGCGCTGCGAGCGGCTGCTGCTCGTCCGCGATGGCCGGATCATCGCCGACGACGCGCCGGCGCGGCTGCTCGAGCGCACGGGGGCCGGCGACGTGGAGCAGGCCTTCCTGCGCATCGTCGAGGAGGACGAGCGATGAACCCCCGGATCACCCTGGCGACGGCCGGTCGCGTCCTCGGCCAGCTCCGCCACGACCACCGGACGGCAGGCCTGATGCTCGGCGTTCCACTGGTGCTGCTGACACTGCTGTGGTGGATGTTCGAGGCGCAACCGGAGGTGTTCAACTCCATTGCACCCGCGCTGCTCGGCATCTTCCCCTTCACGGTGATGTTCCTCGTCACCAGCGTGGCCACCCTGCGGGAGCGCACGTCGGGCACCCTCGAGCGGCTGCTCTCCATGCCGATGGCCAAGCTCGACCTCCTGCTCGGCTACGCCCTCGCCTTCGGCGTCTTCGCGATGCTCCAGGCCGGGCTGGCGACCGTCCTGCTCGTGTACGTGCTGGACCTGCAGCTCGCGGGCCCGGTCTGGGCGCTCGTCCTGGTGGCCGTCGTCGACGCGCTGCTCGGCGTGGCCCTGGGGCTCTTCGTCAGCGCTTTCGCGGCCACGGAGTTCCAGGCGGTCCAGTTCATGCCCGCCTTCGTGCTGCCGCAATTCCTGCTCTGCGGGCTGTTCCTTCCCCGGGACCAGCTCCCCGCGGTCCTCGAGGCGATCTCGAACGTGCTCCCCCTCTCGTACGCCGTCGACGCCATGCAGCACCTCACCCGGGCGAGCGAGCTCGGCGGGCAGTTCGCCAGGGACCTCGCCGTTGTGGCCGGCTTCGTCCTCGTGGCACTGGCCCTCGGCGCCGCGACGCTCCGCCGCCGCACACCCTGAGCCCGCAGGGGTGCTGCCGTAGCCTGTGCCCCGTGCTGCGTGAGGTGCTCCTGAGCGCGTCGTCCAGCGGGACACTGCGCCAGGTCGTCGAGAAGGCCCCGGTGTCCCGCCACGTCGTGGCCCGCTACGTCGCAGGTCCGACCACGGCCGACGCGGTGCGCGCCACTGCCGACCTGGTCGACCAGGACCTCATGGTCACCATCGACCACCTCGGCGAGGACACGGTCGACCACGCCCAGGCCGACCAGGTGACCACCGCCTACCTGGAGCTGATCGAGGCGCTCGCCCGGGACGGGCTGACCCGGGCGGCCGAGGTCTCCGTCAAGCTCTCGGCCGTCGGCCAGGCCCTCCCCGGCGACGGCGAGCAGATCGCCTCCGACAACGCGCGCCGCATCTGCACTTCCGCGGCCTCGCACGGCACCAGCGTCACGCTGGACATGGAGGACCACACCACCACGGACTCGACGTTGAGCATCCTCCGCGAGCTCCGCACCGACTTCCCGGACACCGGTGCCGTCCTCCAGTCATACCTGCACCGCACCGAGGACGACTGCCGTGACCTCGCGTACGCCGGGTCCCGGGTGCGCCTCTGCAAGGGCGCCTACGCCGAGCCGGCCAGCGTCGCCTTCCAGGACAAGGACGACGTCGACCGCTCGTACGTCAGGTGCATGAAGGTCCTCCTCGCCGGTGGCGGCTACCCCATGCTGGCCACCCACGACCCCAGGCTGGTCGAGATCGGCGGCGCCCTCGCGACCCGTTACGGCCGCGAGCAAGGCACGTACGAGTACCAGATGCTGTACGGCGTGCGGCCCGACGAGCAACGTCGCCTGTCGGCCGCCGGCGAGCGGGTGCGGGTCTACCTCCCGTACGGCGAGGAGTGGTACGGCTACATGGTGCGCCGGCTGGCCGAGCGGCCCGCCAACGTCACGTTCTTCCTCCGCTCGCTGGTCTCGAAGGGCTGACCGATGACCGTTGCCATCCTCGGGGCCGGGGTCATGGGCGAGACCCTCCTGTCCGGTCTGCTGCGCGCCGGGCGGCGGGCCGAGGACCTCGTCGTCACCGAGCGGCGGACCGAGCGGGCCGACGAGCTGCGCGAGCGCTACGGCGTCGACGTCATCGGCAACGTCGAGGCGCCGGCTCGCGCCGACACGCTCGTCCTCGTGGTCAAGCCGCAGGACATGGAGGCGCTACTCGACGAGATCGCCCCGCACGTCCGCCCCGGGACTCTCGTCGTCTCGCTTGCGGCGGGCATCACCACGGCGTTCCTGGAGGAGCGGCTGCCCGAGGGGACCGCGGTCGTCCGGGTCATGCCCAACACGCCGGCCCTGGTCGACGAGGGCATGGCTGCGATCTCGCCCGGTTCGCACTGCGACGAGCAGCACCTGCTCGAGGCCGAGGAGCTGCTCCGCGCGACCGGCAAGGTGATCCGGGTCCCCGAGAAGCAGCAGGACGCCGTCACCGCCATCTCCGGCTCCGGTCCCGCATACGTGTTCTTCATCGTGGAGTCGATGATCGAGGCCGGGGTGCACCTGGGGCTACCGCGGGCGACGGCCACGGAGCTGGTCGTGCAGACGCTCGTCGGCTCGGCCAAGCTGCTGCGCGACACCGGCGAGCACCCCACAGTCCTGCGGGAGCGGGTGACCTCCCCGGCGGGTACGACGGCGGCCGCGATGCGCCTGCTGGAGGAGGGCCGGGTCCGCGCCGACTTCCTCGCCGCGTTGCAGGCCGCGCGGGACCGCTCGCGGGCGCTCGCCGCCGGCCATGAGTGAGCCGGTCCCTTCCGTACGGCTGGAGCGGCTCGGCCCGGACGACTGGCCGCGCTGGCGGGAGACCCGGCTGGCCGCCCTGCGCGACGCGCCGACCTCCTTCGGTTCCTCGTACGAGCGGGAGTCGCACCGTGTGTGGGAGGAGTGGCGTGCCTGGCTCGCGCTGGAGCGGGGGCTCACGGTGCTCGCCGTCGACGACGACGGCCGGCCGCTCGGCCTGGTCGGCGGCTACCGCCCGGCGGATCTGCCCGACGCAGTCGAGCTCTACTCGATGTGGGTCTCCCCGTCCGCGCGCGGTCGCGGCATCGGGGACGCGCTCGTCCGCGAGGTCGTCGCCTGGGCCCGCGAGGAGGGGGTGGCCGAGGTGCTGTTGTGGGTGACCCGGACCAACGAGGTCGCCCACGCCCTCTACGAGCGGCACGGCTTCCGCGACACAGGCGCGGAGAAGCCGCTGCCTTCGCACCCGTGCGAGAGCGAGACCGCCATGCGGCTCCCGATCGATCATCGACCGGCCGGCCGGTAGCCCCGCACGTAGTCGACGACGTACTCCTTGGGGTAGACGTCCTCGGGCCGGCGGCCCCCGAACTCGTAGATCCCGAGCATGAGCTGCATCGGGTAAGCCGGAGCCTGGTCGACCTGCTTGACCCGGTCGCCGTCGACGAGGAACGCGACCCGCTCCGGGGTCCACTCCATCGTGTAGACGTGCGGGTCCCGCACGTCGGCGAGGACCTCGACCTTCTCGAAGTCGTCGACGATGCGGGGGTCACCGAACGGGTGCACACCCATGCCGACCAGCGCCCGGTCGGGACCCACCTCACGGCCGAAGATCTCGCAGACGCAGATCTCCGCGGAGCGCTCCGGCTCGTCCTCCATGCCGATCATCCAGAGGGCGACCATCGACCGAGGGTCGTCGGTCGCCCGGGCGCGCAGCTCGACGACCCCGTACGTGGGCGTGTAGAGCCGTTGCGGCACCTGCCCCTCCCGCACCACGGCAGATGGGTGGAAGCGGTGCTGGCCCACCGGGCTGCCCACGGGGCCCGAGAACACAGCGGTCTGGAGCGAGGACACGCGGGTGTCGCCGTCGAGCTCGGGGCACCACGGCGGCTGGTCGGCCTCGATGCGCAAGCGCAGACCGTCGTCACCGACGCCGTACCTTGCCGCCGCCTGCTCCCGGCTGCTCCAGTGCGGCAGGTGGTAGGGCAGCCAGCGCGTGCGGTCGAGGTCGGGGCCGGTGAACCGGTCCTCGAAGACCAGCTCGTACCCCCGCTTGGTCACCGGGTCCACCGGGCCTCCTAGGAGTGTGCGCCGACGACAGGTGACGGTAGCGCCGCGGAGGTGCATCGTGGTGCCTGAAGGGCTCCGCGGGGGAGCCGGAGGGGACCGAGGATGGACGACCGGGCGATGCACCTCGAGCTCGCCGAGGAGGACGCCGACGCCGAGCGGCTCGACGAGCTCAGCGGCTACCTCCGGAGGGAGCTGCTGCAGCTGGACGTGGACGACGTGACCGCCGTGCGCGCGGGGCCGCCACCCCCGGGGGCACGGGCGTTCGACGTGGCCGTCGTCGGCGGGCTGCTGGTGAAGCTTGCAGACCCCGCCGTGCTGACCGCTGTCGTCGCTGCGGTGCGCGGGTGGCTGACCCGGGGCGTGGGCTCCTCCCGTACGGTCCGGATGGAGCTCGACGGAGACGTCATCGAGCTGTCGTCGGCCAAGCGCGAGGACCAGGAGCGCCTGATCGCGCTCTTCGTCGAACGGCATTCCCCCGGGTCCGGGTGAGGGGGCCCCGTGGCCGGACGGCGACGTGCCCTGGTCGTGGCCAACGACTCGTACGAGAACGAGGGCCTGCGACACCTGCGCTCGCCCGCGGCGGACGCGGAGGCGCTTTCGGAGGTGCTCGGAGACCCACAGATCGGCGCTTCGAGGTCACCGTGGTGCGCAACGAGCCGGCGCACGGACATCGGGGCGCGGATCGAGGACCTCTTCGCCGACAGCCGGCCCGACGACCTGCTGCTGCTCCACCTCTCCTGCCACGGACTCAAGAGCGAGTCCGGCGAGCTCTTCTTCGCCGCTCCCAACACCCGGCCCAACCGGCTGGCGTCGACGGCGGTGGCTGCCGACTTCGTGCAACGGTGCATGCGGGCAGCGCGGGCCAGGAGCATCGTCCTGCTGCTGGACTGCTGCTACGGCGGCGCCTTCGGACAGGGCGTGGCCGTCCGCGCGGCTGGCGAGGTCAACGTGCTGGACAGCTTCGCCGGGGGTCGGCTGGGAGGGGGTCGTGGCCGCGCCGTCATCACCGCGTCCAACGCCATGGAGTACGCCTTCGAGGGTGACCACCTCACGGACGACCGGAGCAGCTCCCCCTCGGTCTTCACGAGTGCGCTGGTCCAGGGGTTGGCCACCGGTGAGGCGGACCGGGACGAGGACGGCTGGGTCTCGCTGACCGAGCTGTACGAGTACGTCTTCGACACGGTGCGCGAACGCAACCCGCACCAGACCCCGAGCCGCGACATCGAGATGCAGGGCGACCTGCTGCTCGCTCGCAGCCGCCGTCGCCGGATCCGGGCGCTGCCGCTCCCACCGGAGCTCCAGGATGCGCTGTCGGACCCGAACGCCTACACCCGGCTCGGTGCCGTCGCCGAGCTGCGTTCGCGAGTGGCCAGCGACGACCTGCCGACCGCCGCAGGCGCGTACGAGGCCTTGACGGACGTCGCGCGGACGGACGTCCGGCACGTGGCGGCTGCTGCCGAGGCCGCCCTGGGTGACGTGGTGCTGAGCGTCGAGCCGCGCGAGGTGGACCTGGGCCGGGTCGCCGTCGGGGGGTCGCCACCCGCCCGTACGCTGCGGCTTCTCGGCCCGGCGCTCGCGCGCACGTGCACGTACGAGGCGTCCGACCGGCGGGTCCGGGTCGAGGAGGTGTCCGAGGGCCTGCGGCTGTCGCTGGACACCTCCCGTACGGGACCGGTGGAGGCGACGGTCACGCTGACGGGGCCGACCGGGCAGGTGGTCGTCGCCGTCGCGGGCGAGGTGGTCGAGCGGACCGTGGTCGACGGGCTGGCCGCGGAACCCACCGGGACGGAGGCGGCCCACGAACCGGTGCGGCAGGTGTCGCTGTCGGGTGCCGCGGATGAAGCGGCCGTGGGGACGGGCCCGCCCGCGGTGAGCGGGGCCATCGGGGCGGGGGGCGCCCGGTCGGCCCCCACCTCGGCTTGAGGCGGGTGCTCGGCCCCCAGGGCGGCGGATCCTGGGGATGCCGGTACCCCCGGTGCTGACCGTCCTGACGTACGCGGTCGGGCTGGCGAGCCTGGTCATGGGCTTCTTCGTGCTCGATCTCGGGGACCAGTACGCCTGGGACGAGGTCGGGATGCTCCTGGCGGTGCACGTGGTCGCCTACGGTGCCCTGCGACTGGTCCAGTCAGCGGACGCCCGCGGATCGTCGCTCCGGTCGGTGCTCCTCATGACCTCAGGTGTGCTGGCGGTGGTCCTTGCCGCCCTCACGTGGGGGACCCCGGACGATGCGTGGCCCGTGTACCTGTACTGGCTGATCGACGGTGCGATCGGGGTGGTCACGGCACTCCGCGGAGAGGCGGGTCCGCGCCGAGCCCTGGAGCTGCCCGTGTCCCTCGCGGCATCGGCGATCGGAGCGGTGGCCCTCGTGCTGATCGTCAGGGACTGGGACGCCAACGTCGGCCCCGTGTCGGTCACCCTGGGCTTCTGGTTGCTGGTCCTCGGCGTGGCCTTGCTGGTCCTGGGTCGCATGGGGTCGCTGGAGCGGGGCCGGACCGATGCCGAGACGTGACGACGACTGTGTGGCGCGGGTCTCGCCTGGGGGCATCTCGGCCACACGCTGATCTTCACGGCGTTGGGCGGTCGGGCGGGCCACGACCACCGTGTCGGGCGGTCCCGCGTGCCGGGACCTGGAGCCCACGGTGATCTTGCGGGACGCCCACGCCGCGGCAAGTGGGCACCCGTCGCGGTGCATTCACCTGGCGCAGCACCCATTGACGCGGCTGCCGTGATCATTGGCGGCACGCTCAGGTGGTGGCGGCGAAGCGCTCGCAGTCGGTGGTGTCGCCGCACACGATCAGCAGGTCACCTTCGCGCACGACCGTCTCCGGGCGGGCGTAGACGAAGTCACTCCCCGGCCGCTTGGTCCCGACGACGGTGATCTTGTGGCGCGCGCGCAGGGCCGACTCGGCGAGGGTGCGGTTCACCGCCTCGCGGGGCGGCCGGGTCTTGACGATCGCGAAACCGTCGTCGAACTCGATGAAGTCGATCATCTTGCCGGTGACGAGGTGCGCGACCCGCTCGCCCATGGCCCGTTCCGGGTAGACGACGTGGTGCGCACCGACCCGCTCGAGGATGCGCCCGTGCTCCGAGCTGACCGCCTTGGCCCAGATCTCCGGGATCTGCAGGTCCGAGAGCACCGCAGTCGTGAGGATGCTGACCTCGAGCTGGTCGCCCATGCCCACCACGGCGCGGCCGAAGTCGTGCGCGCCGATCTGCTTCATGGCGTCGATGTCGGTGGAGTCGGCCTCCACGACGTGGGTGAGGGTGTTCGCGTGCCGTTGCACCACCTCGGGGCGCGAGTCGACGGCGAGCACCTCGTGCTCGAGGGCCTCGAGGGACTTGGCCAGGGCCAGCCCGAACCGGCCGAGCCCGATGACCAGGACCGGGTCGCGGTCCATCGCGATGTTGCGGTTGCGGGCCATGGTTCCTACCCCACGATCGGTCGCTCTTCAGGCCAACGGTAGAGCCGATCTCGGCTGCGCAGGGCGAGTGCCGTCGCCGCGGTGATCGTGCCGACCCGCCCGACGTACATGAGAACGACCAGCACCCACTGCGATCGCGGCACCAGGTCCGCGGTGATGCCGGTCGACAGGCCGACCGTGCCGAAGGCCGACGCCGCCTCGAAGAGCACCCGGTCGAGTGTGAATGGGTTGTCAGCGAGCAGCGCCATCGTCCCCAGCGCGACGACCGCGACACCCAGGAGCGCGATGGTGAGGGCCTGGCGCTGCGCCCGCGGGTCGACACGTCGCGTCCCGACGGTGACGTCGCGCTGGCCGCGGATCTCGGCCAGGATCACGAACGCCAGCAACGAGAACGTGGTCACCTTGATGCCGCCCGCAGTGCCGGCGCTCCCGCCACCGATGAACATCAGGGCATCCATCACCGTCAGCGTCTCGGCCCGCAGGAAGCCGATCTCCACGGAGTTGAAGCCCGCCGTCCGCGGCATCACGGCCTGCGTGATCGCCGCCAGG
>DATHUJ010000211.1:0-3194 GCA_035462375.1 Jiangellales bacterium
GTAGCCCGCGGGCAACGGCCGGCCCTGCTCGTGCTCGATCACGATCGACAGGTCGTACGGCAGGGTGTGCGCGACGCCCGTCAGCTTCCGCCACACTGGCATGAGCGGCATGAGAGCGATCATCAGGCCCGGAGCCCCGACTGTGCGCAAGAACGTCTTCACCGCCTCGCCGCGGCGGCCCTCGTCCACGTACGCCTGGAGCCGCTCGGGCAGCCGCGGGTCGTTCGGGGCGTGCGTGTCGTCGACGATGACGGGCGACCCGCCCGCGGCTCCGATGACCGCCAGCAGGTCCTCGACCTCGCGGGCGACGTCGTACGGCGACGAGCACGGCCCGCTCTCACCACGCCCCCCACGGTCGTACGAGTTGACGGTGGAGCGACCCGCCAACTGCTTGGCGAGGCCGCGCGAGGGGCCAGTCGCATCTGTCCGAGGGGGATTCGACGTAGGCGACCAAGCGCAGAGCCGATCGGCTGCACGTCCAGATCTGTCCCTGGACCGCAACGGGCCTCAGGTATCAGACGCGCCACTCGAGGCTCTCTCAGGTGAAACGACTCTGTTGCGGATCAGTCGTTCAGCTCGACCGGAGTGGTCGCCATGTCGCTCGCAGAGGACAGCAGCACCGCCGACGGTCGGCCCCTCCCGGACCGTTCCGAATGTCGTACCGGTCCCGAGACCAGGCCGCTGACGGGTGGGGTCGACAGCGGCGTGGCCGAGGCCGGCACGGGAGTCGCCCTCGTCCGGATGTCAGGTGCTCGCCGTTCTCTGCGGCGGAGCCCGATGATCGGGCTCCTGATGGCCGTCCACCTGACGCTGCTCCTCTCGGCCGTAGCCTCGACCGCGACCGCGGTCGAGATCCAAGAGCTCAGCGTGTCGGTGGACCCGACCAGTGGCCCGCCCGGAACGAGCGTGACAGCGACCGCGACCGGGTACGGCGGGTGCGGCCCAGAAGTCTCGGAGGAACCAGGAGACCCGGACGGATCAGGAGATCCGGACGGAGGGAACGACGGCGGTTACGTGGAGGTGGCCAGCTACGGGGGCCCTGTCGGTGACGGCCAGGTGGCCTTCTTCTGGGACGGCGACCAGCTGGGTGCCGTGGACGTCGGCGACGGCTCGGCGTCCATGACGTTCGCGGTGCCAGAATCAGCTGCGCCCGGTAACCACCAAGTCCATACAGAATGTACTTTTGACGGCGACCTCAATGCGTCCACGTCATTTGTCGTGGAACCGCCCTTCGTGCCCCACGAGCCGGTCGTGTCGGTGGACCCGACCAGTGCCCCACCCGGCAGCAGCGTGACAGCAGTCGCGACCGGATACGGCGGGTGCCCTCCCAGCGGACTCGACGATGTCGGTGACGGGCAGGTGGCCTTCTTCTGGAACAGCGACGAGTTGGGGGTCGCGGATGTCGGCGACGGCTCGGCGTCCACGACGTTCGCGGTGCCAGAGTCAGCGAGCCCCGGTGATCATCAAGTCGTCACGCGGTGTCTGGGCGACGACGAGCTCAACGCATCGACACGCTTCACGGTCGAGCCGCCCATCGAGACGCTGGTGCCCGTGCCCAACATCATCGGGATGTCTGTCGAAGAAGCCACTGACCGACTCGCTGCTGGGCGTCTCGCACTAGGCCAGGTCTCCGGGCTCGGCGGCATCGTCGACAGCCAGGACCCGGCGCCAGGTCAGCAGGTTCCCGTAGGAAGCACTGTCGACCTCACGGTCGTACGAGTGGATCCGCAGCCCGTGGTCGTCCCCGACCTGATCGGGTTGAACGTGGCGGAGGTTCCGGGCGTCCTGGCAGGGCTGGGGCTGGTGCTTGGGTCGCAGTCGGGTGACGGTGACGTGGTGCGCAGCCAGGAGCCCGAACCTGGTTCCCCGGTGCCCCCTGGAAGCGCGGTCAACATCAGCGTCGAGACCGAGGTTCCTCCGGAACCCCTGGTAGAGGTTCCCGACCTGACCGGGATGACCGTAGACGAGGCCAGAGCCGCCCTTACCGCCGCCGGACTGGAGGTAGGCAACAGTCTGGACGGCGCGGGCATCGTGGAGAGCCAGGAGCCGGATGCCGGAACGTTGGTCCCGGTGGCTACAGCTGTCTCGCTGTCCCTCGAGGGGACGAGGACGCCTTGGTGGCCGATCGCCGCGGCGGCGCTCCTGGTGCTGCTCGGTACGGCGGTGTCGGCGCATCAGGTGACCCGATCGAGCCGCGATCGCAGGTGGCTGCGCAAGCACATGCGCCTGGCCCCTGGCGTGGCTCCCGCGCCCGGGTTCGTCATCACGGAGCCCCGGAGGGAGGGGGAGCCGCCCACGCTCGTTGTACGCCTGGTGACACATGCGGACAGCGGGACCCAAGTCCTTGAGGAGGTACCTCGTGACCATCAGTACGCTTGAGCCGCGTGTCACTGCGCGGGCGTTTCTCTTCGACGACGGCAGCGGGGCCGACACCGCGGACGTCATCGGGCGCGCGATCCACGAGCGCGGCGTCGCGAGGGCGTCGTTCCGCGGCGTCCGCCGGCTGTCCGGCTCAGCGCTGGAGACGGTCGACCAGGAGATCGGCACGATCACAGACGGCCTGCTCGACATGGACCTGGGCGACATCCTGGCATCCGGCTGGCGCAAGTACTCCGCGCTCACGCAGTCGGCACGCCGCACCCTGACAGCGCCGGCCAGTGAGGAAGTGGTCGTGCTCGCTACCCATCGCGTCACGTCCACCTACCACCCGCGCATCGATCTCCTCATCGACGGAATGCGGCTGAACTCGTTCGAGTTCGAACTGAAGATCGATCTCGAGGTGACCGGCCTCTCTGCGGTGGTGCGGTCAGGCGACCTGGTTGCCCTGCGGGGTGGTACGTGTCAGGCGACCGGGGCGCTGAGCCTGGAGGGCATGAAACTCGCAACACGACATCAGAACCTGGACATCGGCCTGTTGATCCCGTTGCACCGCCCCATCCCATTGGTGGAGAAGGTGACACCGTCGATTCCGCTCCAGGCAACAGGCGCAGCGGACGACATGGACGTCACGGGCTCCACGCCGCCCGGCATGGATGCCGGCAGCCTCTGACGGGACGATTCCCGCCACGCCGTCCTTCGAGCCGGTACTCGGATCTGGGACAGCCTCGCCCCGCTCAGCCGCCGAGGAAGCGGGCGAGCACCGGGGCCAACACCTTAGGCTTGATCATGTGCGTCTGGCCCGCCAGCGTCTCCAG
>DATHUJ010000212.1:0-18563 GCA_035462375.1 Jiangellales bacterium
CCCGGCATGTCGAGGCGCCGGGCCTCGGCGGCGGCCGCCCGGGCGAGCTCGGCGGCACGGTCGAGGTCACCCCCCTCCGCACCCGCGGCGATCGCGTGTGCGATCTCCAGCCGGCCCTGCACGACGTACGGCCGGGCGCCCAGCCGCTCGTCCAGCGCCAGGCCCTCGCGCAGGTGCGCCGCGGCGGCCTCGTGGTCCCCGACGGCGAGGTCCAGCCGGCCGAGCGTGCGACGGGTCGAGCCGAGCAGGTAGATGGTCCCCGACCCAATCGCCCGCGACACCGCCGCCACGTCGCCCACAACATGCCGAAGCTTGGTACAGGTGTCCGAGTCGCCCAGCCCCACGGCGACCTCCGCGAGGTAGAAGACCATCGCGAACGTGCGGGCGTCCGGGGTCTGCGCGAGGAGCGGCACCAGACCGGCGGAGACCGCACCCGCCTCGTCGTCCCGCCCATGCAGGTACAGAGCGGCAGACCGCGAGGAGGTCCGGGCGACGCTGCTGCGGCCGAGGACCGACCACCCACGCCCCGACCAGCCGGACGAAGATCACCGTGCTGTGACGGTGTCGCCCCCCGGCATGCTGGGCCCACGGTGATCACCCCAGCGACGCCCGACCACCCCGGACGAAGATCACCGTGCGGCGACCGGCCCACCCCGCGGGACCCGGGCCACACGCGATCAGCAGGCCACCGGTCGCCAGTTCACCGAGCGTGCGACGTCAGCCCGAGAAGACGTCGGTCGGCTCCCCCTCGCGGGTCTCCTCGACGCTGCGGCGGACGGCGGCCGCCACGGTGTCCGCCACGCCGGGGTGGAAGACGCTGGGCACGACGTACGCGGGGTTGAGCTCGTCGTCGCTCACGGTCGCCGAGAGGGCCTGGGCGGCGGCGAGCAGCATGTCCGGCGTGATCGTGGTGCTCTGGGCGTCGATCAGCCCCCGGAATACCCCCGGGAAGACGAGCACGTTGTTGATCTGGTTGGGGTAGTCGCTGCGGCCGGTGGCCACGACCGCCGCGTGCTCGGAGGCCGCGACGGGGTCGACCTCGGGGTCGGGGTTGGCCAGGGCGAAGACGATTGCGTCGTCGGCCATCGTGGCGATGTCGTCACCGGTGAGGATGTTCGGCCCGGACACCCCGACGAAGACGTCGGCGCCCACGAGCGCCGCCCTGAGCGTGCCGGTGACGTGGCGGGGGTTGGTGTGCTCGACGAACCACGCGGCCGACCCGTGCAGGTCCTCACGGTCGGCGTGGATGACCCCCACGCGGTCGGCCGCCACGATCTCCCCCACGCCGGCGTGCGCCAGCAGCTGCGCGATGGCGCGCCCGGCGGCCCCGGCGCCGGCCATGACGACGCGCACGTCCTCGAGCCGCTTGCCGACGACCTTGAGCGCGTTGAACAGCGCACCCAGGACGACGATCGCCGTCCCGTGCTGGTCGTCGTGGAAGACCGGGATGTCCAGGAGCTCGCGCAGCCTCGCCTCGATCTCGAAGCACCGCGGCGCGGAGATGTCCTCCAGGTTGATGCCGGCGAAGACCGGGGCGATGAGCTGCACGGCCCGGACGATCTCGTCGGGATCCTGCGTGTCCAGGCAGATCGGGAACGCGTCGATACCAGCGAACCGCTTGAACAGCGCCGCCTTGCCCTCCATGACCGGCAGCGCCGCCAGCGCCCCCAGGTTGCCCAGCCCGAGCACGGCCGAGCCGTCGGTGACCACCGCGACGGTGTTGCGCTTGATGGTCAGGCGTCGCGCGTCGTCATGGTTCTCGGCGATGGCCTGGCACACCCGCGCCACGCCGGGGGTGTAGACGAGGCTGAGGTCGTCACGGTTACGGATCGGGACCTTGGACGTGATCTCCAGCTTGCCGCCCAGGTGGACCAGGAAGGTGCGGTCGCTGACCCGGCCGATCCGCACGCCCTCGAGCCCGCGCAGCGCCTCCACGAGCTCCTCGGCGTGCGTCGTCGAGGAGGCTGCACAGGTCACGTCGAGCTGGATCCGGTCGTGCCCCGAGCCGGTCACGTCGAGGGCCGTCACCATGCCGCCGGCGCGTTCGACGACCGTGGTCACCTGGCTCACCGCGGTACCGCCGGCGGGCAGCTCCAGCCGGACGGTGATGGAGTACGACACGCTGGGGACGCTGGCCACGGCGGAGCTCCTTCGGTCCTGGGGCCGGGTGCGGCCCCGATCCTTGCACCCCGGCCCGCGCACGGGGAGACGCCGGGCCCGTGCGAGCCCTAGGTTTGGGCAGGTGATCGTCGTGGCTGGGGAAGCGCTCATCGACCTCGTCGCCGACACCGACGGCCGCTACCGGCCGATCCCCGGCGGTTCGCCGGCCAACGTCGCCGTCGGGTTGACCCGCCTGGGCGGCCGGACGGAGCTGCTCGCGCGGCTGGGCACCGGGGTATTCGGGCGGATCGTCAGGGGGCACCTGGAGGACAACGGGGTCGGTCTGACCCATGCGGTGAGCACCGACGACCCGACCACGCTCGCCGTCGTGGCCCTCGACGACGAGGGTCGGGCGGCCTACGACTTCTACGTCGAGGGCACCGCGGACTGGGGCTGGACCGACGAGGAGCTGCCCGACCCGCTCCCCGGGGGCACGGTCGCGGTGTGCACCGGCTCGCTGGCCGTGGCCATCGAGCCCGGCGCGTCGGCGCTCGCCGCCCTGCTGCGCCGGGAGCACGAGCGCGGCGCCGTCACCCTCGTCCTGGACCCCAACGTCCGGCCTGCCCTGCTGGGGTCGCCCGAGCAGGCCAGGTCCCTGCTCGAGCGGCTGGTCGGCCTGTGCGACGTCGTCAAGGTGAGCGACGAGGACCTGGCCTGGCTCCTGCCCGGCGAGGACGTCGCCTCGGTGGCCGCGGCCTGGGCCGGGCTCGGGCCCTCGCTCGTCGTCGTCACGCGGGGCGGTGACGGCGCGCTGGCCGCGACCCGCGACGGCGCGTCCGCCGCGGTCCCCGCGCCCCCCGTCCAGGTCGTCGACACCGTGGGCGCCGGCGACGCCTTCACGGCCGGCCTCGTCGACACGCTGCGGCTACGCGACCTGCTCGGCCCCGGAACCTCGGAGCGGCTCGCGGCGCTGACGGCAGCCGACCTGGGCGAGGTCCTCACCCGTGCCGCCCTGGTCGCCGCGCTCACCTGCGGTCGGGCCGGCGCCGACCCGCCGACCGCCGCCGAGGTCGAGGCGGCCTCGTGACCGGCACCGACCCCGCCTGCGCCGCGGCGCACGGTCTCACCGAAGACCCCGCCGAGCGACGGCGGCTGGTCGCGGTCTTCGCCTCCGCCGTCGCGACCCACCTACTGCACTTCGGTCGCCACCTCGGGTACGAGACGGTCCTGCTGGAGCCAGAGCCCGGCCAGGTCTCGTCGGCGTACGACGGGGTGGTCGCGGCCGACCCGGTCGCGGCGGGCGTCGACGGGAGCACCGACGTCGTCGTCACCGACCACGACCGGCCCGACCTGGGCCCGGTCCTGCGGGAAGTGCTGCGGGCGGGGCCGCGCTGGGTCGGCGTCATGGGGGCGCTGCGCCACACTGCCCCGCACGTCGCCGCCCTCGCCGAGCTGGGCGTCCCGCCCGCGGACGTGGCGCGGGTGCGCCGGCCGATCGGCCTCGACATCGGCTCCCGGACCCCGCCCGAGATCGCGATCGCGACCCTGGCCGGTCTGGTGGCCGACCGTCGCAATCGGCCCGGCGGCTTCGACTTCGGTGCGGCGCCGTCCGGGTCGGTGCCGGCTCCGGCCGCCGAGGCCCGGCCCGAGCCCTAGTCCCCGGGGCGATCTCGGCTGGCGCTAGCGCACCACCCGTACGTTGAACCGCGGGGTGCCCACGGCCCCGAGCACGCTGACCCAGAAGAGCAGGTAGGCCTCCATGCCCCGGGCTGCCACCAGCCCGCCGAGGTCGAGGATCTGGCCGTCGCCCCAGCCGAGCTCGCCCAGCAGACCCACGACGACCTGCTTGGCCTCGTCGTCATCGCCGCAGACCGGCAGGTGGTGCATGCCGGGCAGGGCCCCGGGCTCGGTCATGACCGCTGCGTTGACCGTGTTCAGCGCCTTGACGACCGCGGCCCGCGGGTGGGCGGTCTGGATCTGCTCGGCGAGGCTCGTCCCCCCGGGCTGCGGGATCAGCGCGGGCGGGAAGCCGCGGGACGAGTCGAGCGGGTTGGAGACGTCGAGCAGCACCCGCCCGTCGACGTGCTCCCCCACCCGTTCGAGGACCGCCAGCGACGCGCCACCGGCGGTGGCGTTGACCACGAGCGATGCTTGCTCCGCCACCCGGTCGAAGGCCAGCACCGGCAGACCGGACTCCGCGGCCCAGGCGGCCACGTCGGCCCGCTCGGGATCGCGGGTCCCCACGGCCACCTGGTGCCCACGACGCGACAAGGCGTGGGCGAGGTTCTTACCGACCGCGCCGGTCCCGAGGACGGCGATGCGCATGGCGGCTCCCTGTGACGGCCGGGCCGATCATAGGCGCGGCAACGGCCGACCGTCGCGGTTCCACACGGTGAGCTCGGCGGCGAGCAGGAACGTGAAGGCCAGCGCGTAGATGTAGCCCAGGAGCACGAAGGTGGCGCTCAGCGCGCCGTACAGCGCCACGTCGCCGCTCCCGATCAGCGGGACGAGGAGGGCCCCGACCCGCTGGATGAGGACGAAGGAGATGCCGTACGCGAGTGCCCCGGGCCAGTGCTCCCGGATGCCGATCGACGCGTCCGGCGAGAGGAGGCGGAAGGTCAGCCCCGCCCACCCCACGGCGAGGACGCTGAGGCCGGACAGCGCCAACACCTCGCTGAGCAGCGGCAGCCTGCCGCCGTACGAGAGCGACGAGACCAGTCCCACCGCGCTGACCAGGACGAGGAAGGCGACCCCAAGAGGGACGAGGCGGGTCAGTCCCTGCGCCCTGGCCCGGAGGAGGCCGGACACGGGCGCGCCGAAGACGTCGCCCAGGGCCACCCTGGCCCGGGCCACGACGCCGAGCCCGGTGTAGAGCACCGTCGGCACGGCCAGCAGCCCGAGGACGGTGCGACCGTCGACGACGCTGTCGATCCACGCGCCGGCCACCGACTCGAGGCCCGGGATGGAGGTCACGATCCCCTCGGCTACCCGCACCTGCGCCTGCGGTCGTCCGCTGAGGGAGAAGCCCATGACCGAGAGGGCCAGGAGCAGCAGTGGCGGGAGCGAGAGGAAGGCCCCGTAGGTCAGCGAGCCCGCATGAACCGAGAGCCGGTCGTCCACGACCCGGCGGGAGCCCTCGCGACCGACGGCCAGGGCCGGACCCAGCCATCGGTTCACCGGCCGCGCGGCAGCATGCCGAGCACCACGGCCAGTCCCAGCACCGAGCGTGGGGTGTAGGCCACCCGCCAGAGTCCGCCGTGGTTCGCCCCGTGCCACAACAGCTCGTCCGGGTGGGCGAGCGCGACCGCCGGGTCGGCGACGCTGCCCGGGGCCCGCAGGTCGTGCACGAGGAGGGCGGCCATGAGGGTGTTGCTCGTCGACGGGTCGAAGATCTCGATTCCGAAGCGGTGGGCGCCGGCGTAGGCCGCGGCGAGCGCCCGGTTGCGGAGGACCGACCTGGTGCGGGTGGCGGGCGCGACGTTGACGGAGACGCGGGTCCCCGCGGCCCGCGCGGTGGTCGCGCGCCAGCGCTGGATCCGCTTGGCCAGGGCGTAGTTGGGTCCCTGCTGCGGGACGAGCGCGTCGTGCACCCCGACGAGCTGCCCGTCCTCCCGGGCGTGCAGGCGGCGGTAGTTGGGCCCGAACAGCCGGCCCGCGCTGCCGACCCGGGCGGTGCGCCGGGCCGCCCGGGTCGCGAGCCCGCGCCCCTCGTAGCGCTCGCGGCTCTGCTCGACCGCGTCCTCCGGCACGCTGAAGGCGTCGGTCGGCGTGGCGAGGAACGCCAGCGACACGTCGTCACGCACGCGGGCGACAGCCTCGGTCAGCGCGTCGACGGCCACCGATGCACGCGTGTGCGCCGCCCCGTCCGCGTACACGTAGCTGCCGAGCACGTACGGCCCGGGCAGGCGGGCCAACCACTGCGCCAGTGCCGGAGCGCCGCTGAGCAGGTCCACTCCCGCCGTGGCGAGCAGCTCGTCGTCCGCCGGGTCGTCACCCAAGGGTCGCCGTACGGGGAAGGTGAGCCGGCCCGGCGACGCGCGCACCCGGTCGAGCAGCCGTCGCCACACCTCGGGACGCGGCAGGTCGACGCCGACCACGTGGGCGCCCCAGCGCACGAGGGGCACGTAGGGGCCGAGCTCGGCCCCCGCGCCGAGGACCACGGCCGTCGTGTCGCGGAGGTCGAGCCACTCCGGGTGCGACGCCACCGCCCGGACCGCGTCCGCGTGCGACGGCTCGACCACGCCGGCGGCCACCCACGCGTCGAGGCGCCGCTCGAGGTCCGCGCCCGCCAGTCGCTGCCCCCGGTACGGGAGGGTCAGCTCGCGTGGCCCGCCATCCTCGGCACCTCTCACCTCCGCGGTCTCCAGCGCCGGCCCCTCCGGCTCCGCGAAGGCATGGCGCAGGGGGACGTCCGTACCTCCCCGGTCGAAGGTGAAGCGGGAGTGGACGGAGCGGAGGCCGTCGACCGCCGCCGTGAGGGCCGCCGACGACGACGTCGCCGTCACCTCGGTCAACCGGCGGAACGCCGCCACGTAGCCGTGCCGCCAGTCCGTCTCGCGCTCGACCGTGGCGGCCAGACCGGCGTCGGTGGCGCGGGCGGCGTCGGCGACGACCGCCCGCCCCGTGGCCGCGGTGCTCCGGCGCCCCTGGACGAGCGGGAAGACGACACCCGCGGGGCCGCTGGTCATCCGGTGATGTCGGTCGGGCGCAGCCGGTAGACCTGGAGGAGCAGGTCGTAGTACTTCACCGTCTCCCCCACCCACTCCATGCCCAGCCGACGCGCCATCGCGACCCCCTTGGCGTTGGCCGGGCGGACGACGGCGTAGAGCTCGTGGGCGGACTGGTCGAAGGCCCAACCGGCGAGCGCCCGGGCCGCCTCGATCGCGTAGCCGTGCCCCCAGTGCTCAGGGGCCAGCTGCCAGGCGATCTCGATGTCCTCGTAGAAAGGCGGCATCCGTCGGAGGACCAGGGCACCGACGACCACACCGTCGTCGAGCCGCTCCACCGCCCAGCGACCGCACGGGGTCGTCACCTCGTGCTGCTCGGCGACCCAGCCCTCCAGGACCGCCCGCATCTCGGCGACGTCGCTGACCGGCGCCATGGCCGGTGACAGCCACTTGGACACCCGCTCGTCACCGTAGATCGCCAGCGCCGAGGCGGCGTCGTCCGCCGTCCACTCGCGGAGCCGGAGGCGTTCGGTCGTCAGCAGGGCTGCCACGCCACGCACGCTATCGGCGGGGACGGCCCGGGGGCGAGAGCCGACGGAGCGGCAGAGAAGGTCAGGAACCGGCCAGCCACGGCGCCGGGTCCACCGCGGTGTCCCCGAGCCGGATCTCGAAGTGCAGGTGAGGTCCGGTGGACAGCCCGGTCGAGCCGATCCGGCCCACCGGCTGCCCGGCCGCCACCTGCTGACCGCGCTCGACGTCCACCTGAGCCAGGTGCGCGTACGCGGTCGTGACGGGGACGTCGTCGACACTGCCGTGGGCGACGACGACGATCAACCCGAACGCGGGGTCGCGGTCGACCGAGACGACAGCGCCCGCCGCGGCGGCGTAGGCGACGCCGTCGCCGATCTGGAAGTCGGTACCCGTGTGCTGCTTGACGCCCCCGGTCACCGGGTGCCGCCGGCTGCCGAAGTGGCTGGACACCTCACCCGTGGCGGGGCGGACGAGGCGCGTGTCGACGGTGATGGACGCGCGTAGCTCCTCCGCTTCGGCAGCGGTCTGCGTGCTGGCGCTGCGGGTGCTGCGCTGTGCGGCCGCGGCCCGATCGGCCTCGGCCGTGCTCGCGTGGTGCGCCTGCTCGGCGGCGACGACGTCGCCGCGGAGCTGCCAGCGGTCGCGCAGCAGCTCGGCGCGGGAGGAGCGCAGCTCCCGGGCCTCCTGCTCGGCCGCCTCGCGCTCGGCTCGGGCCGCCCGCACCCGCTCCTCGGCGATCGTGGCGAGTGGTTCGACCGCCAGGCCGTGGCCCAGGATCCCCACCACGCCGGCGGGACCGGCGCCGGCGCCGACGAGCACCAGCGGGTCGTTGTCCCGTGCGACCGCCGCTGCCTTGGCCGCGAGGGTGACCAGCGCGTGCCTCTCGGCGGCGACCGCCGCGCGCCGGTCCGCCGCACGCAGGGCCTCGGCGGTGTCCGCCAGGTCGGCTTCGACGTCGCCCAGGGCGCGCCGGACCGCCTCGACGGCCGCGGCGGAGGCGTCGCGAGCCGCAGCGGCGCGGCTCTCCGCCTCGACGGCGGTGCTCAGCGTGGCCTCGGCGTCGACCACCAGCCGGTCGGCCTGGGTCAGGGCGTCGGGGGTCACGGCCGGCAGCTCGGGTCGGGCCGCCGCAGGGGTGGCGGCCACCACCGGCAGCAGCAGGGCGGCGCCGCCCATCAGGGCGATCAGGGTGCGGGCAGGCAGGCGTGGCGTGGTCATCCGGCTCTCGTCGGTCGGGGACAGGGAGTCACGCCCCAGGGGCGCGATGGCCCCGGCGTCGTCGCGGGGGCGGGCCCGTCGGCGTACGTCCGCCGCGTGCGGGCCTGGGCCGTCCGGCTCGACAGCCGGCAGCCGACAGCCCCGGACGGCGGACCGGGAGTCCGACGACGGGCGGGGCGTCCGGCCGGTACATGGACCGGCTCGGAGTGCCCGGCGCCGTCGCGATGAGGACGGCGCACCTTGTTACGGACGGGTAACGTCGTTGCGACGGCCGGGGCATCCCGGCGCCGGCGTGATCCTCACCACGTCCGCCTCGTGATCCACTGCCGCACCCGCGCTCATGAGGGGGCCGCAGCCATGACCGCGACAACGCCAGCAGGGCGCCCGACCCCCGCCCGATCAGGCGACGCTGCGGCGGCGGCGGGCGCGGCGACGTCAGCAGACCGCGACCCGGCCCGACGTCCATGAGGCATGGGGCATCACTGAGACGGGGCCCCGGCGTACCCCCTCAGCCAGCCAGCCGGCGCCGGCCTTCCTCGGCCTCGGCCACCCAGCGGGGGGCGCGGGCCCGGACGGCCACCTCCGTCGCGGTCCGCCAGTGCGCCTCCGCCTCGGCCGGCCGGTCCAGCAGCTCCGCCAGCCGGGCCAGGCGGGTCGCGACCGGACCGAGGACCATCGCGTGGGTCTCGCCGCCGTGGACGTGCTGCTCGTACGGGAGGAGCGCCTCGTACGTGTGGGCGGCGAGATCTCGCCCGCCGCAGGCCACCAGGGCGTCGGCGCGGAAGCCCTCGAGCAGCAGCCACAGGTAGTCGGACGGGAGTGGCTCCGCCGTGCGCAGCAGAGCCTCCCCCTCGCCGGGCCGACCCTGGGCGGCCCGCAGCAGGGCCAGCACCGACAGTCCCTGGGCCGGGTAGGCGGCGGCCAGGCCCTCCACCAGCGGCGCGGTCTCGGCCAGCCGTCCCAGCTGGTTCAGCACGCACACCCGGGTGACGACCGCGATCGCCTCGAGGTCGTGCATCTCCGTGCCCGCCCGCGGCCGGGTCGCCTCGGCGAAGATCTCCAGCGCCACGGACAGGTCCCCCTGGACGACCTCGCGGAAGCCGTGGAACAGCTGCACGATGATCGAGAAGAGCGGCATCTCGTAGCGCCGCAGCAGCTGCTCCGCCCGGGCCACGAGAGCTGCTGCGGCGTCGATCTCCCCGACCGCGCAGAGATCGGCCAGCTGACCGAGCAGGCCGAGCACCTCGACGCCGGGCATCGCGTGCTCGGCCCCCAGCCGCTCCAGCCTCACGGCGACCGCCCCGGTCGCGGGGCCCGGACCGCGCTGCCGTACGGAGGAGTAGTAGGAGGCGTTGAGTGCCACGGCGAGCACCGCGGGGTCGCCGAGGCGCTCGGCGACCCCGACGGCCTCGCGCAGCGTCTCCTCGACCTCCTCGAGGTCGGCCCACCACGCGATCTCGGTCCCCAGGGCGGCGAGGACCCGGACCCGCAGCTCGCTGTCGCCCGGAGGGAGCCGACGCACGGTCTCGCGGCACCAGCCGATCAGCTCCTCGTCGACGACGCCGTACGGGCGGTTGGACCAGATCAGCGGCACGTCGATCGCCGTGATCGCCCGCGCGGCGAGCAGGGGGTCGTCGAGCTCGACGGCCCGGCGCACCGCCTCCCCCCGCGTCGCCCGGGCCGTCCGGGCCAGGCCGGCGAGCTGCTGCGCGCGGGCCAGGCCGGCGAGGAGCTCGACCTCCAGCACGGGATCCGGCCGCCGCAGGAACCGGTACGCGTCGAGCGCACGCTCACGCTGGACAAGTGCAGCGCGGTAGGCCAGCCGCTGCTCGGCCTGGTCGGCTGCGGCGGACGCGTGCCGGGCGGCCCGGAGCGGGTCACCCGCCGCCCCGGCCTCGGTCCAGTGGTGGGCCAGCCCGGCCAGGTCGTCGGGGGCCAGCTCCTCCAGCGCGCGCGCCAGCTGGGCGTGGATCCGGTCCCGCCGGAGCCGGGCCAGGTCGTCGTGGACCGTGTCCCGCACGAGAGCGTGGGCGAAGCGGACCCGCCCGGACCCGGGCTCGTCGAGCAGGCCGGCCAGCACGCCGACCTCGACCGCGTCGTAGACCTCGTCCTCGCTCCGCTCGTCCGCAGCCACCAGGACCTGCAGGTCGACCTCGCGTCCGGCGACGGCCGCCGTACGGAGGACGAGCCGGGCCGACTCCGGCAGGCGGGCCAACCGGCGGCGGACGACGTCGCGGACGCCGGCCGGGACCTCCTCCACCGCGACGAGCGCACCTTCGCGGGCTAGCAGGCGGGCCGACTCGCGGACGTAGAACGGGTTGCCTCCGCTCCGCTCGGCGATCCGGGACGCGACGTCGTCGGGGCCCAGGAGCTGGCCCGCCCCGGCCATGCCCTCCTCGGCGCAGACGGCGCGGACGAGCTCCTCCACCTGGTCGACGCCGAGTCCGCCGAGCTCGAGCCGCAGCGCGTCCCGCCGGGCCAGGGCGGCGAGCGTCTCACCCAGCTCGTCGCCGGCCTCCGTCGGGCGGTAGGCGGCGAGGAGCAGCAGCCGCCCCGGTGCGGGGTCGGCGAGGAGGTCCCGAAGCGCCACCAGCGTGCCGTCGTCGGCTCGGTGCAGGTCGTCGAGGACCACGAGCAGCGGCTGCCGAGCCGCGAGCCGCCGGAGGTAGCCCGCCAGGGCCCGATGCTGGCGGAAGCGGGCCGACGGCTCGTCCTCGGTGCGCGCCCGCTCACCACCACGCAGGGGTGCGAGCGCCGCGGCCTCGTCCGGCTCCGGCGGCCGGTCGGCCAGGGCGTCGAGGACCTCCACCCACGGCCAGAGGGCCGGCGACCCCTCGCTCTCGGGGCACCGGCCCCAGACGACCCGCCAGCCGAGGCCGGCGAGGCGATCGGCCACGGCGGCCGCCAGCGCCGTCTTGCCGATGCCCGGCTCGCCCGCGACGAGGGCTGCACCGGGTCGGCCCGAGGAGCGCACGTCGCCCGCCCAGGCGGTGAGGCGGTCCAGCTCCGCGTCGCGGCCCACGACGACCGATGTGCGCGGCGACGTGGGGGTGGACGCGGCCGTCGCGGAGCCGTCAGCGGGAGCGCCCCCCTCGGGCTCCGCGGCCGCCGTGCGGAGCGCGATAGCCGACCCGCCGGCGGGGGTGGCCAGCAGCGCCGGGTCGTGCGCCAGCACGGCCCGCTCGAGATCCCGTAACCCCGGACCCGGGTCCAGACCCAGCTCCTCGGCCAGCACGGCCCGGGCCCGCTGCAGGGCCGCGAGCGCGTCCCCCTGCCGCCCGGCCCGGTAGAGCGCGAGAGCCAGCAGCCGCCACGACTCCTCCCGCAGGCGGTGCTCCAGCAACAGGGCCTCGAGGTCGGCGACCGCGGCGGCGCTCCGGCCCATCTCGAGCAGCGTGGCGACCCGGCGCTCGCGTGCGTGGACCCGCAGCTCGTCCAGCCGGACGGCCTCGGGGCGGGCCCAGGGTTCGTCGGCCACCTCCGTGTAGGCGGGGCCGCGCCACCGGCCGAGCGCGGTGTCGAGCAGGTCGAGCGCTGCCGCCGGCTCCGCCGCGGACGCAGCCTCGAGCTCGGCCACGAAGACCTCCGCGTCGACGGCACCCGGTGCGGGTCGGAGGGCGTACCCGGGAGCGACGCTCACCAGCAGGCGAGCGGGAGTCCGCGGCGCACGGTCCGGCTCGACCACCCGCCGCAGGTGGGACACATAGGCCTGCAGGGCACCCAGCGCCCGCGGCGGGGGTTCCCCGCGCCACAGGTCGTCGACGATGCGCTCGGCCGGCACGACCGTCCCGGATGCCACCAGGAGGCGGGCCAGGACGGACCGCTGCCGCGGTCCGCCGAGATCGACGACGCGCCCCTGGACGTCACGGACCTCCAGCGGCCCCAGGACCGAGAACTCCATGCTCAGGCCTCACCCCCGGGTGGAGCGTAGTCGCGGGGCGCGGCGACCGACCCCCTCCACGGACCCGGGCGACTACGGTGCCGACCACGGCGTCCGCGGCCGTGCCTGGGGCTCGCTGTCCACGACCAGGTCCACCCGCTCGTCGAAGAAGGCGATCAGCCCGCGGATCCGCGGGTTCTCCCGGATCGGCTCGGGGTAGCTCCACGCGAGGTCCGGCTCCAGCCGGTCGCCCACCCGCACCGACCAGTACCGGGCCGTCCCCTTGTACGGGCATCGCGTGATCGTCCCGGTCGGCTCGAGGAGCTCCCTCCGTACGTCCTCGGGCGGGAGGTAGTAGCGCGTCGGGAGCGTGGTCTCGAAGAGGAGCATCGGGCGGGTCGACTCGGCGAGCAGCATCCCGTCGAGCTCGACCCGGACGTGGCGCGACCCGGTGAGGACGTCGACGCGCTTGGACGGGTCGCGCGCGTGGACGAAGACCTGCTCCTCCTCCTCGAACCAGTCGAGCTGCTCCCAGCTGAAGGTGACGTGGTCGGCCAGCGCGTCCATTCCCGGCTCGAGCCGGCGGTGGGTCCGGGCGGCTCCTGGAGCGGCCCTCCTCCCGGCCCGGACGGTCCAGCGCACCGTCCCGTCGCCGTCCTCCCGCGGGTCGGTGAGCGTGCCGTCGGGGACGTCGGCGAGCGGGACGTAGTAGGTGGGCAGGCGGCCCGGCCCGTACTGGACCAGCAGCAGCGCCCGCCGGGAGTCGGCGACCAGCCGGGGACCGAGCCGGACGCGGATCCAGCGCGGGGTGGGTTGCACCGTGGCGGGTGGCGGGGTGAAGGCGTCGGCGCTCATGACGTGCTCCCGTCGCTGTCCGGAGGTGGACCTGGGCGAACGGTAGACCGGCGGGAGGACGACCCGGGCCCCGACCGAGGGACGGGGCCCTCGCCGGATCGCGAGGGCCCCGCTGGTGCGTCGTGGAGGTGCCGGGAATCGAACCCGGGTCCTTCGACATCTCTCCAGGGCTTCTCCGGGCGCAGCCTGCTGTGCCTTTCTCGGCTCCGGCGATCCCGCAGGCGAGTCGCCGAGACGAGCCCAGTCACGTTCATGTCCCTAGGCGGCCCGTGACAGTCCGCTCAGGTGGAGCCTCCTCGCTGATGCCGAACACCGGGACGGAGGCGTCCCCGGGTCGACAAGTCCTACCGGCTCTCAGGCAGCGAGAGCGAAGGAGGACTGAGTGCTCTTAGAATCGGCACTTGTGAGTCTGCCGCGATGGTTTGCGAGATCACGCGACCTCCTCGGCCCGCTTCCCCTGGTTCGACGAGCGAAGTCGAAACCGTTCACCCCCTGTTGAGTTGTGCGCCGTCACGCGGGACGACCCTCGTGAGGCTACCCCGTCCAACCTCCCGGGTGCACCGATGTATTCCGCTCGGGGCTGCTGGTGAGCGGTGCCCCGGGCGGGGGCGTCCGGGGTCGCTGAGGTCGCCACCACGCGCTCACCCCCGCGGCGACGCCTCGAGCTCGAACCACACCGTCTTGCCCTTGCCGCGCGGGGCGGTCCCCCACCGGTCGGCCAGCGACGCCACGATGCCCAGCCCCCGGCCGCCCGTGGACAGGTCTCCCGGGTCGACCGGCTTCGGCGAGCTCGCCACCCCGTCGGAGACCTCGATCCGCAGGCGGCCCCGGGTCAGGCGCACGTCGACGGTCACCGGGCCCTGGGCGTGCATCAGGCCGTTGGTGACCAGCTCGTTGGTGAGCAGGACGGCGGTGTCCGCGTCGTAGGGCGCCGACGCCTCGTCCAGGACCCGGCGCAGGAAGGTGCGCGCCACGGGGACGCCGCCGAGGTCCCCCTCGTCCAGTCGCAGCCGGCTCGGCCGGATCGTCCCCGCCGCACTCACGCCGTCGAAGCGCGCCACCAGCACGGCGATGTCGTCGGGTCGGTGCTGGGCAGCAAGCGACTCGCGCAGGACGGCCGTGGACAGCTCCTCCACCCCGTCCGGCCCGGCGGCCAGCACCGCGGCGACCCGCTCGAGGCCGTGGTCGATCGGCGTCCCGGAGTTCTCGACCAGCCCGTCGGTGAAGAGCAGCAGCACGTCGCCGTCGGAGAGCGGCACGGTGGTCACGGGGTACTCCTCGTCCGGCGCCACCCCCAGCGGCAGCCCACCGTCGCACTCCAGCGGGTGGACGCCGGTGCGGGTGCGCAGCAACGGCTCCGGGTGGCCCGCACGGACCACGTGGGCCAGCATCGCCGCCGGGTCCACCTGCACGTAGCAGCACGTGGCGAAGAGCTCCCCCTCGATCTCGGCCATCAGCCGGTTGGTGCGCTCGACCACCGTCGCCGGGTCGTGCCCCTCCGCGGCGTAGGCCCGCAGCCCGTTGCGCAGCTGGCCCATGGTCGCGGCGGCGGTCACGTTGTGGCCCTGCACGTCACCGACGACGAGGCCGACCCCGCCGGTCGGGAGCGCGATGACGTCGTACCAGTCCCCGCCGACCTCCATGCCGTCGGTCGCGGTGAGGTAGCGGGCGGACACCCGCACGCCCAGCACGTCGGCGAGCCGCCGCGGCAGGAGACCACGTTGCAGCGCCGTCGCGAGCTCGTGCTCGGCCTGTCGCAGCCGGGAGCGCTCCAGCGTCTGCGCCAGCAGGCCTGCGAGCGTGACCAGCAGCGACCGCTCCTCGTCGGCGAAGGAGTGCTCGTCGCGGAAGCTCACCGTCATGGTGCCCAGCACCCGGCCCGAGACCACGAGCGGCAGGAAGGCCCAGGCGTTCTTCCCCGTACGGGCGGCGGTGCCGGCCCGGGAGGGGAACCCCGCGGCGTAGGCGGCCAGCGAGGTCAGGAACAGGGGCGATCGGGTTCGCGACACCTCGGCGATCGGCGCCTCCTCGGTCAGCGCGATCCCGTCCAGCGCGGGCAGCACGCCCGGGTCGTAGCCCGCGTGACCGATCAGCCGCAGCTTGCCGGAGTCGGCGACCGATATGAGCATGCCGTCGGCGCCGAAGACCGGCAGCACCATCCGGGCGATGACGCCCGTGACGTCGTCGACCGTCTCGGCCTCGGCCAGAGCCTGCGAGTAGCCGAGGACCCGGCGCGCCTGCTCGGGACGGCCGAGCCGACGGGCCCGCTCGAGGTCCTGGGCCCGCCGGGCGGAGATGTCGGTCAGGTAGACCGACAAGCCGTCGTCGGTCGGGAAGATCCGGACCTGGTGCCAGCCGTCCTCGCCGGGCGCGTAGACCTCGTACGTCCGGGGTTCGCCTACCGCCAGCGCCTCGCGGTAGTACTCGTCGTCGCCGTGCTCCAGCGCGCCAGGGAGCACGTCCCAGAGCAGGGCGCCGACGAGGCCGTCGTGGAGCAGGCCCAGCACCCGCTCCGCCTGATGGTTGGCATACCCGATCCGCCAGGTCCGGTCGACGGTGAGGAACCCGTCGGCCATGTGCTCGAGCGTGCGGGCGACCGTGTCCCGGGCGCTGCGCACCTCGGTGCTGTCGCGCGCGACGCCCAGCATGCGGGCAGGTTCGCCGTCCGGGCCGGGGTAGACGCGTCCGCGGGCCTCGACCCACCGGATGCTCCCGTCCGGGTGCCGGACGCGGTACTCCGCCTCGTACTCGCCGCACGTGTCGATGGCGGCCCCCACGGCGTCCTCGACCGCGGACCGGTCCTCCGGCAGGAGGGCGTCGAAGAACGTGTCGATGCGTGAGTCGAAGTCCGCCGGATCGAGCCCGAAGACCTCGCACAACCGGTCGTCCCAGTCCAGGCGGCCGGTGCGGATGTCCCAGTCGAACGTCCCCAGTCCCGCCGCGTCGACGGCGAGCGCGAGGCGCGCGCGCGTGAGCGAGTGCGGGTCCATGACGTCGGCGGCCACACCGGCCGTCGGCGCGGGGTCGGTCCGGTGGCCCACGGTCGTCGCTCGCTCCCCTCTCGCCCCCTGGTTCCCGTCCGAGTGTCCCACGAGCAGCCCGAGCACCCGATGGGCTTCCCCAATTGGCTACTCGTGGGTAACAATCGGGTGGACGAGGCATCACCAGCCCGGTCCCGAGGAGTGCACACGATGACTGACACGTCGACCGATACCTCCGTCGACCCGACCGCCGCCCCCACGGACGCCCCACGGGACGTCAGCGAGCGCGACGCCCGCCGCGTGGCCGAGGCGGCGCGCGAGACCGAGTGGACCGCGCCGTCCTTCGCCAAGGAGCTCTACCTGGGCCGCTTCCAGCTCGACCTCGTCCACCCGTACCCGGGTGGCGACCCGGTCGAGGAGGAGCGCGCGGAGGACTTCCTCACCCGGCTCCGCCGGGTCTGCGAGGAGGAGGTCGACGCGACGGTCATCGAGCGCGAGGGCCGGATCCCAGACGAGCAGGTCAAGGCCCTGGCCGACCTCGGCGTGTTCGGGATGAAGATCCCCGAGGAGTACGGCGGCCTCGGGCTCTCCCAGGTCGCCTACAACCGTGCCCTCATGCTCATCGGCAGCGCCCACCCTAGCCTGGGCGCGCTCGTGTCGGCCCACCAGTCCATCGGTGTTCCGGAGCCGCTGAAGCGCTTCGGGACCGGCGAGCAGAAGGCCGCCTTCCTGCCGCGCTGTGCCCGCGGGGCGATCAGCGCCTTCCTGCTGACCGAGCCCGACGTGGGGTCCGACCCGGCCCGGCTGCACACGACGGCGACGCCGGTCGACGGTGGAGCCGCGTACGAGCTGGAGGGGGTCAAGCTCTGGACCACCAACGGCGTCGTGGCCGAGCTGCTCGTCGTCATGGCCCGGGTGCCGAAGACCGACGGTCACCGGGGAGGCATCACGGCCTTCGTGGTCGAGGCCGACTCGCCCGGGATCAGCGTCTCGAACCGCAACGAGTTCATGGGGCTGCGCGGCCTGGAGAACGGTCTGACGCACTTCACCCGGGTGCGCGTGCCGGCCGAGAACCGGATCGGCCGTGAGGGTGACGGTCTCAAGATCGCGCTGACCACCCTCAACACCGGCCGCCTGTCGATCCCGGCGATGTGCACGGGCGCCTCCAAGTGGAGCCTCAAGATCGCCCGCGAGTGGTCGGCCGAGCGGGTCCAGTGGGGCCGGCCGGTCGGGCGCCACGCCGCCGTCGCCCACAAGATCGCCTTCATGGCCGCGACCACGTTCGCCCAGGAGGCCGTCCTCGAGCTCTCGGCCCGGCTGTCCGACACGGGCCGCGGCGACATCCGGATCGAGGCCGCGCTGGCCAAGCTGTGGTGCAGCGAGATGTCCTGGCTGGTGGCCGACGAGCTGGTCCAGATCCGCGGCGGCCGCGGCTACGAGACCGCCGAGTCGCTGCGGGCGCGCGGCGAGCGGGCCGTCCCGGCCGAGCAGGTGCTGCGTGACCTCCGGATCAACCGGATCTTCGAGGGCTCGACCGAGATCATGCACCTGCTGATCGCGCGCGAGGCCGTCGACGCCCACCTGCAGGCAGCCGGCGACATCATCGACCCCGACGTCGACCTGAAGGGCAAGGCCAGGTCCGCCGTACGTGCGGGTGGCTTCTACGCCCGCTGGCTGCCCCAGCTCGTCGCGGGCCAGGGCCAGGTGCCCGGCTCGTACGCAGAGTTCGGACGGCTGGCCCCGCACCTGCGCTACGTGGAGCGGACCTCGCGCAAGCTGGCCCGCCAGACCTTCTACGGCATGGCGCGCTGGCAGGGGCGGCTCGAGCACAAGCAGGGCTTCCTCGGCAGGATCGTCGACATCGGCGCCGAGCTCTTCGCCATGGTCGCCTCCTGCACCCGGGCCGAGATGCTGCGCCAGACCGGAGGGCCCGGCGCCGACACCGCCTACGACCTCGCCGACGCCTTCTGCCGCCAGTCGCGGCGGCGGGTCGAGCGGCACCTCGACGCCCTGTGGCGCAATACCGACGCCGGTGACGAGCGCCTGGCCAAGGAGGTGCTCGAAGGGCGCTACACCTGGGTGGAGGAAGGCATGCTCGACCCGAGCGAGGGCACGGGCCCGTGGATCGCCGACTCCACGCCCCACGCCGCCGAGGACGGCGGGGTCGGTCGCCGGATGCTCCCCTCCACCCGTACGTGAGGGGGGCAGGCACCGTACCGGGGCGTCAGTCGAAGCGGATGGACTCGAGCAGCGCGTCGTAGGGATCGCCCGGGGTCCCCGGCTCGGGGAGCGGCCAGAACTTCTGCTGCACGGCGCCGCCGACCACGACCA
>DATHUJ010000213.1:0-19294 GCA_035462375.1 Jiangellales bacterium
GCGGTACACGGGAAGGAGGTGGTCCAGCGCATGAGTAGCTCTGGGACTAGTGAGGTGGCTGCCCGCTAGGGCTGCACCGATCCACCGGACCTGGTGACCCAGGCCGGAGCCGTGCGAGCGGCCCCGGCGAAACCCCGGCAGTCACCCGACCCGCGGGCCCCCGGACCTTGTCCTTCCGGGCCGTGCACCGGACGACCGGTGCCCGGAGCAGCCCGCGGGTCGCCCGCGCCCGGCCCCCGTCCGACCCTTCCGACCCCGCAACCCCGCACCCCGCTACGGGCTCAGCCGCTCCAGGACCCACGCCCCCCCGTCCTCGCACCGCCGGTAGCGCAACCGGTCGTGCAGCCGCGCCGGCCCGCCCTGCCAGAACTCCACCGCGTCCGGCACCAGCCGATAGCCGCCCCACCAGTCGGGCAGCGGGACCTCCGCGGGGAAGCGACGGGCCATCTCCGCCAGCCGCTCCTCGAGCTCCTCCCGCGAGCCGACCACGCGGGACTGCTCGCTGGCCCAGGCCCCGAGCTGCGACTCGCGCGGACGGGTCACCCAGTAGGCCGCGGACTCCTCACGGGTCACCCGCGACACCGTCCCGCCCACGATCACCTGCCGCTCCAGGAAGACCCACGGGAAGCACAGCGCGGCGCAGTGGTTGACCGTCAGGTCGGCGGCCTTGTGGGACCCGTAGCTGGTGAAGAAGACGAAGCCACGGTCGTCGAGCTCCTTGAGCAGCACGTGCCGCGCACTCGGCCGACCGTGGCTGTCGGCGGTCGCGAGGACCATGGCGTTGGGCTCGACGACCCCGGCCCGGACGGCGTCGGCCAGCCACCGCCGGAACTGTACGAAGGGCTCCCCGGCGACGTCCGACTCGAGCAGCCGGCCCCGGCTGTAGCGGCGCCGCATCCCCGCCAGGTCGCCGGCCTCCAGGTTGCTCACGACGGACACTCTGGCACGTCGCCCGAACGTGGACAGGCGTGGCGAACGGCACCACGGCGGTCCTGGGCTGTCACCCGGCGCGGGTCACACGGCATGATGGGCCGAACGCCCCTGACCCCGGGGTACCTGCGGTACGCCACGAGCTGACCACACGAAGGAGTGTGCATGTCCGACGTCCAGCACGGCCTGGAAGGCGTCGTGGCATTCGAGACCGAGATCGCCGAGCCCGACAGGGAGGGCAGCGCGCTCCGCTACCGCGGCGTCGACATCGACGACCTGGTCGGCCGGGTGCCGTTCGAGAACGTCTGGGGCCTGCTGGTCGACGGCGCGTTCGAGCCCGGGCTGCCCCCGGCCGAGCCGTTCCCCATCCCGGTCCACTCCGGCGACGTCCGGGTCGACGTACAGAGCGCACTGGCGATGCTGGCGCCGGCCTGGGGCTTCCGACCGCTGCTCGACATCTCCGACGAGCAGGCCCGCGAGGACCTCGCGCGCAGCGCGGTGATGGCGCTCTCCTTCGTCGCCCAGAGCGCCCGAGGCATCGGCCTGCCGATGGTCCCGCAGCGCGAGATCGACAAGGCGCGCACGATCGTCGAACGCTTCATGATCCGGTGGCGCGGCGACCCAGATCCTGCACACGTCCGCGCCGTCGACGCCTACTTCACCTCCGCCGCCGAGCACGGCATGAACGCCTCCACGTTCACCGCCCGGGTCGTCGCCTCGACGGGCGCCGATGTCGCCGCCTCCCTCTCCGCAGCGGTCGGCGGGATGAGCGGCCCCCTCCACGGGGGCGCCCCGTCCCGCGTGCTGGCGATGATCGAGGAGATCGAGCGCACCGGCAACGCCGAGGGCTACGTCCGCGACGTGCTCGACAAGGGCGAGCGCCTGATGGGCTTCGGGCACCGCGTCTACCGCGCCGAGGACCCGCGGGCCCGCACCCTACGGCGGGTGGCCCGCGAGCTCGCGGCGCCCCGCTACGAGGTTGCCGAGGCGTTCGAGAAGGCGGCCCTGGCGGAGCTGGCCGCGCGCCGGCCCGACCGCGTGCTGGCCACCAACGTGGAGTTCTGGGCCGCGATCGTCCTCGACTTCGCCGAGGTGCCCGCGCACATGTTCACCTCGATGTTCACCTGCGCCCGGACCGCCGGGTGGAGCGCGCACATCCTGGAGCAGAAGAAGACCGGCCGGCTGATCCGCCCTTCCGCGCGCTACGCGGGTCCCGACCACCGGGACCCTGACAGCGTGGCGGGCTGGAACCCCGACTGGGCGACACCCCCCGCCGCCTGACAGCGCCGTCGGCCACCCGACACGAGCGACGAGAGGTCCGCACCAATGACGGACACGCCTCCGATCACCCTGCCCGAGCACCTCCTCCCGACCGACGGCCGCTTCGGTGCCGGCCCCAGCAAGGTACGGAAGGAGGCGGTGCAGGCCCTGGCCGACAGCGGCGGCGCCTACCTCGGCACCTCCCACCGCCAGGCACCCGTCAAGAGCCTGGTCCGGCGGGTGCGCGAGGGCGTCACCGAGCTGCTCGCGTTGCCCGAGGGCTACCAGGTCGTCCTCGGCAACGGCGGGTCGACGGCCTTCTGGGACATCGCGGCGTTCAACCTGGTCCGCAGGCGGGCGCAGCACCTGTCCTTCGGGGAGTTCTCCGGCAAGTTCGCCACGGTGACCAAGACCGCTCCGTGGTTGGACGACCCGACCGTCGTCACCGCCGAGCCCGGTAACCTCGCCGAGCCCTTCGCCGAGGACGGCGTCGACGTCTACGCCTGGCCGCACAACGAGACCTCGACCGGGGTCATGGCGCCGGTCACCCGGGTCGACGGCGCAGACGACGATGCCCTGGTGGTCGTCGACGCCACGAGCGGCGCCGGCGGGCTCCCGCTGCAGCCCGAGCAGGTGGACGTCTACTACTTCGCACCGCAGAAGTGCTTCGCCTCCGACGGCGGCCTGTGGATCGCGGCCATGTCGCCGCGCGCCCTCGAACGCGTCCGGGAGATCGCGGCCACCGGTCGCTACGTGCCGGCCTTCCTCGACCTGCCCACGGCGATCGACAACTCCGCAAAGGACCAGACCTACAACACCCCGGCCGTGGCGACGTTGTTCCTGCTCTCCGACCAGCTGGACTGGCTCAACGGCCAGGGCGGTCTCGGCTTCGCCGTCGGCCGGACCACCGACTCGTCCAGCCGGTTGTACGGGTGGGCGAACCGGACCGACTACACCGCCCCGTACGTAAAGGAGCCGGCCGCACGCTCGCTCGTGGTCGCTACGGTCGACCTGGACGCCCGGGTCGACGCCGCGGCTGTCGCCGGGGTCCTGCGTGCCAACGGCGTCGTGGACGTCGAGCCCTATCGCAAGCTGGGCCGCAACCAGCTGCGGGTCGCGATGTTCCCAGCGGTCGACCCGGACGATGTCGAGGCGCTGACAGCCTGCGTCGACCACGTGGTCGAGCGGCTCGGCTGAGCCGGACCACCGGCCCCGAGCCAGCGGATCCGGCGGCCGCGCGTCCGGTCCCCCCCGGAACAGTCGCGCGGGCCGCCGGAACCGCCCACCCCCCCTGCCGGTTGTCGTTCCCCCGACCTCCGAGGCCCGACGGACGCTCACGCTATCCCTCGCCCCGCATCCGTGGCATCGTCCGTTCGGCTCGTCCGCGTGGTCCGGCCGGCCCTCCGTCATGAGCCGGCTGTGCGATCCACCGACCTTGTGGCGGGAAGGGCCGCCTCGACCTCGGCGGCGAGCCGGCGCTGCAGGGCAGGCGTCACGGACCAGGCCTCGACGAGGCTCCGGTAGTCGGCCCGCTGCTCCGCCGGCGCGGCCGCCCCCGTGCGAACGGCCCGGAGGAGCACGTTGCGCGGCGTGTGCACCGACTCGACGAACTCTACGACGTCGACCCGGTAGCCGAGGACGCGCAGCAACGCGGCGCGCACGGCGTCGGTGAGCACGTCGGCGAAGCGCTCGCGGAGGATCCCGTGCCTCGTCACGACGCCGTACGGGGCGGGGGCCGCCGCCCCGCGGAGCTGTGCCTGCACGTCGTGGTGGCAGCACGGCGCCGCGAGCACCACCGGCGCCGCCCAGCGCACGGCCCGGGCGAGCGCGTCGTCGGTCGCCGTGTCGCAGGCGTGCAGGGCGAGCACGAGGTGCGGCGCCGGGTCGATCTCGGCGGCCTCGATGGTGCCCTCGACGAAGCGCACCCGGTCCCCCCAGCCGAGCCGAGAGGCGACTGCGCTGTTGCGCTCGCGGGCCGGCGCCTTGACGTCGACGCCGACCAGCTCGACGTCGAGGCCGAGCCCGTCGGTCAGCCGTCGGTAGGCGGCCAGCGTCAGGTAGGCGTTGCCACACCCGAGGTCGACCACCCGCACCGGCCCGTCACCCGCCGCCTCCCGGACCCGGCCGAGTACCGGGTCCAGCGCGCGGAGGAACTCCTCCACCTGGCGGTACTTGTCGTGCCGGGACGGCTTGACCCGGCCGGTCGCGTCGCTGATGCCGAGTTCCCGGAGCAGCGGGTCGTCGGCGTCGAGGAGGCGCGGCTTGACCCGGTCGTGCGCACGGTCGGGGCGCCCGCCCGGTGACCGACCCGCGGGGTGCCCGGCCGGGGCCGCGCGGTGCAGCTGGGCCTCGCCCCGCTTGGTCACGCGCAGCTGCAGGGACTCCGCGGTGGTGTCGACGTGCCAGTTGCCGAAGGGCTCCGCGAGCAGCGCGTCGACCGCCGCGGGTGCCTCCGCCGCGGTCACGTTTCGGGTGAACGACTGCGTCTCGTCGTCGGTGACCACCTGGAGGCGGCGGCCGTCCCGCAGGTCGACCCAGCGCAGCTCGGCCCGCCGCCACGCGGGCTGCTGTCCCTTGCGCCGCCCCGCCGCCACCGCCCGTACCAGCCGGTCGGGATCGAGGACGGACTCCCGTACGAGGGAGAGCGCGGGCTGCAGAGGCTCGGGCACCGTCCCATTGTCGGGGCTCAGAAGGCGACCGCTCACGGACGTGCACGAGGGCCCACCCTTGCCCACGCCGGGGGCCGTCGGCGAGGCTGCCCGCATGGAGTACACCCACCTCGGCCGCTCGGGCCTACTGGTCTCCCGACTGGCGCTCGGGACGATGAACTTCGGCCCCGCGACGGCCGAGGACGAGTCGCACTCAATCCTGGACCGGGCGCTGGACGCGGGGATCAACCTCGTCGACACGGCCAACGTCTACGGGTGGGGCGAGCACAAAGGCCGTACGGAGGAGATCATCGGCCACTGGCTGGCCGCCGACGGGGGTCGGCGAGACAAGGTCGTCCTCGCGACCAAGGTCTACGGCTCCATGAGCGACTGGCCCAACGACCGCTATCTCTCGGCCCGCAACATCCGGCAGGCCTGCGACGCGTCGCTGCAGCGCCTCCGGACCGACCGGATCGACCTCTACCAGTTCCACCACGTCGACCGGGCGACCCCGTGGGACGAGATCTGGCAGGCCGTCGACACGCTCGTCACCCAGGGCAAGGTCCTCTACACCGGGTCGAGCAACTTCGCCGGGTGGCACGTGGTGCAGGCGCAGGAGACCGCGCGGGCGAGGGACCTCGTCGGCCTGGTATCCGAGCAGGCGCTCTACAACCTGTGCGAGCGCAGGGTGGAGCTCGAGCTGCTGCCGGCCTGCCAGGCCTACGGTGTGGGGCTGCTTCCGTGGAGCCCCCTGCACGGCGGCGTCCTCGGGGGTGTGCTGGCCAAGGAGAATCCCGGCCGGTCCGCCGAGGGACGGGCCGCCCGCTACCTCGCCGCCCACCGCGACCGGATCGAGGCGTACGAGGGGGTGTGCCGCGACCTCGGGCACCCGCCCGCCGAGGTGGCCCTGGCCTGGTTGCTGCACCGCGAGGGCGTCACCGCTCCGGTGGTCGGGCCGCGCTCGGTCGCCCAGCTGGACAGCGCCCTGGCCGCCCTGGACCTCCGGCTCGAACCGGAGGTGCTCGCGCGCCTGGACGAGGTGTTCCCGGGCCCGGGCGGACAGGCCCCGGAGGCGTACGCCTGGTAGCCCAGGGCCGTGGGACCGCGCGGGCGGCCGCGTCAGCGCAGGGCGCCCAGCGCGACCACCAGGACCATGAGGAGCAGCGCGCCGAGCACGACGTAGCGCCGGGTCCGCGGGTCCACGGCCGCACGCTACCGGCGCGTGGCCGGCCACGGCGCGCCGCAGCCTCATGATCGCCGCGGCCGCTGCGAACGCACCGACGTTGCCGCCGCCATCGGCACCGGAACGCCTCAAGATCGCCCCGGCCGCGCCAGCGGGTGACGACTCAGCGTCTCGTGCTTCGCCGTCCGGCCCGGTCCGGCGCCGAGCCGGGACCGGACGAGGACGATCTCGGCGGCCGTCCACGCTGGTCCCGCATAGGCGGCGAGAGCGGCGACGGCCGGACGCAGGTCCAGCGGGTCGCGGGCCCGGGCCAGCGTGATGTGCGGGCGGAGCGGTCGCTCGTCGACGTCGGCGCCGGCTCGCCGGGAGGCCGCCTGCACCGAGGCCGCGAGCCGGCGCAGCCCAGCGGTCTCGCCGCTGAAGCCGATCCACAGGACCCGCCCGTCGAACCGACCGGCACGGGTCAGCGACACCTCACAGGCCGGGTGCCGGGCAGCGGCCCGGCGCAGTCGCCGGTCGAGGCCGGGCACGAGCGGGTCGGCGACCTCGCCCAGGAAGGCCAGGGTGAGGTGCCAGGTGTCGGGCCGGGTCCAGCGCAGGGCCTCGTCGCCCAGCACCTCGGGGTCACGCTTGCGCGCCTCGTCCAGGTATCCGGCCAGGTGCTCCAGCGCCTGCGCGGGCGGGACGAGCGCCACGAACAGCCTCACCTCACTACGTGGCCGCCGCCAGCCGGGCGCGCAGCACGTGGAGGTAGCGCGCGTCCCTGTCGACCGTGACCCCCTCGGCGTCGCCACGACCCCAGGCCCAGCGGTAGACGGTCACCGGGTCGCCGCTCACCGTCGCGTCGACCGGGTAGTCGTGGCGGGGCACCGTGACCACGACGGCCTTGGGCTCCAGGATGATGCGCCACCGACGGCCGCCGGACTCCAGCCCGAGCACCGTTCCAGCCCCTTCCGCGACAGGGTCGTCGCTCCAGTCGCCGGCCAGCATCCTGCGGAGCACCTCGTCGATCCCGTCGACCGCCAGATCCGGGTCGACCGACGTCACGTCCCCCGACGCGATCTCCACGTCGAGCCGGTGGATCACCGACTCGTGGGCCATCCGACGCCCCCAGAAGCCGACCGTCTGGTCGTCGGTCCACCACGTGGGGCACGCCTCGCCGGGCTCGCGGGAGGTGAGCTCGTGCAGCACCGCGGCACGGGCCGCAGTGAAGTACTCCGGCGTCGACTCCGTGCCCCGAGGCGGCGGCCACCCCGGCGTGGACTCGTCCGGGAGCACCTTGTCGCGCATCGAGGCGACCTTGTGCAGGTAGACCTCCGCGATGTGCTCGACCACGTCGCGGATCGACCACCCGGGGCAGGTGGGTGCCGGCTCGTCCAGCCGACCGGTGGCCGCCAGCTCGGCGATGCGGTCAGCATCTGCCCGTACGTGAGCGACGAAGGCGTCGTGGTCCATCCCGCCAGCCTGCCACGCGGGGCCGACGACCCCGGAAGGCGCGCCACCTCTCGTACGGGAGTCAGGCAGCTTGCTGCTCCTCGGCGGCGGAGGTGATCCGCAGCCCGGAGCGGAGCGGGCGCCGCAGCTGGACGACGACGCCGGTCCTGCGGGCCATGACCGCGGTCGCGACCAGCGTTCCGGCGAGGGCGATGGCGCCACCCCCGGACACCGACCAGCGGGCGCCGAACTGCTCGCCGACCCAACCCACGATCGGTGCACCGAGCGGCGTACCGCCCATGAAGACCATGAGGTAGAGCGCCATGACGCGACCACGGACGGCGGGCGCTACGGAGGTCTGGACGTAGGCGTTGGCCGTCGTGATGAAGGTCAGGGCGGCCATGCCGACCGGGATCAGCGAGGCGGCGAACAGCCAGTACGTGGGCATCAGCCCTGCCGCGATCTCGAGCAGGCCGAAGGTGACGGCGGCGCCGACGACGACCCGGCGCCGTGGCCGTCCGCGGCGGGCTGCGAGCAGGGAGCCGGCCAGCGAGCCGATCGCCATGATCGAGCCCAGCAGGCCGTAGGCCGCGGCGCCGGTGCCGAACACCTCGGTGGCCATGAGCGCCGTCGTCATCTGGAAGTTGAGCCCGAACGTCCCGACGAAGAAGAGGATCGCCAGGACACCCACGATGTCGGGGCGGCCCCGCACGTAGCGCAGCGCGTCCCGCAGCATGCCCGGCCGGCGCTCGACGGTGTCGGGGACCAGGGCGCCGGCGCCGCGCATCAGGGCGAGGGAGACCAGCGGGCCGGCGAAGGTCAGTGCGTTGACGAAGAAGACCGGTGCGGGTCCGAACGCCGCGATGAGCAGGCCCGCGGTGGCCGGCCCGATCATGCGCGCAGCGTTGAAGGAGGCGCTGTTGAGGGCGACCGCGTTGGCGACGTCGTCGGTGCCCACGATGTCGGAGACGAAGCTCTGCCGGGTCGGGTTGTCCAGGGCAGTGCCGACGCCGAGCAGGAGGGCCAGCACGTAGACATGCCATACCTCGGCGACTCCGGTGATCGCCAGGACGCCCAGCACGGCGGCGAGCAGGCCCATGAACGCGTTGGTGCCCATGAGCAGGCAGCGCTTGGGCAGACGGTCGGCCAGCAGCCCGCCGAAGGGCGCGACGAGGAGGAAGGGCAGGAACTGCAACCCGGTGGTGATGCCGAGCGCGGCGCCGCTGCCGCCCGACAGGACGAGGACCAGCCAGTCCTGGGCGACGCGCTGCATCCAGGTACCGACGTTGGACACGGCCATGCCGGTCCAGAAGAGCCGGTAGTCGCGGATGCGCAGGGAGCGGAAGGTCGGGCTCACTCCCGGGCCAGCCGTTCCAGGACGGGCGCGGCCCGACGGACGGCCTCCAGATCCGCGGGGTCGAGCTCTGCGAGTCGCCGGGCCAGCCAGGCGTCCCGGCGACGGCGGTCCCGCGTGAGCAGGTCGGCCCCGGCCGGTGTCACCTGCACGACGACCTGCCGCCGGTCGGTGGCGTGGGGCGTGCGCTCGACCAGTCCGAGCTCCTCGAGACAGGTCACGACCCGCGTCATCGAGGGCGGCCGGACGTGCTCGTGAGCGGCCAGCTCGCCGACGCTGAGCGCCCCGTGCCGGTCCAGCGTGGCCAGGGCGGCCAGCTGGGTGAGCGTGAGGGCAGCGTCGTGGTCCCGCTCGGACCGGAGCCGGCGGGCGAGGCGCATGGTCGAGATCCGCAGAGCACTGGCCAGGCCACCGTCGGGGCTGTCGGGACCGTCGGTTGTCGTGCTCGTAGTGGCTGCCGCAGCGCTACCAGGTCGGCTCATATCGTTAACATAGGTCATTACCCCGGGTAACCAACGCCTGGGCCGGCTTCTTCCTCGGCCGCGATTGACCACGTTCACCACCCTCGTCGGGCCGTCACAGGCGTCCACGCCTCGTGATGACCCGAGGAGCCTGGTGGTGGCCGGCACGACGCGTCTCCGTCACCACAGGCATGGGGCTCGAGATCATCGGGGCCCTGGGCGAGCCGCCGTGACCGGGCCGTGACGTAGCCTCTGCCGCATGGTCAGGCGACGGCGACGCCCGCAGCCGCCCGAGATCCAGCCGTTCGACGTCGACGGCGTCCGAGCGGTGGCGACGGGGACGGTGCTGTGGGCCGTCGCCTTCGTGGTGCTGGTCTTCCAGCGCGACGCCCTCGAGGACGCCGGGCGCACCTGGTGGCTGTGGACCTGCCTGGCCGGCGTTGGCCTCGGACTGCTCGGGCTCGAGTACTGCCGCAAGCGCCGCGACCGGATCGCCGAGGAGCGGCTCCGCGCCGAGGCGGAGCTCGAGGAGAAGCCGGCCTACAAGCCCCGACGCGCCAAGCGCTGAGCCTCTGCGCCGACGGTTCCCGACCACGCCTCCTCGGCCAGCAGGTCGCCCGCCGGGCCCGGCTCCCGCAGCAGCTCCGCCACCAGCAACCGCCGGTCCCAGGCTCCGGCCACCCAGCACACCCCGCGCGCCAGCCCGTCGAGCGTGGCCGCGTGCACGACCCCGTCGCCGGAGACCCACCACGCGACCGGCCGGCCGCCTACGACCAGCTCCTCGTGCTCCTCGTACGACTCCGGCGCCCCCGGCACGACCGCCCGTACGACAGGGGGTACCGGAGCGGACACACCCGGCCCGGCGACCGCGTGGTCCAGCTCGTCGGCCGCGAGCGGCAGGTCCAGGACGTCGGCCAGGGTGGTCGGGCCGGGCAGCAGCGACACCAGGTCCGACCCCAGCTGCAGCCACTGCGGCGAGTCGGCCACGACCAGGTCGGCCGCGTCGACCACCCGGGACTCCAGACCGTCGGGAACGCGGACCCGCTCCGGCGGCGGTACCGCCCGCGGGTCCAGCGCCGCGAGCCCGGGGTAGATCGCCCGGAGCGCCTCTGCCGACACGATCCGCGCCGGCTGGGCCAGCCGGCGCAACAGTCCTGCGGGGTCCGCCAGCAGGTCGTCCACGGAGCGCGGGAGGCCCAACGCAGCGAGGACCGTCGGGTCGACGTCCAGCGGGACCGGGTCGAGCAGGGCCCGGACGGCGGGGTGGGCGTCCGGCGCGCAGGAGTCCCCCAGCAGCCGACCACCGGGGCGGGCATGCTCACGCAGCCACCACGCGGTGTACGGGGGGAGGTCGTAGGCCCGGCCGTCGCCGGCCAGGACTCGGGCCGGGACGACGATCGCCTCCCGCGTCGCCTGGTCGGCGGCCAGCAGCGCGAGCGCCCGCGGCCAGGCCTCGTCGCCGATGAGATCCAGGTCGACGACGGCCACCAGCTCCGTCACCACCGGAGGCACGTTTTGGGGCGGCAGCCGGTCAAGGCAGGAGTCGAGCCACCCGTCCACGTCGTCCAGGTCGGGTAGCGCGTCGGGCTCCAGGGGCACACCCTCGACCCGGACGACCGCGAACCCGTCCCGTACCCCCACCCGTACGAGGAGATCGGCACCCCACCGGTCCACGGCGGCGGCCGACACCACCTCGTCATCGCGCGCGTCCACCACGTCGACCACCGGGGACCCTGGCAGCAGCAGGTCGTCGGCGCGTGCCCATCCTCCGGCCGCGTCCGGCAGCGGCGTCCCTGCGAGCCACGGCAGCTCCCGTACGGTGCCCGTTGCACCGTCGACGAGGGCGAGCACGAGCTCCCCGAGGGTCGCCCGGTCGACGTCGGCGTCGTCCTGCCAGACCTCGACGGCGGCCTGCAGCGGCGGCGTCCGCAGCAGCGCCTCGTCGCTCGCCTCCTCCGCCCCGAGCCGCTCGAGCAGCGGGTGGGCGGCCTCGGGGTCGACCACCCGCAGGCCCAGGGCCTCGAGGCCCGGTGGCGGCGGTCCGGCCGGGAGGAGCAGTCCGCGCGGGCCGCGGACGAGGCGGCCGTCCGCCAGCGGTACGGGGAGGGCGGCGAGGGCCTCGCGGTCGGCGCCGTCCAGGGCGGCGTAGAGGACCCGCCACTCCGCGGGTGCGATCGCGATGGCCGCGAGCTCGTCCACCACGTCGACGAGCCGCAGCTCGCGGCAGCCCAGACGGCGCAGCAGGTCCGGCCGCCACCAGGCGGGGTCGGGGAGGCCGGAGACGACGCGGCCGAGAGCAGCGGGGTCCGCTGCGCCGAGCAGGCCGTCGACGAGGACGGCGTCCCGGGGACGGACGGCCCCCGAACCGTCGGCGGCCGGCAGCAGCGGGGTGCCGGAGAGCACGCCGACGACGGCCTCGTGCAGCCGGGCGTCCAGGGCTCCGGCCGGAAGCGGCCCTGGGACCAGGTCGAGGACCGCCGGACCGCCACCCGCCGTCGACGCGACGAGCTCCCCGTAGGCCGCCGCCACCTCCCCGCAGAGCACGTCCGTCAGGGCGCCCGGTGCCACGTGCCGCCGCGACGGGTCGAGCGGGAACGTCGCCACGACCAGCACCGGCAGAGCGGTCCCTTCGTCCGTGGGGGTGGGGGCGTGCACGACCCGCGGGATCGTCGCAGGCACGGGTCCGGGCGCGCCGGCGTCGTCCAAAGGGACCGCAACGGTGACCGACCAGCCGGGACGCAGGCGCTCCTCCACCGGCCGGTCGGCCAGGAGCCCGGCGTCGGCGGTCCCGGTTCGCGTGGCCAGCCGCCAGCGGGTCCGCCGGTCGCCCTCGACGACCAGCAGCCCCTGGCCGTCGCGATCCTCCGCGCACAGGACACGGCTGCGTCCGTCGACCTCCACGACGACCTCGGCCAGTGCCGGCAGCGTCAGCAGCAGGGCGTCGTCGACACCGTCGAGCAGTCCGCGGACGAGCTCCTCGGCCGCCTCGTCGAGCAGGGGGAGGACGACCTCCGTGTCGTACGGCAGCTCGGGAGGAGCGGCTCGGTCCTCGGCGGGCAACGGGAGCCGGAGGACCGGGACGGCATCACCGCGACGTCCGAGCTCCTCACCGAGCCCGGGCAGGGCAACCGCCAGCTCCCGGGCCTCCCGCCGCGACCAGCGCACCGCTCCCGAACGCGAGACGACGACCGGCTCGTCGGTCACCGCCAGGACCGCGGCGAAGCCCACGCCGAAGCGCCCCACGGTCGACGCCGGGTCGTCGTCCCGCTTGGCCGAGGCGCGCAGGGTGGCCAGGCCCTCGACCCCCGCCGGATCGAGGGGAGCGCCGGTGTTGGCGGCCGATAGCACGCCGTCACGCAGCCGGAGCAGGAGCCGGCCGGGGACTCCGGCGCGAGCTGCGGCGTCGGCGGCGTTCTGCGCGAGCTCGACGACGACGCGGTCGCGGTAGCCCCCGCGGGCGAGATCCTCCTCGGAGTTGGCGTCCTCGCGGAACCGGGCCGGCGAGGCCGCCCACGCGGCGAGGACCCGGTCGCGGATCGCGGCGGTGCCGAAGGGGTCCACGGTCAGGAGTGGCCGAGCTCCTCGGACGGCTCGGCCGACGAGACCGACCCGTGCGGGACCAGGTCGTCGTTGACCGTGTCGTGGACCGGTTCGGTGCTCGCCGAGGGGGATGCCAGCCCGGCCACCACCTCCGAGTGCGCCCCGCACCCGTGGTCGAGGGACACCACCTGCCTGTCGAACGGTGACATCGCATTGGCACAGACGCCGAAGGCGCGACCCAGCGGTCCGCGCACCCCGACCAGGAAGCCGCACGTCGCGCAGCGGGCCGGCGCCGCCCGGGCGATCTCGGTGTTGGGCCCGCCCTCCCCCTCGTACCAACGCTCGGCGACCTCTTCGCGGCCCTCCGGCGACAGCACCCGGGGACGGCCCAGGCCCAGCTCGTCGACGACGCCGCGGACAACATCGGGATCGGGGTCCTCGTCGGCGCCGGTGTACGCGGGGACCAGGCGCGGGTCGTCGGTCTCGGTCGGCAGCAGGTCACCCGGACCCAAGTCGCCCGGCTCGACGCGCTCGCTCCACGGGACCCACGGGGGCGCCAGCACCGCGTCTGGCCCGGGGAGCAGGCAGGACTCGCTCACCGTGACGGCCTTGGCCCGCGAGGCCCGCGCCACCGTGACGGCCCAGCGCCAGCTCCCGTAGCCAGGGAGCCGAGAGCCGAAGAAGTGCGTGACGACGCGCTCGCCGTCGACCTGGTGCCCGAGGTGATCGCCGACCTGGTCCGCCGCCGCCACCGCGATCAGCGCCTCGCGCGCGTCATCGACCGCGGCAACGCAGGCGGGATCCGCCTTCGAAGCGCGGGGACGGGTCGCGGTGGTCACGGTGGAGGATTGTCTCACCCGTCGGGAGGGCGCGGCACCACCGGTCCACAGGGGACGGAGCAGGTCTCGTGCGCCCCGTCGGTCCACAGGGCCGGGGCCGGGACCTGACTGCTGCGGTTGGATGGAGGCGATGACCGAGGGCCCACCGCGACCGCCGGGGCCGCGTCGCGGGGCGCGCGCCGCCCGGGCCACCTACGCGCACTCGTCGCGGGCCGCGCGGGCGACCTACACGCGGGTCCGAGGCTTGACCCATGCCGGTGGGGCCGGGGAGTCCGGGCTCGCGCGGCTGATCGAGATGCACGCGGTCAACGCCGCCGGCGACGCGCTCATCGCCGTCTCCCTGGCGGGGACGCTCTTCTTCTCCGTGCCGACCGGCGAGGCCCGCAGCCAGGTGGCCCTGTACCTGGTCCTGACCATGGCTCCCTTCGCGGTCGTCGCGCCGCTGGTCGGGCCGTTCCTCGACCGCTTCCGCCACGGCCGCCGGTGGGCGATCGGCACGTCCACGGCCGTACGGGGGTTCCTCTGCTGGGTCATGGCGGGAGCGGTGACTGGGGGCGACATCTCCCTGTACGCGGCGGCGTTCGGCTGCCTGGTCGCGTCCCGGGCGTACGGGGTGAGCCGTGCGGCCGCGGTGCCGCGGGTCCTCCCCGAGGGGACCATGCTGGTCTCGGCCAACTCCCGCATCTCGCTGGCCGGCGTGGCGGGGGCGGCGGTCGCGGCGCCGGCCGGGGCGGCAGTCGCGGCCGTCGGGGCGGAGTGGTCGCTGCGGCTCGGTTTCCTGGTCTTCGTCGCGGCGACCGTCCAGGCGATCCGCCTGCCGCCCCGGATCGACTCCAGCGTCGGGGAGGAGCCCGCCTCCCTGGCCGAGGGACCGCCGGGCCGGGAGCCCGTCGGGGACCAGGCCGCCGCAGGTCCCGGGCCGCGCCGACGGGGACGGTTGCGTCGTCGGCGGCGGGGTTACCGGGTCGGATCGGGAGTCGTCCGCGCGCTGCGGGCCAACGCCGCGTTGCGTGGCTTCACCGGCTTCCTGACGATCTACCTGGCCTTCCTGCTGCGCGAGGTGCCGGTCGCCGACCTGGCGCCGGAGCTGGGCATCGCGTTCGGTGCCACCTTCGCGCTGCTCGGCGGCACCGCCGGCTCGGCCGTCGGTGCCCGGCTGAGGACCGGACGGCCGGACCGGATCGTCCTGGTCCTGGTCGTCGTGGCCGTCGTGGCCGCCGTCCTGGCCGCCCTGCTGTGGGGGCTCATCACGATGCTCCTGGTGGCCCTGCTCGCCGGCTTCACCCAACAGCTGGGACGGCTGTCGCTGGACGCCGTGGTGCAGCGCGACGTGCCGGAGCAGGTGCGGACCTCGACCTTCGCCCGCTCGGAGACCTCGCTCCAGCTGTCCTGGGTGGTGGGTGGGGCGCTCGCGCTGGTGCTGCCGCTGGACCCGGCCGTCGGCTTCGGGGTCGCGGCCGGCCTCACCCTGCTCGGTCTGGTCGCCGCCGTACGGGTCCGGGTGGCCGCCCCGGTCGGGCCGGACTGACCGGCCTGCTCGCCGGCGTCGACGCGGCGCGCGATCCTGCTCCGGTCAGGCGTCCAGGTCGTCGGCGACGGCGCGGAGCAGGCTGGCGACCTTCTTGGCCGAGCGCGACTCCGGGTGGCGGCCGCGCCGGTAGGTGTTGCCGATCCCGTCCAGCAGCTTGATCAGGTCCTCGACGATCGGCGCCATCTCGTCGGGCTTCTTGCGCAGCGCCGAGGAGACCGAGGGGAGCGGGTCCAGCAGCCGGACCGACAGTGCCTGGTCCCCCCGCTTGCCCGCGGCCACGCCGAACTCCACGCGCGTCCCGGGCTTGAGGGTCGTCACGCCCGCAGGGAGCGCGCTGGTGTGGACGAAGACGTCACCGCCCTCGTCGGTGGAGAGGAAGCCGAAGCCCTTCTCCGCGTCGAACCACTTGACCTTGCCGGTGGGCACGCTGACCTCGTTCGTCGTCGTCGGGACACGGCGGCGCCCCGCGGCGGGGGCGCCGCGGCCCAGGGTAGCCCTGCCCGTGGCAGCCGTGCCCCGGCCCCGACCCGGCCTACCCTGGCGCCGTGCCTCCCGCGTCGTCCGTACCCCCCGAGCAGCGCCGGCTGTGGCGCCTCACCGTCGCCGGAGGGGTACTCACGGCGATCGGGCTGGTGGCGACGGTGGCCACCGTCGTCCCGTACCTGGTCGGCCGCGAGCCCCTCCCCACCGCCGCCTACCTGACGGCGATGCTCATGCCGGTCGGCCTCGGGTTCCTGCTCGTTGGCCTGTACGGCGCGGCGCGGGCCCGGTCGCGCCGGGCCCGGCAATAGGCCGTCCGGCCGCCCCCCGCCTGCCACCCCACCTCGCCGGGGGTTCAGGACCCACCGCCGTGGACGGGCCGTCACGGGTGTGTCGTGGAGATCCAGCCGGCCGGCCGAGGGTCCGCCCCTCGGTCCAGGACCTGCCTCGCCAGCCACTCCGGGAAGCCACAGAGGTCGTCGAGGACGACGTCGGCGCCGGCGGTCCGGAGCTGGTGCCCCGAGTGCGCACCGGTGGGCACTCCGACGGCGACCGCTCCCGCCGCATGGGCCCCTCGGACGTCTCCCGGGTGGTCGCCGACGTAGACCGCGGCGTCGTGCCTGCGGAGGGCCTCGCCCTTTTCGGCCCCGTACCTCCCGCCCTCGACCACGTCCACCTCGAGCCCGACGTGCTCCAGCACCGCCCGTACGGCCGGTTCGACCTTGGCGCTCACGACGAGCGAGCGGCCGCCGCGGGCCCGAACGACTTCGACGGCCTCGGCGGCGCCCGCCAGCAGGGTGGTGCCCGGAACACCGACGGTCGGGTAGAGCTCGCGGTACCGGCGTACGCCGGTGGCTACCAGGCCCGGCGCGAGCCACCCCGCGCAGACGGTCTCGAGGGGCAGCCCGATCGAGGCGCGGGCGGCCTCCCGGTCGAGCCGGACCCCGAGCTCGGCCCCGACCGCCTCCAGCGTCGCCAGGATGCCGTCGGCCGAGTCGACGAGGGTCATGTCCAGGTCGAAGCCGACGACGGGACGAGGCACGGCCGACCAGGCTACGGGGCCGTCCCGCGGACCGGGTGGCTCGGCCACCGCCGGGCACCCGGTGTGCGCCGCGGCAGATGGGCGCCGAGCCAGGTGCATACACCTGGCTCGGCGCCCATATACGCGGCTGCCGTGATCAGTGCGGGTCAGGCGGCCAGCAGGCGGCGGAAGAACTCCCGGTAGCGCTGCATCGCCAGCCGCAGGTCCTCGGTGCCGGCCTCGTCGTTGCCGGCGCCCTCGCCGCGGGCCCGCTCGCGGGCGAACGTGTCGCTCAGCCGCGACAGCGTGTCCTCGACCAGCCCGGCCGCCTCGGCGACGGCCCGGCGCGGGTCGTCGACGAACGTCGCCTGGACCTGGTCCCAGCGGCTGCTGAGGTCGTGGTCGTCACCGAGCAGAGCGCTGCTGCTGTTGCCGGACGTGCTCCCAGCGCTCGTCGCGCCTCCCGCCGCCGCGACCTGGTCGCTGGGCGACCCGGTGCGGTACGACGTGTCGACGTCGCCGGTCGTGCGCATGTCGCGGTCGCCGGCCTCGCCCGCCCGCCGGGTGTCGTCTCCCGTACGGCGGGTGTCGTCGGTACGGCGGGAGTCGTCGGTACGGCGGGAATCGTCGTCCGACCGAGTGGTGTCTGCGTGGCGCCCACCGTCGTCGACACGGGTGGCGTCGTCGGGGTGACGGCCGGTCTCGGCGTCGGTGGTCTCGGGACGCGTGGGCTGCGAGGTCATGCGGTGTGGCCTCCCTCGGGGTGACGGCGCTCGCTGGTGGCGCCGGTCGCGGTCTCGGTGCGGGTCTCGCGGTCGTCGGCCGGAGGAGCGTCACCGAGCTGGCGGTCGAAGAGCGCCCGGAAGTGCACGAACGCCTGACGCAGCGACTCGGTGTCGGCCGAGTGGCCCTGCTGGGCGATGGCGTGTGAGGCGCGGTAGTGCTCGACCACGTCGGGGTGGTCGGTGGACACCAGGTCAGCGGCGTCGTCGAACCGGTCCACCGGGTACCCGCGCTGCTTGAGCACGTCGGTGATCAGCGCGTCGGCCTCGGCCGTCGCGGCGTGCGGGTGGTCGACGAAGGCGGCCTGCACCGACTCCCAGCGGGCGGAGTAGCGACGCCGGTCCTCCGCGGCCAGCGGACGGATGTCCAGCTCCTCGCGGCGGCTCTGCCGTTCGGCCAGGTCGCGCTCGGCGTCCTTGCGGTCGCCGTGGCGGTCGACGGCGCGGTCGTACTCGGGGCCGTAGCGCTGCTTGAGATCGGTGCTCTTGCGGCGGTTCATGCCGGCGTAGACGGCCGCGGCGACGATCGCCAGGACCACGACCGCGATGAGGATCCAGGCCCAGGTGGGCATGTCGAGCTCCTCCGGGATCAGGCGCGCCCCGTTGGCGCGCGCTCTGGCTCCGTTCATGTCCCGAGGAGGAGCCGGGCAAACGCAGTCAGTCGGACATTAGAGCTCGAGCGCCTCGATCGACCGCTCCCGCATCTCCACCTTGCGGATCTTGCCGGTGACGGTCATCGGGAACTCCTCGACCGCCAGCACGTACCTCGGGACCTTGTAATGCGCCAGCTGCCCGCGGCAGAACTCCCGCACGGAGTCGGCGGTCAGCGGCTGAGCACCGGGACGCATCCGCACCCAGGCGCACAGCTCCTCGCCGTACTTCGGATCCGGCACCCCGACCACCTGCACGTCCTCGACGTCGGGGTGGCCGTGCAGGAACTCCTCGATCTCGCGCGGGTAGATGTTCTCGCCGCCTCGGATGACCATGTCCTTGATCCGGCCGACGACCGACAGGTAGCCGGCGTCGTCCATGACCGCGAGGTCGCCGGTGCGCATCCAGCCGTTCTCGAGGGCCTGGGCGGTCTTGTCGGGCTCGTTCCAGTAGCCGAGCATCACCGAGTAGCCGCGCGTGCAGAACTCCCCCGTCGTGCCGCGGGGGACCGGCCGCCCGGTCGTCGGGTCGACCACCATGACCTCGAGGTGCGGATGCACGGCGCCGACCGTCGACACCCGCCGCTCCAGGTCGTCGTCGCGGCGGGTCTGCGTCGACACCGGCGAGGTCTCGGTCATCCCGTAGCAGATGGTCACCTCGGCCATGTGCATCTGGTCGATGACCCGCTTCATCACCTCGACCGGGCACGGGGACCCCGCCATGATCCCTGTACGGAGGGTCCTCAGGTCGTACGAGGAGAGATCGGGCAGCCCCAGCTCGGCGATGAACATCGTGGGCACGCCGTACAGGCTGGTGCAGCGCTCCTCGGCAACGGCGCGCAGCGTCGCAGCGGGGTCGAAGCCGGGCGCCGGTATGACCATGCACGCGCCGTGCGACGTGGCCGCGAGGTTGCCCATCACCATGCCGAAGCAGTGGTAGAAGGGCACCGGGATGCAGATCCGGTCGGCCTCGGTGTAGCCGCACAGCTCCCCGACGAAGAAGCCGTTGTTGAGGATGTTGTGGTGGCTGAGCGTGGCGCCCTTGGGGAAGCCGGTGGTGCCGCTCGTGTACTGGATGTTGATCGCATCGTCGAAGTGCAGCGTCGCCGCGCGCTCGGCGGTGGCCTCCGGGGCGACGTCGCCGCCGCGGGCGATCAGGTCGTCCCAGTCGCCGGTGCCGA
>DATHUJ010000214.1:0-2250 GCA_035462375.1 Jiangellales bacterium
GGCCGGTTCTAAGGTTCCGACGAGCCCCGCCAGGAGCGGGTGCGCTGCCCGGCAGAAGGGTGGTCACCATGGCGATCGACGACGGTCCGCGAGGGACGGCTGACGGCGGGGGGCACCGGCCACCGCTGCAGCTCACCGGGATGGACGACGACCTGCTCCGCGACGTGGAGCAACGGGTCTCGGAGTTCGAGGAGCTGCACGAGCCCGACGTGCTTCGTGAGGGGCCGGGGTGGGTGCCACGGATCCAGCCCCGCGACTACGCCATCGCGATCGCCGTCAACGCGGTGATCGTGGTCTGGCTCGTCATCGTGCTGACGAGGGGGTGAGCGGCATGGCATTGCGCGAGCACGTCATCCGGCAAGAGGTCCACACCAACCTCGTACCGCTGCGCGGTCGGGAACGGCTCTACGGCGGATGGGACTTCCTCGCCGTGCAGATCTGCTTCGGCATCGCCGCGTGGTTCTTCCTGGTCGGCAGCCTGACCGGCCTCACCGTCCGCGCGTCCGAAGCGTTGCCGATCATCCTCTTCGGCAACGCGTTCCCGCTCCTGCTCATCGCGGTCCTCGCCGTGGTGTTCGCCCGGTACGGCGTGGAGCACTGGCAGGGGTCGGCGGCGGTGTTCGGCCACCGGCTCAAGGACGTGTGGCTGGTCATCTACATCACGTCCAGCTTCGGTTGGATCGCCTACGCGTCCTTCCTCTTCGGGCAGAGCGCGATGCGGTTCCTCGAGCCGCTCGGCGTGCCGGAGCGGCTGACCGAGGGCTCGACCGGCGCAATCCTCTTCGCGATCGGTGCCACCGCGCTCGGAGCCTTCGTGGCCTTCCTCGGCCCCGACGTCCTCAAGTGGTTCACCCGGACGTCGGCGATCTTCCTGCTCGTCGTCCTCGGCTTCTTCATCTACGTGGTCCTCACCCGCTTCGGGCTGGCCGAGATCTTCGCCGCGGAGCCGGCCGAGCCGATGGAGGACCTGGCCTGGAGCCGGGCCTCTGCCATCGAGTTCAACGTCGGGCTGGGCCTCTCCTGGGCGTTCTGGTACGGGCAGTGGACGCGGCTGGCGCGCACCGAATCCGGCGCCTTCCACGGGTGCATGTGGGGCTGGGGGATCCTGGCCGCCACCGCCGGCATCTTCTCCGCCTTCGTCGCGCTCGCCCTCGGCGTCTACGACCCGAGCGAGTGGATCGCCACCCTCGGCGGGGCGTTCGCCGGGCTCGGCCTGCTGCTCTTCGGCGTCGCCAACATCAGCTCGGTCACCGCACTCGTCTACCCCATGTCGATCACGCTGCGGACGCGGTTCCCGCAGCTGCGCTGGGGCCTGGCAGTGATCATCTGCTCGGCACCAGCGGTGCTGCTGGAGAACCCCACCGTCTTCGAGAACTACGGGGTCTACCTCGCCTACATCGCCATGCTCACCGGCACGTACGGCGGGATCATGGTTGCCGACTACCTGCTGGTCAGCCGGGGCGTCCACGCCTGGCGGCTGCGCGACATCTACGTCGCGGGGCCGGGCAGCCGCTACTGGTACACCGCCGGCTTCAACCCGGCAGCCCTGGTGGCGACGGTGGCCGGGTCGGCGTTCTACCTGTGGACGCTCAACCCGTACACGTGGACCAGCAGCAACGGCTGGTTCCCTTACATCACCGCCGGGCTGCCGTCGTACGCCGTGGCGTTCGCCGTCTACGCGGTGCTGATGAAGGTGTGGATCCTGCCGATGCGTGACCACGACCTGCTGACGACTGCCGCCGTCGCGACGGAGGGGACAGAGCGGCCGACCGCGGCCGCCTCCTGAGCGCGGTCAGGTCGGTCATGCCCGGCTGAGACAGTGGTGACTGCTGAACCAGACTCAGTCGGCGCGCTCTTGGGCGCTCCGCTCGACGCAGAACTCGTTGCCCTCGGGATCGGCGAGCGTGACCCAACCCGAGCCGTCGGACCGTCGGTGGTCAGCGACCAAGGCGGCTCCGCGGGCCAGCAGTCTCTCGACTTCCTCGTCACGAGTGACATCGACCGGCTGCACGTCCAGGTGGACGCGGTTCTTCACGGCCTTGGCCTCCGGGACGGTGACGAAGAGCAGGGAGACACCGTCTGCGTCGACGACGGCCTCGGGGTCGCCCGGGTGATCGTCCTCGGCCAGGGAACCACCGAGCACGTCGGCCCAGAAGGTCGCGAGGCGGTAGGCGTCGGCGCAGTCGATCGTGACGTGGCGTACGCGAGCGGTCATGATCGGCATGCTGCCACTCGGGACGGCTGAGGAGG
>DATHUJ010000215.1:0-4830 GCA_035462375.1 Jiangellales bacterium
GCGTCACCACGGCGAAGAACACCGTGACGACGGCGAAGACGATCCCTTCGGTTCTCACCGGCCGCGTCCCTCCAGGTCGGGCGCGCCCAGCGCCTTGTCGAGTGCGTTGGGGTTGGTCTGAGGGAACTCCTGCATCGCGACTTCGGGGAACTTGAGGTCGAAGGCCGGGCGCTCGCTACGGATGCGCGGCAACGAGGTGAAGTTGTGCCGGGGCGGCGGGCAGGACGTCGCCCACTCCAGGGACGCCCCCCAGCCCCACGGGTCGTCGACCTGGACCTTGGGCCGGCGCCGGGAGATCCAGACGTTCCAGAGGAACGGCAGGGTCGAGGCGGCCAGCAGGAACGACCCGGCCGTCGAGATCTGGTTGAGGAAGGTGAAGCCGTCCTCGGGCAGGTAGTCGGCGTAGCGACGCGGCATGCCCTCGACGCCCAGCCAGTGCTGGACCAGGAACGTGGTGTGGAAGCCGACGAACAGCATCCAGAAGTGCCACTTGCCCAGCCGCTCGTCCAGCATGCGTCCGGTGAACTTGGGCCACCAGAAGTAGAAGCCCGAGAACATCGCGAAGACCACGGTGCCGAAGACCACGTAGTGGAAGTGGGCCACCACGAAGTAGGTGTCCGACGTCTGGAAGGTCAGCGCGGGCGAGGCGAGGATGATGCCGGTGAGCCCGCCGAACAGGAAGGTCACCAGGAAGCCGATGGCCCAGAGCATCGGCGTCTCGAACGTGACCGACCCGCCCCACATGGTGCCGATCCAGTTGAAGAACTTCACGCCCGTCGGCACCGCGATGAGCATCGTCATGAACGCGAAGAACGGCAGGTTGACGGCGCCGGTCACGTACATGTGGTGGGCCCACACCGCCATCGACAGCGCGGCGATCGCCAGCGTGGCGAAGACCAGGCCCTTGTAGCCGAAGATCGGCTTGCGGCTGAAGACCGGCAGGACCTCGCTGATGATTCCGAAGAACGGCAACGCGATGATGTAGACCTCGGGGTGCCCGAAGAACCAGAACAGGTGCTGCCACAGGACCGCGCCGCCGTTGGCCGGGTCGAAGATGTGGGTGCCGAACTGCCGGTCGGCGAAGAGCGCGAAGAGCGCGGCGGCCAGCAGCGGGAAGACCAGGATGACCATGATGCTCGTCACCAGGATGTTCCAGGTGAAGATCGGCATCCGGAACATCGTCATACCCGGCGCCCGCATGCAGGTGATGGTGGTGATGAAGTTGACGCCACCGAGGATGGTGCCGAAGCCGCTGAGCGCCAGGCCCATGACCCACAGGTCGCCACCGATCTGCGGCGTGTAGACACCCGTGGACAGCGGGGTGTAGGCGAACCAGCCGAAGTCCGCGGCCCCGCCCGGGGTGAGGAAACCGGCGACCGCGATGAGCCCACCGAAGAGGAAGAGGTAGTAGCTCATCATGTTCAGCCGCGGGAAGGCGACGTCGGGAGCGCCGATCTGCAGCGGGACGATGATGTTGCCGAAGCCGATGAACAGCGGTGTCGCGAAGAGCAGCAGCATGATCGTGCCGTGCATCGTGAACAGCTGGTTGTACACGGCGTCGGGGACGACCTGCGTGCCCGGTTCCCAGAGCTCGGCCCGGATGAACAGGGCCATGACCCCGGCGAGCAGGAAGAAGGCGAACGAGGTGATCAGGTAGAGGTACCCGATGACCTTGTGGTCCGTGGACGTCGCCCACCGGACCACGACGTTGCCCGGGCGACGGACCCGGACCGGCGGCTCGACGACCGGCTCGTCGATCGTCCGTTCGGCGTAGGTGGTCACTGATCGCTCCCGACGTTGCGCCCCAGCGGGGGTATCGGTCCGAGGGGCTCGGTGTCGTAGGCACCCCTGAGCGGGGCCTCGATCTCACCGGTCTGACCGGCGTCGCGCAGGTCCTCGAGGTGCTGCTCGAACTCCTCCTCGGAGACGACCTCGACGTTGAAGAGCATCCGGGAGTGGTAGGCGCCGCACAGCTCGGCGCACTTGCCCGCGAACGTGCCCTCACTGTTGGGCGTGAGCTGGAAGTGGTTCTCCCGCCCGGGGATGACGTCCATCTTGAAGTAGAAGCCCGGGACCCAGAAGGAGTGGATCACGTCAGGCGAGCGCAGCTCGAAGCGCACCGTCTGGTCGACCGGCAGCACCAGGGTCGGGTGCTCGACCGCGGTGCCCACCTCGTAGACCTCGGCCTCCGTGTAGTTGAAGGCCCACGACCACTGCTGGCCCACAACACCGATCGTCAGGTCGGGCTCGGCGCTGTCGTCGAGGAGCTCGTTCTGGCTCACCACGGTCCAGTAGAACAGCGCCGCGATGACGAAGACCGGGGCGATCGTGTAGAAGACCTCGATCGGCAGGTTGTAGCGGGTCTGGGGCGGCAGCTCGTCGGAGCGGCGTCGGTAGTAGAGGGCCGCGAAGAGGATGAGGAACCAGGTGATCCCGCCGACGATGAGGGCGGCGATCCAGGCGCCGTTCCAGAGGTTGCCGACGATCGAGCTCTCCTCGCTCGCCGGTACGGGAAGGCCGCCGCGCTGCCACTGCTCCACGCGCTCGGCGGAGCACCCGCTGAGCACCAGGAGAGCGGCCACGAGCGCCAGCACCACGGGGGCCCGGCGACGTGCCGGGCGATGGCTGCCGATCCGACCCACGAGGCGCCTTTCCACGCTGGTCCCCCTCCCGCCGACGGACCGGCCGAGGGCAGGTGGGAGACGGCCTTCGCTGCCGTGGAAACCCTAGCGCGCATGGCCCAAGACCACCCCGGGAGGGCGCGGATTACGGTGCAGTCGTGTCCGAACCGGCCAGGGCCCCGGGTGGCTACCTCGACGCCGCCTCGACCGAACCGCTGCACCCCGCCGCTCGGGAGGTCCTCCTCGAAGCGCTGGACCGCGGCTGGGCGGACCCTGCCCGCCTGTACGGGGACGGGCGGCGCGCCCGGCTGCTGCTGGACAACGCCCGGGAGGTGGTCGCCGCGGTCGTGGGAGCGCGCCCGGACGAGGTGAGCTTCACTGCGAGCGGGACGCAGGCGGTGCACCTCGGGGTTCTGGGCGGCCTGGCCGGGCGCTCGCGCGCCGGCCGGCACCTCGTCGTCTCGGCGGTAGAGCACTCCTGCGTCCTCCAGACCGCCCGCCTGCACGAGCGATCGGGCGGGACCGTGACGACCGTGCCGGTGGACCGCATGGGCGGGGTGGACCCCCAGACGTACGGGGAGGTGCTCTCCCGCCGTACGGACACGGCACTGTCCTGCCTGCAGGCGGCGAACCACGAAGTGGGCACGATGCAGCCGGTCGAGGAGGTGGCGACGGCCTGCGCCGCTGCGGGGGTGCCGCTGCTGGTCGACGCCGCCCAGGTCGTCGGGCGGGTCGCGGTGCCCGCCGGCTGGTCGCTGCTGGCCGCCAGCGCGCACAAGTGGGGCGGGCCGGCCGGGGTGGGAGTGCTCGCCGTGCGCCGGTCGGTGCGCTGGCGGTCACCTCTCCCCGAGGACGAGCGTGGCGGCGGTCGGGTGCCGGGCTTCGAGGACGTGCCCGGGGCGCTGGCGGCCGCGGCGGCCCTGCGCGCCCGGGTGGAGGAGTCCACCGAGCTGGCCGACCGGCAGTCGCGTCTCGTGGAGCGGATCCGTGCGCGGGTGCCCGAGCTCGTCCCCGACGTCGAGGTGGTCGGGGACCCGGACCGGCGGCTGCCGCACCTGGTGACTTTCTCCTGCCTGTACGTGGACGGGGAGGCGCTCGTCACCGAGCTCGACCGAGTGGGGTTCGCGGTGTCGAGCGGCTCCTCATGTACGGCGAGCACGCTGGAGCCCAGCCACGTGCTGGCGGCCATGGGTGTGCTGACCCACGGCAACGTGCGGGTCTCGTTGACCAGGGACACGTCGGAGGACGACGTGGAGCGGTTCCTCGGGGTGCTGCCCGGCGTGGTCGCGCGGATCCGTTCGCTGTCCGGGGTGGAGGGGTTGTGAGCGGCAACGCGGTCGGCGGGGGCGGCTTCGCCGAGGCCGACCTGGAGCTGGACTGCCGAGGGATGCGCTGCCCGCTCCCTGTCGTCGAGCTCGCCCGGCGAGTGGGCGAGGTGCCGGTAGGAGGGGTCGTCAGCCTGGTCTCCGACGACCCGGCCGCTGCGGCCGACGTGCCTGCCTGGTGCCGGATGCGCGGCCACGACTACCTCGGCGTGAGCGCGGCACCCGACGGCACCCCCGCGTACGGGATCCGCCGCCGGTCCTAGGGTCAACGGTTGCTGCCGGACCCGAAGTACCAGCCGACCGCGATCCCGACGAGGCCGATGACGCCGGTGATGATGCCGGTCATCTGCGCTTCGACGCGGTCCCAGCGCGCGTCGGGAACGAAGGCGGCGCAGACCGGGAAGGCCACGACGAGGACGCCGAGGATCCCGACCAGCGAGAACACCAGCCGGCCTCGGGTGCGCTCCCGCATGCCGTGGATCTCGCGGACAACGGGGCCGGCCGTCGGTTGGACCTTCTCGGTCAGGACGAGGTCCCCGGGCCCCTCGGTCACGGGACGACGATCTCCTTGCGGCTGCCGTCGGCCAGTTCCAGGATCACCCGGCCGCCACCCTTGACCGTCTCCTCGATCAGCTCGGTGGTGCGCAGGGCACGCGCGAGCGCGGAGGTGCGGTTGAGGTTGTTGCGGTCCGCGATCTTGGCGAGGACCGCGACGTCGTCCTCGGGGAGCTCGGCGTTGATCCGGACGTAGCCGGGGCGGCGCTGGGTCGTGGACGGGGCGGAGATCGGGGTCGGGGTGTCGGGGGTCGCGCGGTGCTGGCCGGGGGTGGCGTGCGCCGATCCCGCCGGGGACTCGTTCATGGTCCGCCTCCTTGCGCTGGACA
>DATHUJ010000216.1:0-63318 GCA_035462375.1 Jiangellales bacterium
GATCGTCCACCCCGATGACACCGAGGTGGCGCCCGGTGAGACCGGCGAGCTGCTGGCACGTGGTCCCAACGTCATGGCGGGCTACTGGAATCGGCCGGACGCGACTCGCAGCGCGTTCACCTCGCACGGTTGGCTGCGGACCGGCGACGCGGCACGCCGGGACGAGGACGGGTATGTCTGGATCGTCGACCGGGTCGCGGACGGCTTCCTCTCGCACGACCGGACCGTGTACCCCGGGGACGTGGAACGTGTGCTGGCCGAACACCCGTCGGTCGACGACGCGGGTGTGGTGGACGTGCCGACCAGAGACGGCCAGGCATTGGTGGCCGTGGTCGTCCCGTCCGCCGGGACCGAGCCCACCGAGGACGACATCCTGGCCTTCGCCCGCCGGCACCTCGCCCCGCACCAGGCGCCGACATCCGCGACCTTCGTCGACCGACTGCCCAGGAGCTCGGTGGGCAAGCTCATGCGCTCCGAGCTGCGGGCACTGGCATCCACCCTCGGCGGCGGCCCCCGGGACCACATCCCGCCCGGTGATGCTCGACCGACCGAGGCGTGACGGCCGTGCCGACGAGTCACACCGGAAGAGGGGTGGGGGTCGTCGTGCCCGATCGAGCCGTCCGTCGTTCGAGTACCCATGCCCCGGCGGCGAAGAGGCTGAACGAGATCACGCCGAACGGCCCACCGTGGTCGATCAAGGTCAGACCAGAGGCCACGAGCAGGACCGTGACGGCCCGTCCGCCGGGGCCGTGGCGCAGCGCCACGCCGAGGCTCACCACGGCCACTGCCCAGGCGAGCGTTCCCACGAGGTAGAGCCCCGTGTTCTCGGGGGAGCCGAACACCGCGGCCGCCGCGTCGTGAAGCACGCCACTGTCGTGGGCGTCCTCGCCGTGCGTACGTCGCACCAGGAAGCCGGTACCGAGGCCGGCGAAGGCATCGTAGGCGGGGTAGAACGCGACGAAGATCAACGCGGCCACCCGGCTGATGCTTGCGGCCCGGCCGCCGAGCTTCCACCCTAGGACGAGGACCGCGCACGCCATGAGCAGGAGAAGCGGGATCTGGAGCACGTGCAGGGTGGTCCACCACCCGACCTTCTCGGCCAGGTCGGTGATGGGCCACGGCGACGGGTGGAACACCGCGACCACGGCGAAGACGATCGGGACGCCGATCACGAGGGCCCGGCGCACCGGGGTGGAAGCCGTCATGCCGTCTCCTTCGAGTGCTGGGCGACGTCGCGCCCCGCGGCCGTTGTAGTCCCTGGGTGCAGACCGGATCCGGGACGGGTCCCATCCGTGGCCAGCACCGCTGCGCCGATCCTGACCGGGTGCAGACCAGGTCCCCATGGTGCTGGCCACACCCACCGGTGCGGCCGCGCACATCACCTCGGGGGGCCAACCCCTGGCGTGGTGGTCGGGCGCGGAACGGGACGGCGGGTCAGCCGTTCCTGACCGCGACGGGGAGTCGCTCGAGCCGGGCGAGGACGCTGGTCCGCAGGAGCTGACCGCGCTCGGCGAAGCCGCGCTGCGCGCGGACGTACTCCGCCTGGCCTTCGGCGCCTCGATCCGTACGGGCGGGTACCCGAGGTCGGCTAGGTCGTACGGGCTAGCGCGCATGTCGAGCTCCCGCACCTCGCGCGCCAGCCGGAAGCACTCGAGGACCAGCTCCGAGGGCAGCAGCGGGGTGAGCACCGCTCACGGCTCGCGGTCTCCTCCCACACTGCGACGGGCGGCCTTGGGGGCCTCCTCCTCCGAGGTCGTGGAGCATTCACCTCATCGCGACACGGCGATGTCTGGGCGGGCGGCCAGGACGGGAGCACACTGGTCGGATGAACGCCGCGCAGTGGATGTTCGGCGACATCCTCGCTGCCGTCGGTGCCTGGGCGGGTCGCCTCCGTCGACGGGTGGTGGTCGACGGTGGGGTCGGGCGACACCGTGGTCGGAGGCGGGAGTACGACCCCGGCTTCGCCGAGCGGCTGGCTACGCGGCGTCGTCACGACGTCGAAGTGCAGTCGACGATCCCGCACTTCGATCAAGCAGCCGAGGCTGCGCGGCTCCCCCTGGAGTGACGACATGGTTGTTGGGGGACCTGTCGTTGGTGAGGGAGGGGGAGCCATCGCGACAGTCTGCGCGGGCCGGTGCGTGTAGTAGGTGAAGAGGAAGTCCTGGACGGGGTGGCGCAACCGGTCCGGCGGCGGGCCCGGTGCCCTTCGACCAGCGACGTCCGGGCCCGCCTCAGTAGCCTTGGCCGAGTGCGCATCGCGAGGTTCACGACGGGGGACGACCCCCGGTTCGGCGTCGTCGGCGGCGAACCCGGGGCGGAGCTGGTGGCCCTCGTGGAGGGGGACCCGCTCTACCGACCACTCCAGCTCACCGGCGAGCACGTGGCGTTGGCCGACGTCCGGCTGCTGGCGCCCGTGATCCCGCGGAGCAAGGTGGTGGGGGTCGGGCGCAACTACGCCGACCACGCCGCCGAGCTCGGCCAGCAGGTCCCCGCCGAGCCGCTGCTCTTCCTCAAGCCGAACACCGCCGTGGTCGGGCCGGGAGACGCGATCGTCCTCCCCGCCCAGTCCGCCGAGGTGCACCACGAGGCCGAGCTCGCGGTGGTCATCGGGCGCCTGTGCCGCGACGTCCCGCGCGAGCGGGCGGCGGAGGTCGTGCTCGGCTACACCTGCGCCAACGACGTCACCGCCCGGGACCTGCAGCGGAGCGACGGCCAGTGGGCGCGGGCCAAGGGCTTCGACACGTTCTGCCCGCTGGGTCCGTGGATCGAGACCGAGCTGGACCCGGCCGACCTGGAGGTCACCTGCGAGGTCGACGGGGAAGCGCGCCAGGCCGGCCGGACCTCGGCGATGGTGCACGACGTGGCCGACCTGGTCGCGTACGTGAGCCAGGCCTTCACCCTGCTGCCCGGTGACGTCCTCCTCACCGGCACCCCGGCGGGGGTGGGGCCGCTGCGCGACGGCGAGGAGGTCTCGGTCACCATCGAGGGGATCGGCACCCTGACGAACAAGGTGGTCTCGCGTGACTGACCCCACCCCGGCCGCGGGTGATCCTGGGCTGGCCGACCCTGTGCTGGGCGAGCTCGACCCGGCCGCAGTGCGAGTGCGCTTCTGCCCCTCCCCGACCGGCAACCCGCACGTCGGCATCGTCCGGACCGCCCTGTTCAACTGGGCGTTCGCCCGTCACTACGGGGGCACCTTCGTCTTCCGGATCGAGGACACCGACGTCGCGCGCGACTCCGAGGAGTCCTACGCGGCAATGCTGGACTCCCTGCGCTGGTTGGGCCTGACCTGGGACGAGGGCCCGGAGGTGGGCGGCCCCCACGCGCCGTACCGCCAGTCCGAGCGCGGCGCGGTGTACGAAGACGTGGCCCGGCGCCTGCGGGAGGCCGGGCGGGCCTACGACTGCTGGTGCACACAGGCGGAGCTGGACGAACGCCGCGATGCTGCCCGCGAGGCGGGTCGACCGAGCGGCTATGACGGGCACTGCCGGGCCCTCACCGCGGACCGGGCCGATGTCTACCGGGCGGAGGGCCGTGAGCCGGTGCTGCGCTTCCGCATGCCCGACCGGGCCGTGAGCTTCACCGATCTGGTCCGGGGTGAGATCACCGTCGACGCGGACAACTTGCACGACTACGTGCTCGTCCGGGCCAACGGCCATCCGCTCTACACCCTGGTCAACCCGGTGGACGACGCGGTCATGGCGGTCACCCACGTGCTGCGGGGCGAGGACCTGCTGTCGAGCACCCCGCGCCAGCTCGAGCTGCACGCCGCCCTAAGAGACATCGGGGTCGCCGACTCTGCCGTGCCGCGCTTCGGCCACCTGCCGTACGTGATGGGCGAGGGCAACCGCAAGCTTTCCAAGCGGGACCCGGAGTCCTCGCTCGCGCTCTACCGCACTCGCGGGTTCCTCCCCGAGGGGCTGCTCAACTACCTCGCCCTGCTCGGCTGGTCCATCGGTGACGACCGGGAGATCTTCTCGATGGAGGAGATGGCGGCGGCCTTCGACGTGCGGCGGGTCAACCCCAACCCGGCACGCTTCGATCTGAGGAAGTGCGAGGCGATCAACGGCGTCTGGTTGCGCCGCCTGCCGCCCGACGAGCTGGCCCGCCGGATGGTCCCCTACCTGCAGGCGGTCGGCCTGCTGGGGCCGCAGCCGGACGCCCGGCAGCTCGCTCTGGTCTCGGCGGCCGCTCCGCTCGTGCAGGAGCGCATGACCGTGCTCGACGAGGCGCCCGGGATGCTCGGCTTCCTGCTCGTGGACGGGACGCGGTTCGCGGTGGACCCGGACGCGGCCGCCAAGGTCCTCACGCCCGAGGCCGAGCCGGTGCTCCGGGCTGCCCACGACGCCCTCGCCGGGGTCCCGGAGTGGACCACGGACGAGATCGAACGCGCACTGCGTGAGGCGCTGGTGGAGGACCTCGGCCGCAAGCCCAAGCACGCCTTCGGGCCGGTGCGCGTCGCCGTGAGCGGCCGCCGGGTCTCCCCGCCGCTGTTCGAGTCACTGGAGCTGCTCGGGCGCGAGGCGACCCTGGAGCGGCTGACCGGGGCGCTCGCCCTCGTGCCCGCGACGGACCGGTCGTGAGCTACCCGCCGGAGAGCTGGCCGCAGCCCTATCCCGCCGACGCCGCCCCGGTTCCGGTGGGCCCGCACGACCGCCCCCGGCCGTACCACCAGATCCTGCTCACGCGGACGTACCGGCCGTGGCGGCCCGCGCTCGGCCTGCTGGTCCTGGGCGTCACCGTGGCCGTCGCCATGACCGTGGTCATCGTGACGACGATCGTCACCGACCTGGTCACCAGCGGTGACCCCGTCGACGTGGTCCTGGACCGTTTCGTCACCGAGATCTCGCCGCTGGCCCTGCTCGGCACGAACCTGTCCCTGGCCGTCGCCATCCCGGCGTCCATGCTCGCCCTCCTCGTGGCCCACCGGCTGCGTCCCGGGTGGCTGGGCTCGGTGGTCGGCCGCCTCCGCTGGGGCCTCATGCTGCGCCTCGCCGGGTTGGCACTGGTCGTCATGGCCGTCTCCATCGCGGTCTCCCTTCTCCTGCCGAGTGAGACCAGCGACGTCGGCGAGGTCGAGACCGTGTCGTTCAGCCGGTGGCTGGCCTTCGCCGCGGTGGTCGTGCTCACCACGCCGCTGCAGGCCGCGGGCGAGGAGTACGCGTTCCGCGGCTACGCGTTCCAGGCGCTCGGCGCCTGGTTCCGGTCGCCGTGGCCGGGGGCGGTCGTCACCTCGCTGCTCTTCGCGCTGGCGCATGGCGGCCAGAACCCGTGGCTCTTCGCCGACCGCTTCGCCTTCGGTCTCATCGCGTGCTGGCTGGTCGTCCGGACAGGCGGCTTGGAGGCGGCGATCGCCCTGCACGCCGCCTACAACAGCGTCTCGTTCCTGCTCGCCGCGGCCCTCGACCAGGTGTCGGACACCCTGGCGACCTCGGACATCCCGTGGTGGTACGCCGCCTTCGACGTCGCCCGGATCGCGGTGTTCGCCTGGCTGGCGGTGCGCCTCGCCGACCGCCGCGAGGTGGCGGCAGTCACCCGGTCGGGCTGACCCAGGTTTGGCCGGGGGCCCGCCCCCGGCTATCCTCGTACGCGGTTCGGCGGGCGCACGGTCCATGCGCGCCCGGTGAGCCCGATGGGGTATGGGGTAATTGGCAGCCCGACGGATTCTGGCTCCGTTAGTCTAGGTTCGAGTCCTGGTACCCCAGCTCGAGTGGAGCTCGTCACCGGAGGTCCGGTAGAGTGCCTGCCCGCGACCTCGTGTCGCACGGCCCCGTTGTGTAGCGGCCTAGCACGCCGCCCTCTCAAGGCGGTAGCGCCGGTTCGAATCCGGTCGGGGCTACGAGTACCGAGGCCCAGGTCATCGACCTGGGCCTCGGTCGTCCGGAGCAGGAGCCCGCCGTGTCCGACGTGCTGGTGACCGACCTCTACGAGGTCACCATGGCGCTGACCTACCGTCGCCTCGCGATGTCCGGCCGGGCGACGTTCAGCTTGTTCGTCCGCGACCTGCCGCCCGACCGTGGCTTCCTCGTCGCCGCCGGGCTGGAGTCGGTGCTGGACTACCTCGCCGACTTCTGCGTCGAGGACGACGACGTCACCGCCCTCGCCGATGCCCTGGACCGGCCGCGGGCAGACCTCGAGCCGCTCCGGGGCCTGCGCTTCACCGGTGACGTGTGGGCGGTCCCCGAGGGGCGAGTGGTGCTGCAGGGGGAGCCGCTGCTGGAGGTGACCGCACCCCTGCCGGAGGCCCAGCTCGTCGAGACCTACGTGCTGAACCAGGTGAGTCACCAGACGACGCTGTCCTCCAAGGCGGCCCGCTCCGTGCTCGCGGCCGCCGGCCGGCGGGTCGTCGACTTCGGCCTCCGGCGCTGCCAGGGCGTCGAGGCGGGCATGCACGCCGCTCGGGCGGCGGCGATCGTGGGGTTCGCGTCGACCAGCAACGTCGCCGGGGCCCTGCGCTACGGACTGCCCGCGACCGGGACGATGGCCCACTCCTTCGTCGAGGTCTTCCCGGACGAGGCGCTGGCGTTCCGCGCCTTCGCGACCGGAGGGACGGACCCCGTCACCCTCCTCGTCGACACGTACGACACCGGGCACGGGCTCGAGGTGGCCGCCGATGTGCTACGTGAGGTGACCGACGGCCGGAGCCGCGGCGTGCGGCTGGACAGCGGCGACCTGGAGGCCCTCGCCCACACGGCCCGGCGCACGCTCGACTCGGCCGGCCTCGACTCGGCCCGGGTGGTTGTCAGCGGCGGGCTCGACGAGTTCGCCGTCGACGACCTGGTAGCCGCCGGTGCACCCGTCGACGTCTTCGCCGTGGGCACCCGGGTCGCGACCTCGGCCGATGCGCCGTACCTGGATGCCGCTTACAAGCTGGTCGAGTACGACGGCCGGCCGGTGATGAAGCTGTCGACCGGCAAGGTGACCGCGCCCGGGGCCAAGCAGGTGCACCGTCGGGAGGGGGCCGAAGACGTCCTGGCCACGCGGTCGGAGCCCGTCCCGCCCGGCTACGAGGCTCTGCTCGACCCGGTCATGCGGGGTGGCAGTCGCACGACAGCCGCCGGGACGCCGGCGTCGGCCGTCGCCGAGGCGCGCGAGCGTTTCGCCCGCGACCTCGCCCTCCTTCCCGCGGAGGCCCGCCGCATCCGTACGCCGGTGGCCCCGCGACCGCGGACGTCCGCGCGGCTCGCCGAGCTCACGACGGAGGTCGTCCAGGCCCTGCGAGGGCAGGGGGCGGCCGCAGCGACCGTGTCGCGGGACCACGGGGACCCCGGGGCCGGAGAGGGGCGTCGTCGCGGCACATGAGCGATCGCCCGCCGCGAGTACGGAGGACCACTCGTCCTCACGGGTGTGGGTGGGCACGGCCCCGAGTATGCGTGGGGCGGGGAGAGAACCCCGTAGGCCGGGCGATCATGCGACATCGCCGCATCGGGGGGTGCAGCGACGTCGCATGATCGCGGGTGCCCGCGGGTGGGGGCCGTGGGGTGGGGAGGTCGGCCCGGCCCCTGGTCGGTCAGTGCCCGAGGGCGGGAAGCCTGTTCATCCACCGCGGCATCCACCAGTTGCGTTCGCCGAGTATTGCCATGGCGGAGGGGAGCAGGACGGCCCGGACGATGGTGGCGTCGATGAGGATGGCGGCGGCGAGCCCGACGCCCAGCTGTTTGAAGTCCAGCGGGGACAGGGTGGCGAAGATCGCGAAGACGGCGACCATGACGGCGGCGGCGCTGGTGACGACGCCGGCGGAGCGGGTGATGCCGTGGGCGACGGCGGCCGTGGTGGGCATGCCGGCTTGGGCGGCTTCGCGGATCCGGCTGACCACGAAGACGTGGTAGTCCATCGACAGTCCGAAGAGGATGACGAAGAGGAACAGCGGCAGCCAGGCGACCACGGCGCCGTTGGACTCGAAGCCGAGCAGCCCTTCGGCCCACTGGTTCTGGAAGACCAGGACGAGCAGCCCGTACGCGGCGCCGACGGAGAGCAGGTTGAGCGCGGCGGCGGTGAGGGCGATGGTGAGGGAGCGGAAGGCCATGACCAGCACGACGATGGTGAGCAGCAGGACGAAGCCGATGACCACGGGCATGCGTTCGGCGAGCAGCTGGCGGAAGTCCTGGTCCCAGGCGGTCATGCCGGTGACCGCGGTGTCGGTGCCCGGTACCTGGCCGATGGTGGCCGGCAGGACGTCGTCGCGGAGCGTCTCCAGCGAGGTGACCGCCGGGTCGGTCTCGCCGCCGCCGGTGACGGCGACCTCGATGCGGGCGACGTCGCCGTCCATGTCGTACTCGGCGACCGGCGGGATCTGCGCCGTGGCGAAGTCCGGGTCGGCCGCGGTCCGCTGGCCGAGCTCGGCGACCGCGGCGTCGACGGCGGTGCGGTCCAGCGGCTGCCCGTCGGTGGACCAGACGGCGACGGTGTGGCCGATGCCCTCGGATGGGTAGGCGGCGACGATCCGGTCGTAGGTGGCGAAGGCGGGCTGGGAGCGGGGCAGGTCGTCGATGCCGGGGTTGGCGAGGTTCATGCCGAGCGCGGGCAGGGCCACGCCTCCGAGGATCGCGACCCCGACGCCGAGGGCGACCGCGGGGCGGGCCAGCACCGGGCGCAGCACGGCCGGCCAGAACCGGGACTGCCCGTCGCGGGAGCGCAGCCGCCACAGCAGCGGGACGCGGGGGCGGTCCACCCAGCGGCCCAGGATGGAAAGCAGCGCGGGTAGCACGGTGACCGAGCCGGCCACGGCGACGGAGACCACCAGGATGGTGCCGACGGCGAGGGAGGCGAAGGTCGCCTCCCCGGCGAGGAACATGCCGGCCATGGCGACCACGACGGTGAGCCCGGACACCACGACGGCGCGGCCGGAAGTGGCGGCGGCGGCGGCGATGGCGTCGCGGGTGGTGCGGCCGGCCATGCGCTCCTCGCGTTCGCGGCGGACGTAGAACAGGGAGTAGTCCACGCCCACGGCCATGCCGACCAGGAGGATCACCGACGCGGTGGCGTCCGAGGACGGGATCAGGTGCGAGGCCAGGGCGGACAGGCCCATCGCGGCGGCGACCGAGGACAACGCGAGCAGCACCGGCACGCCGGCGGCGATCAAGGCGCCGAAGGCCACGACCAGGATCGCCAGCGACACTGGCACCGACATGATCTCGGCGTTGCGCAGGTCCTCCTCGTAGATCTGGTCGACGGCCTGCTCGAGGGTGACGTCACCGGCCTGCTCGATGCGCAGGTCTGGGTTGGCGGCGGCCTGGGCGGCGACGACCTCGGCGAGGTCGGCGGAGGCCTGCGCGGCCGCGGCCTCCTTCACCTCATCCGTGCCGGCCCCTTCGGTGAGGGCGACCCGGAACAGGGCGGAGGTGCCGTCGGCCGAGGGCAGCGGGCCCGCCACGTCGGCGGTGCCCGGCAGGGCGGCCAGCTCGGTGGCCAGAGTCGTGACGACCGGGTCGGCCGGGTCGACCGCGCCGCCGTCGGTGGCCTGCACGAGGACGCTCTCGGTGGGCAGCTCGCCGAAGTCGGCGCCGTCCAGGGCGATGTCGGCCGGGCCGGAGGCGCCGGTGGCCTGGTCCTGGACGGTCATCTCCTGCGTGCCTACGGCGCCGCCCAGGACGACGGCGCCGACCACGAGGGCCAGCCAGGCGGCGACGGCGATCCAGCGGTGCCGTGCGCTCCAACGCGCGACGCCGACGACGGCCCCGCGCCTGGGTGGCGGCGGCGCCGGGGGGCTTGCGGGGCTTGCGGGGGACGGAGGTGCGAGGACGGTGGCGGACACGGTCGTGCTCCCTGGTCAGGTACCGGCGGTGGTCCCCGCGGGAGGTGGCCGGCACCGGAACCCCGGTCCCAGCCCCGCGGGGCGCCTCACACACTGCTCGCGCATCAAGGCGCCGCCCATGCGGGAAGACCCCATCCCGACCCTGAGAAGACCCTCAGGGATGTCGGGGTGGCGATGGCGTCCCGCTCAGGGAGGGGCGTCACGCCAGTTGCAGACCGCGACTCCCGACGGTGGGTGACGTCCCCGACCGCAGACCTACGCCGATTGCTGCTCGCTGCGGCGCAGGACGTCGGAGAGCCGATCGGCGGCACCGAGCACGGCCTGTGCGTGCAACCGCCCCGGCTGACGGGTCAGGCGCTCGATCGGACCGGACACCGACACCGCGGCGACGACCTTGCCGCTGGACGATCGGATCGGCGCCGAGACCGATGCGACGCCGGGCTCCCGCTCGCCGACGCTCTGCGCCCACCCACGACGCCGTACCGCCGCCAGCATGGTGGCGGTGAAGCGCGCGCCCTGCAGTCCCCGGTGCATGCGCTCGGGCTCCTCCCACGCCAGCAGCACCTGGGCAGCCGAGCCGGCCAGCATGGTGAGGGTGCTGCCCACGGGGATCGTGTCGCGCAGGCCGCTCGGACGCTCCGCGGCCGCCACGCAGATGCGGTGGTCGCCCTGCCGCCGGTAGAGCTGGGCGCTCTCGCCGGTCGCCTCCCGCAACCTGCCGAGCACCGGTCCCGACGCAGCCAGGAGACGGTCCTCACCCGCCGCCGTTGCGAGCTCGGTCAGCCGAGGACCGAGCACGAACCGACCCTGCAGGTCACGCGCGACCAACCGGTGGTGCTCCAGGGCCACGGCCAGTCGGTGTGCCGTAGGGCGGGCCAGGCCGGTCGACTGCACGAGGTTGGCCAGGGTCGCCGGTCCGGCCTCGAGGGCGGAGAGCACCAGGGCGGCCTTGTCCAGGACGCCTACTCCGCTAGAGTTGTCCATGTCTCGATATTGCCGTCTCGTCATGCGAGACGCAAGTGCGCATTCCGGCAGCGTGGCCGGACGACCGCTCGAAAGGTGCTGACGATGGGCAGGACGCTCGCGGAGAAGGTGTGGGACGCGCACGTGGTGCGCCGTGCCGAGGGCGAGCCGGACCTGCTCTACATCGATCTGCACCTCGTCCACGAGGTGACGAGTCCACAGGCCTTCGACGGGTTGCGGCTCGCCGGTCGGCACGTGCGTCGGCCCGACCTGACCATCGCCACCGAGGACCACAACACCCCCACGCTCGACATCGACAAGCCCATCGCCGACCCGGTCTCGCGCACGCAGATCGAGACCCTGCGCCGCAACTGTGCGGAGTTCGGCGTCCGCCTCCACTCCCTGGGCGACGTCGAGCAGGGGATCGTGCACGTCGTCGGGCCCCAGCTCGGGCTGACCCAGCCGGGCCTCACCGTGGTCTGCGGTGACTCCCACACCTCGACCCACGGCGCCTTCGGGGCCCTGGCCTTCGGGATCGGTACGAGCGAGGTGGAGCACGTGCTCGCCACCCAGACGCTCCCGCAGGCGAGGCCGCGCACGATGGCGGTCACCGCGGAGGGGACGCTGCCCGACGGTGTCACCGCGAAGGACCTCGTCCTCACGCTCATCGCGCACGTCGGGACCGGGGGTGGCCAGGGCTACGTCGTCGAGTACCGCGGCGAGGCCGTCCGCGCGCTCTCGATGGAGGCGCGCATGACGATCTGCAACATGTCGATCGAGTGGGGCGCCAAGGCCGGCATGGTCGCCCCGGACGACGCGGCGATCGAGTACGTGCGGGGCCGGCCACACGCCCCCACCGGGAGGGACTGGGACGCGGCGGTCGAGTACTGGCGCACCCTGCGCAGCGACGACGACGCGGTCTTCGACCGGGAGGTCGTGCTCGACGCGTCGACGATGACCCCCTTCGTCACGTGGGGGACCAACCCCGGTCAAGGAGTCCCGCTCGGCGGCGTCGTGCCGGATCCCGCCGACATCGAGGACCCGGTGGCGCGCTCGTCGGCCGAGCGGGCGCTCGCCTACATGGACCTCGTGCCGGGCACGCCGATGCGTGAGATCGAGGTCGACACGGTCTTCCTCGGTTCGTGCACGAACGGCCGCATCGAGGACCTCCGCGCCGCCGCCGCTGTGATGGACGGGCGATCGGTGGCCGACGGTGTCCGGGTGCTCGTCGTCCCGGGTTCGGCGCGCGTGCGCCTGCAGGCCGAGGACGAGGGCCTGGACGTGGTGTTCAAGGAGGCCGGTGCCGAGTGGCGCGCTGCCGGGTGCTCGATGTGCCTGGGCATGAACCCTGACCAGCTCTCGCCGGGCGAGCGCTCCGCCTCGACGTCCAACCGCAACTTCGAGGGGCGCCAGGGCAAGGGCGGTCGCACCCATCTCGTGTCCCCGCTCGTGGCTGCCGCGACCGCTGTCGCCGGCCGCCTGTCCGCCCCTGCCGACCTGCCCGCGCCGTCGACCACGGAGGCCTGACGTGGACAGGTTCACCGTGCACACCGGCACAGCGCTGCCCTTGCGTCGCAGCAACGTCGACACCGACCAGATCGTGCCCGCGGCCTACCTCAAGCGGGTCACCCGCACCGGCTTCGAGGACGGCTTGTTCGCCGCGTGGCGCAGCGATCCCGATTTCGTGCTGAACCGTCCGCAGCACGCAGGGGCGACGATCCTCCTCGCCGGGTCGGACTTCGGCACCGGGTCGTCGCGCGAGCACGCCGTCTGGGCCCTTCAGGACTACGGTTTCGTCGCGGTGCTCTCCCCCCGTTTCGGCGACATCTTCCGCGGCAACGCGGGGAAGTCGGGGCTGCTGGCCGCTCGGGTCGAGGAGGCTGTCGTGGAAGCACTGTGGCAGCGGGTCGAGGCGGCTCCGGCGACACCCGTCACCGTGGATCTCGTGGCCCGAGAGGTCCGAGCAGGAGACCTGGTCGCGTCCATCGACGTCGACGACTACACGCGATGGCGGCTTCTGGAGGGGCTCGACGACATCGCCTTGACGCTTCGCCACGTCGACGAGGTCGAGCGCTTCGAGCAGCAGCGCCCGAGATTCCTCCCGAGCACGCTCGTCCGCTGATTCGTTGCACAGCAACGGGATCACCTAGGGTGATGTTGCCGACCGAACATGCCGGTCGCGACATCCGTGACTCGCCACATCGCGACACGCGAGGGAAATCGTTGTGTAGTCGTTGTGCTGGGGCCGTGAAGTGCCTACCGTGCAAGGAGATCGGACACCGTGTCCGTCGTCTGTTCGCGGAGGGGAAGCAGTGAACAAGACGCAACTCGTCGACCAGCTAGCAGAGCGGTTCGACGGCAACAAGAAGGTCGCAGCGCACGCGCTCGACTCCGTCATCGACGTCATCACCCGCTCCGTCAGCAGCGGCGAGCGTGTGGTCATCACCGGCTTCGGTGCCTTCGAGCGAGGCGTCCGCAAGGCAGGGACGGCCCGCAATCCGCGGACCGGCGAGACGGTGAAGACGAAGAAGAAGTTCGTGCCGAAGTTCAAGCCCGGTACCGAGCTCAAGGACTTCGTGGCCGGCAGCCGCAAGATGCCCAGGCGGGTCGCCGACTCGCTGTCCGTCGTTCCCGCGACGGCCGCGGTTGCGGCCGGTGCCGCCACCGGAGCGGCACGATCGGCTGCCCGGGTGGCAACCGGGACGCGCTCCGCGCCGGCCTCGACCGCCAAGAAGGCGCCGGCGCGCAAGACCGCGGCCAAGAAGTCCACCACGGCCAAGAAGGCGTCGTCGGCCAAGAAGGCGCCGGCCCGCAAGACCGCGGCCAAGACCACGACGAGCAGGTCGACGTCGGCCAAGAAGTCCACCGCGGCCAAGAAGTCCTCGCCGGCCAAGAAGACCACTGCCGCCAAGTCCACGACCAGCAAGCGGACGACGAGCAAGAGCACCACGGCCAAGAAGTCCTCGCCGGCCAAGTCGACGTCGTCCTCGACCCGCGCGACGACCACCAAGAAGACCACGGCCCGCAGGACCGCGGCCAAGAAGTCCTGACCACCGCCCCACGACGCAGCCGGCCCGGGGACCCCGTCCCCGGGCCGGTCCTCTTGGGTCAGTGGCCCGGCGGGAAGGCCAGCGTGGACAAGGTCAGGGCGCGGACCCGGGTGTCCCGCCCCGATCCGGAGACCTCGATCCGGACCCGCTGCCCCGGCCGGACGAGCCGGAGGCCGCCGACCGCGAAGGCCTCGCCGTCGAACGGGAGCTCGGTCCCGTCGTCGAGCAGGACCGTCCCGGCGCGCGTCGCGGGGTCGAAGCTGCGCACGGTGGCCTGCACGGCCGCAGGTTACCGGGGAAGCAGTCCGGCCACGCGGGCCGTCCGGGGCCCCGTCCCCAGGCGGATGGCGTCCCACAGGTCGACGGGGGTGTCCACGTCCCGCCGGACGGAGGGAACGCCCGGCAGATCCAGCTCAGCGGCACCGGCGGCCCGGTGCGCGGCGCGGGACCGAGGACCGAACTCCGGCGTGAACCGCAGCGCGTCCACGGCCGCGTACAGCGTCGTTCCCGTCCCCGCGACGTCGGCCACGAAGCTCACGGGGTGGTGGCGCGCGGCGCGCAGGGCGACGTCGAGCTCGTCGGGACGCAGGGCGGGGAGGTCGGCGGACAGCGCGGCGACGGGAGCGCCGGGTCGCCGCGCCAGCGCGACCGCCGCACCGTGCCGCAGCGCGGGGTTGAGCCCATCGCCCGGGTCGTCGGCGGCGACGACCGCGCCGAGTGCCCGCAGCTCTTCCGTCGTCGCCTCGTCGTCGGTCACCGCCACGACCTCACCCACCTCCCGAGCGCGGGTCGCCGCAGCCACCGTGTCGGCGGCGATGGCCCGGGCCAGCTCCGCCCGGTACGGGCCGGCGAGCGTGCGCAGTCGGGTCTTGGCCAGCTCCGGTCGCTTGACCGGGACCACGACCGACCAGGGGGCTGGGGAAGGATCCACGGGGCCGATGCTCCCAGTCGGTCGCGGGTTGCGGCACGATGCGGGGGACGTGCTCGGTCCGACGCTCCGCGAGGAGGCTGTGCGTGGCGAGGTTCGACGGCATGCACATGGGCCTCTGGTACCGCTTCGCGGAGCTTGTCCTGCGTCCGTTCCTCATGCTCGTGGCAGGGCGGGACTGGCGGGGGCGGCACCACGTGCCCCCCAGGGGCGGGATCGTGGTGGTGACCAATCACGTCTCGCACCTGGACCCACTGACCCTGGCCCACTACCTGATCGACTCCGGACGCCTGCCGCGGTTCCTGGCCAAGGAGTCGGTCTTCCGGATCCCGCTCCTGGGACACATCATCGACCGGTGCGGGCAGATCCGGGTCTACCGCGAGACCAAGGACGCCGGTCGCTCGCTGGAGGACGCGCTGGCCGCCGTCAGGGGCGGTGAGTGCGTGGTCCTCTATCCGGAGGGCACGATCACCCGTGACCCCGAGCTGTGGCCGATGCGGGGGAAGACCGGGGCCGCGCGGATCGCCCTCGCCACCGGGTGCTCCGTCATCCCGATCGCGCAGTGGGGAGTGCAGGACGTGCTCGAGCCGTACGGCAAGCGCCTGCACGTCATCCCTCGCCGTACGGTCCAGGTCCAGGCCGGTCCGCGGGTGGCATTGGACGACCTCGAGTCCGCCCCGCTCACTCCGGCCGTGCTCGCCACGGCGACGGAGCGCATCATGGCCGCCGTCACCACTGAGCTCCAGCAGCTCCGTGGCGGCACCCCACCCGTGCAGCGGTTCGATCCCCGGACGGCCGGTGTACCCCTGACCGGCAACCCGCACCGACGGAAGGGACAGGTGGAGCGTTGATGCGAGCAGCGGTCTTCGGCACTGGGTCGTGGGGCACGGCGTTCGCGCAGGTCCTCGTCGACGCGGGCACCGAGGTCGTCATGTGGGGGCGGCGACCCGAGCTGACGGAGGCGATCACCCAGACCCACGAGAACCCCGACTACCTCCCTGGGTCACCGCTGCCGGACGCCCTCCGGGCGACCAGCGACCCGGGCGAGGCCGCGGCCGACGCCGACCTCGTGGTCCTCGCGGTGCCCTCGCAGACCCTCCGGGGCAACCTGAGCGGTTGGCTGCCCGTGCTGCCACCGGACACCGTCCTGGTGAGCCTGATGAAGGGCATCGAGGTGGGCACGGCGAAGCGGATGAGCGAGGTGATCCGCGAGGTGGCCGGTGTGGGGGAGGACCGGGTCGCCGTGGTCTCCGGCCCGAATCTCGCCCGCGAGATCGCTCAGCGCCAGCCGGCCGCGAGCGTGGTCGCGTCCACCTCACCGGAGGTGGCCGAGCGGCTGCAGGGCGCGTGCCATTCGCCGTACTTCCGCCCCTACACCAACACCGACGTGGTCGGCACGGAGCTCGGCGGCGCCGTCAAGAACGTCATCGCCCTGGCCGTGGGGATGGCGGCCGGGCTCGGCTTCGGGGACAACTCGCGAGCCAGCGTGATCACCCGAGGGCTCGCCGAGACGGCCCGCCTCGGGGCCGCCCTGGGGGCCGACCCGTACACCTTCTCCGGCCTCGCGGGGCTGGGTGACCTCGTCGGCACCTGTTCCTCGCCGCTGTCGCGCAACCGCACCTTCGGGGAGAAGCTCGGCCAGGGTCTGAGTGTGGAGGAGATCGCGGCGTCGACACGACAGGTGGCCGAGGGCGTCAAGTCCTGCGAGTCCATCCTGGACCTCGCGCGCCGGGCGGGCGTCGACATGCCGATCGTCGAGCACGTGACCTACGTGGTCCGGCGCGAGATGACACCTACCGAGATGCTGTCCAGCCTGGTCTCGCGCTCCGCGAAACCGGAGCGCCACGGCCACTGAGCTCGGCAGGCTGCGGAGTGATCGCAGTGGGCACGCTTGGGGGAAGCAGCAGACCGTCCGGTGAACGCGGCCCACGGACGCGCCGTTCGGCCCTGTCGCCCTGGCCATGTGATCACAATGGTGTGCTCTGCGGCGAGTGGTCGTGACGCGCGGGCTCACGGAGTCCTGACTGCGCGTCAAAGGTCGGGTCGGCCGACCCGATCCAAGGACCGGGACAGGTCGGCCCAGAGGTCCTCCACGTCCTCGATGCCGACCGACAGCCGTACGAGCCCCTCGGGGACCGTCGTCGGCTCGGCGGGCCAGCGACGCCGACGCTCGAGGGTGGACTCGACCCCGCCGAGGCTGGTCGCGTGCACCCAGAGCCGACAGCCCTCGGCGAACGCCTCGGCGGCCTCGGCGCCGCCCCGCACGTCGACGGCGATCATCGCGCCGTAGCCACGCATCTGCCGCGTCGCGAGGTCGTGGCCGTGGGTCCCGCCGAGACCGGGGTAGCGGACCCGCTCGACCGCCGGGTGCCCGGCCAACCGCTCGGCCAGGACACCGGCGGAGGCCTGTGCCCGGTGCAGCCGTAGGTGCAGGGTGCGCAGGCCGCGCAGGGCGAGGTAGGCGTCGAAGGCACCGGGGATCGCGCCACCGCTCTCGCGACGTCCTCGCAGGGCGTCCTCCCACGGGTCGCCCGCCCGTACCACGACCGCGCCCATCAGCAGGTCCGAGTGCCCGGCCAGGTACTTGGTGACGCTGTGCACCACGACGTCGGCCCCGAGCGACAGGGGGTTCTGCAGGAGGGGCGTCGCGAAGGTGCTGTCCACCACGGTCGTCGCGCCCACGGCCCGTGCTGCGTCCGCGCACGCCCTGACGTCCACCACCTCGATCATCGGGTTGCTGGGGGACTCGAGCCACAGCAGCTGCGCCCCCTCGACCGCCGCCGTCACGGTCCCGGCGTCCGTGACGTCGACGGGACGCACGACGAGCGCGCCGCGCTCGTGCCGCTGCCGCAGCGTCAGCAGGGTCTCGTTGTACGCGTGCAGCGGCGCGACGACCACGGCGCCGAGCGGCAGCGTGTCCAGCACCGCGGACACCGCACCCATGCCCGACGAGAAGGCGACGGCCCGACCCCCCTCCAGCACGCCCAGCGCCTCCTCGAACGCTTCCCAGGTCGGGTTGCTGTGGCGCCCGTACGCGCGCTCGCCTCCGGCATGGAACGTCGACGCGGGCACGACGGGGGCGGACAGGGGGGCGTCGGGCGACTGTGCGGGACGACCGGCGACGACCACGACGGTGGCGGGGTCGAGCGGACGGTCGGCGTCGGGCGGGGGCGGCATGGCGGCATGGTGGCATGGTGGCAGAGCCTCCGAGGCCCCGGCGCGCTCCGGGTAGGGTGCCCGCCGATGGACGAGCCCGAGACCGTGACCCCGTCCCGCACCCGCCCGCGCGTCGCCGTGGTCTTCGGCGGCCGCAGCTCCGAGCACGCGATCTCCTGCGTGACCGCCGGGAGCGTGCTGAGGGCGATCGACCGGGACCGCTTCGACGTGGTCCCCGTCGGCATCGCTCCCGACGGGCGCTGGGTCCTCGTCCCCGACGACCCCGACCGCCTGGCGATCGCCGACGGGCAGCTGCCCGCTGTCGACGGGGAGGGGGCGACCGTGGTGCTCGCGGCCGACCCGACCGCGCGCCAGCTCGTGGTGACCGACCCGGGGGAGATCCCGCGGACGCTCGGACAGGTCGACGTAGTGCTCCCGCTGCTGCACGGACCGTACGGGGAGGACGGCACCATCCAGGGCCTGCTCGAGCTCGCCGGGGTGCGCTACGTCGGCTCCGGGGTCCTCTCCAGCGCGGTGGGCATGGACAAGCAGTACATGAAGCTCGTCCTGGCCGGGCACGGCCTGCCCGTCTGCCCGTACGTCGTCGTCCGCCCGCACGAGTGGGAGGCCGACCCCGATGCCGTACGGGAGTCGGTGGCGGCCATCGGCTGGCCGGTCTTCGTCAAGCCGGCCCGCGGTGGGTCGAGCATCGGTATCAGCAAGGTCGACGCGCCGGACGGTCTCGACCGGGCGGTCGAGCTCGCCCGTCAGCACGACCCGAAGGTGGTCGTCGAGGCGGCGGTCCCGGGGCGGGAGATCGAGGTCGGCGTCGTCGAGGAGCCGGGCGGGGTGGCCCGGGCGAGCGTCGCCGGGGAGATCCGGGTCGTCTCGGGCCACGAGTTCTACGACTTCGAGGCGAAGTACCTCGAGGAGGGGACCGTCGCGCTCGACGTGCCGGCCGACATCCCGACCGCGGTGGCCGAGCGGGCCGTCGAGCTCGCCGTGGCCGCCTTCCGGGCGCTGGGCTGCGAGGGGCTGGCCCGGGTCGACTTCTTCCTGCTGGACTCCGGTGAGCTCGTCGTGAACGAGGTGAACACCATGCCGGGCTTCACCCCCACGTCGATGTTCCCGCGGTTGTGGGCCGCGTCGGGGGTCGACTACCCCGAGCTGCTCCAGCGGTTGCTCGAGAGCGCGCTCAGCCGACCGACCGGGCTTCGCTGAGCGGCACGGTGGTGGCGATCGCCGGGGCCAGCTCCGCGAGCAGGTCGCCCTCGGGTTCGTAGCCCTCGGGGATCGCGACCTCGACGCGAGCCACCCGCTCGAGCGCGGTGAAGAACGTGCCGCCCTCGCCCTCGACGGGCAGCCACGCCACGTCGTCGACGACGAGCAGCTGGGCATCCGGCCGGTACTCGGGCGGCACGGGCACCCCGCAGCGGAGCACGATCGCCGGCCGGCCCCAGGCCGCGGTGCCTTCCTGCCCGGGCTCGACGTCGCGCCGGACCGCGTCCCGGAGCCGGTCGGGGAGCTCCTCGACGAGCGCGGCGCAGACCTGTTCGGTGCCGGGCTCCGGCTCGTACGGCTCGACGGACACCGGGGCGAAGCCGCACCCGACGGCGAGCAGGAGGAGCCCACCCAGCAGGACGCCCGCCGCGAGCGGGTGCGGCGGGCGTCGGGTCGGGCCGGTCAGGGCCGGCGGGTCAGAGGTGGACGACCGGGCAGGTCAGCGTCCGGGTGATCCCGGACACGCCCTGCACCCGGGCGACCACGAGCTTGCCGAGGTCGTCGACGTTGCGTGCCTCGGCGCGCACGATGACGTCGTACGGCCCGGTGACGTCCTCCGCCGTCGTGACGCCCTCGATCTCGGCGATCTGACGTGCGACGTCGGCCGCCTTGCCGACCTCGGTCTGGATCAGGATGTAGGCCTGGACCACCACGGGCGTCCTCCATGCTGTCGAGGCTGGCGCGAAGATGAGTGTCGACCGGACGCCGGTCAACCTACCGCCTGCCAGCCACCCGCGAACACAGGAGATCCGTGATCGAGCCGCCGAGCCCCCGGACCGCCGCGACCCGACCGTCGGGCGACCTCGCCGCCACCGGCGAGTTCGGCCTGATCGCCGCGGTCACCGCCTTGCTCCCCCAGCACGAGGGCGTGCTCGTCGGTCCGGGCGACGACGCCGCGGTCGTGGTCGCGCCCGACTCGCGGGTCGTGGTCACCACGGACCTGTTGGTGGAGGGCCGCCACTTCCGGCGGGACTGGTCCCAGCCGTACGACGTCGGCCGCAAGGCCGCCGCGCAGAACCTGGCCGACGTGGCGGCCATGGGCGCCGTCCCGGTCGCCGTGCTGGTCGGCCTCGGGGCACCGCCGGACCTCCCGGCGGAGTGGGCGGTAGCCCTCGCCGAGGGCCTGCGCGACGAAGCGGGCCCCGCCGGGGCATCGGTCGTCGGTGGCGACACGGTGGGGGCCGACCAGGTGGTCGTGGCCGTGACCGCTCTCGGCGACCTGCAGGGTCGCGCGCCCGTGCTGCGCTCCGGTGCCCGCCCGGGCGACGTCGTCGCGGTGTGCGGACGACTCGGTTGGGCCGCGGCCGGGCTCGCCGTGCTCAGCCGCGGCTTCCGCTCGCCGCGCGTGCTGGTCGACGCCCACCGGCGCCCCGACGTGGACTACGCCGCGGGCGTCGAGGCGGCGGAGCTCGGCGCGACCGCGATGGTCGACGTCAGCGACGGCCTCCTCGCCGACCTCGGCCACGTCGCACTGGCCTCGGGCGTCGCGGTCGACGTGGACCCCGGGTCGCTCGACGTGGCGGCGCCGCTGCGCGACGTGGCGGGCGCGCTCGGCGCCGACCCGGTCCGTTGGGTGCTCACCGGCGGCGACGACCACGCCCTGGCCGCCTGCTTCCCCGACACGGTCGGGCTGCCGGGGCGCTGGCGGGTGGTGGGGCGGGTGGAGGAGGGAGAGGGCGTGACCGTGGCCGGCGGCCCGTACGAGGGAGCGGCGGGGCACGACCACTTCCGCTGACGGCGACGACGAACGGCCGGCCCACGGAGGTGGACCGACCGACCGGGTGCCCGCCCGGGCGGTCAGGTCGGATCGCCCGGGTGGCGCGGGTGGCGGCCCTGACGGGCACAAGGTCAGCGGCTGACCTTGCCCGCCTTGATGCAGGACGTGCAGACGTTGAGCCGCTTCGGCGTCCCGTCGACGACCGCTCGCACGGACTGGATGTTCGGGTTCCAGCGCCGCGGGGTGCGCCGATGCGAGTGCGAGATCGAGTTGCCGAAGCCCGGGCCCTTGCCGCAGACGTCGCAGGTGGCAGCCACGGGTGACTCCTAGCCGAGGGGTGGACGGTGCTGGTGACCGCCCGGCGTCGGAAGAGGTCGCCGGGCAACGGTCAAGGGTACCGGGGAGCGGCCCGGGCACCCAAACCGACTCCGGGCGTTAGCCTGCGCGCAGGTCACGGGCGTGGCGCCCGTCACCCCGGCGTCCTCGGCCGCCGCCGGGGTGCTCCCAGCGTCGGCCGGCGGAGGTGGGTGCACCGGTGGCGCGCGCTGTCGGGGTCCTCGGCCCGAGGATCGTCCGTCGCTGGGTCAGCGCCGCTCGCGAGCTCCTGGCGGGCGCACGGGAGGAGATCGACGCCCTCAACGTCTACCCGGTGCCCGACGGCGACACCGGCACAAACCTCTACCTGACGATGGAGGCGGCCGCCGAGGCGGCCGACACGGCCGAGGGCGACACTTCCGAGGTGACCCGCGCGCTGGCCCGGGGCGCGCTCCTCGGCGCCCGGGGCAACTCCGGCGTCATCCTCTCGCAGATGCTGAGAGGCATGGCCGAGGCGTTCGCCCGCGCCGCGGAGGCGGCCGGCGGGCCACCGGAGCCGGCGGACGAGCCCGCGATGCTCGCCGCCGCCCTCCGCCGGGCGGCCGAGTCCGGGTACGAGGCGGTCGCCCACCCCGTCGAGGGGACGATGCTCACCGTGGCGAGGGCCGCTGCGGAGGCCGCCGAGGACGCCGCGGCGAGTCCCGACGCACGCGTGCCGGACGTGGCCCTGGCCGCTGTGCTCGCCGCGCGCGAGGCGGTCGAGCGCACCCCGCAGCAGCTCGACGTGCTCGCCCGCAGCGGCGTCGTCGACGCCGGGGGCCGCGGGCTGTCCGTGGTGCTGGACGCCTTCGACGCCGTCCTCACCGGCCGGCGACCGCCGGTCCGCCCGCGCGACCGCACGCCGGGCCGAACCGCCCCGGTGCCCGCCGCGGCGCTCGAGCACGAGCTCACAGCCGAGGGGCCCGGCTACGAGGTGATGTACCTGCTGGAGGCCGACGACGACCGGGTCCCGGCCCTGCGTGGCGCGTTGGAGCCTCTCGGCGACTCGCTCGTGGTCGTCGGCGGCGACCGGCTGTGGAACGTCCACGTCCACGTCGACGACGTGGGATCGGCGATCGAGGCGGGTATCGAGGCCGGCCGGCCCTACCGGGTGCGCGTGACCCACTTCGCCGACCAACGTGCCCGCCGGGTGGGTGCTGCCCGCACGGACGGCCGGGCGGTCGTCGCCTTCGCCGCCGGCGAGGGCCTGGCCGACCTCTTCGCCGAGGCCGGCGCCGTGGTCGTGGCGACCCCGGTCGGGCACCGGCCGTCGACCGCCGAGGTGCTCGACGCCGTCCACCGCTCGGGTGCCACCGAGGTGGTCGTGCTGCCCAACGACCGGGACGGCGTGCCCTCCGCGGAGGCCGCGGCGGCGGAGGCGGCCGCGGACGGCGTGCGCGTGGCGGTGATCCCGACCCGCGTGCAGATCCAGGGGATCGCGGCGCTGGCCGTGCACGAGCCGACCCGCCCCTTCGAAGCCGACGTCGTCACGATGACCGCAGCCGCGGCGCACGTACGGCACGGTGCGGTGACCATCGCCTCGCGCGAGGCCGTCACGTCGGCGGGGGTCTGCCGGGCCGGTGACGCCCTGGGCGTCGTCGAGGGGGACTTCGCGGTCATCGGCTCCGACCTCGTCGACGTCGCGGTCGAGGTCTGCCGACGGATGCTGGCGACCGGCGGTGAGCTGATGACCCTGGTGAGCGGGCTGGACGCCGACGGCGCGCTCGCCGATACCGTCGCCGCCCGGGTCCGCGGTGACCACCCCGGTCTCGACGCCGTGGTGCTGCCCGGCGGCCAACCGCGCTACCCGCTCCTCATCGGGGTGGAGTGATGGACCTCGCGACCCCGCTGCGGGCGGTCGTGGGCGCCCGGACGGCCGACGCCCTCCGTACGGGTCTCGGGGTCGAGACGGCTCACGACCTGCTGCGCCACTACCCGCGTCGCTACTTCGAGCGCGGCGAGCTGACCTCCCTGACGGAGCTCGAGGTGGGGGAGCAGGCGACCGTGCAGGCCCGGGTGATGAGCGTCCAGGCGCGCCAGATCAGGCCGCGCTTGCACAAGACCGACATGGTCGTCACCGACGGTCTGCACGACATGCCGGTCACGTTCTTCAACCAGCGCTGGATCAAGGAACGGCACCAGCCGGGCTCGGAGGTGGTCCTGTCCGGCAAGGTGGAGCGCTTCCACCGCCACCTGCGAATGACCAACCCGGAGATCGCCCGCGAGGACGTCGACGACTTCGCCGGGGGGATCCGGCCCGTCTACGCGGCCACGAAGGCGATGTCGAGCGGCTCGGTGGGCAAGGCGGTCCGGCTCGTGCTCGACGTGCTCGGCCCGCTGCCGGATCCCCTGCCCGACACCGTACGGGCGCGGCGGAAGCTGCCGGGCCTGCGTGACGCGTACGAGCGGATCCACCGTCCGCGCGAGCGCAGCGACTGGGTCCGGGCGCAGCAGCGGTTCCGCTTCGAGGAGGCCTTCGTCCTGCAGGTCGAGCTCGCCCGCCGGCGCCGGCTCAGTGCGGCCCTGCCCGCGGTCCCGCGGCGGGGCGGGCCCGGTGGCCTGCTCGACGCCTTCGACGCGCGGCTCCCCTTCGCCCTCACGCCCGGCCAGCGGAGCGTGGGCGACGACATCGCGGCTGACCTGGCCAGACCGCATCCCATGCACCGCCTGCTGCAGGGCGAGGTCGGGTCGGGCAAGACGGTCGTGGCGCTGCGCGCGATGCTGGCGGTCGTCGACGCCGGCGGGCAGGCCGTCCTGCTCGCTCCCACGGAGGTGCTGGCGCAGCAGCATCACCGCTCCATCACGGCCCTGCTGGGTCCGCTGGCGGAGCAGGGGTTGCTGGGCGGGTCCGAGGTCGGCACCCGCGTGGCCCTGCTGACCGGCTCCCTGGGGGCGGCGGCCCGGCGTTCCGCCCTGCTCGAGGCCGCGAGCGGGCAGGCGGGGATCGTCGTCGGGACCCACGCGCTGCTCGAGGAGCGGGTGTCCTTCGCCGACCTGGGGCTCGTGGTGGTCGACGAGCAGCACCGGTTCGGGGTGGAGCAGCGGGCCGCCCTGTCGGCCAAGAGCGCGGGGGAGACCCGCCCGCACGTACTCGTGATGACGGCCACGCCGATCCCGCGGACCGTGGCCATGACCGTCTTCGGAGACCTGGAGACGTCGACCCTCGCCGACCTGCCGCCGGGGCGGGCGGAGGTGGTCACGCACCTGGTGCCGGCTGCCGAGAAGCCGCACTTCCTGGAGCGGGCCTGGCAGCGGGTGGCCGAGGAGGCCCGGGCCGGCCGCCAGGTCTACGTGGTCTGCGCGCGGATCGGTGACGGCTCGGACGCCGACGCCGAGGGACCCGACCGGGCGGACGAGCCGACCGAGGACGAGGGTCCGGCCCGGCCCATCGCGGCGGTGCTCGAGGTGGCCGACCTGCTGCGCCAGGGACCACTGGCCGGCGTCGGCGTCGGCGTGCTGCACGGTCGGATGACACCCGAGGCCAAGGACGACGCCATGCGCCGGTTCGCCTCGGGGGAGGTGCCGGTGCTGGTCGCCACCACCGTCGTCGAGGTGGGCGTCGACGTCCCCACCGCCTCCACGATGGTGGTGCTCGATGCCGACCGCTTCGGCGTCTCGCAGCTGCACCAGCTGCGTGGACGGGTGGGCCGGGGTGACGTACCCGGTCTGTGCCTGCTGGTCACGACCGCGCCGGACCGGTCCCCGTCCCGCGCCCGGCTGGCCGCCGTGACGGCGACCCGCGACGGCTTCGAGCTCTCCCGCGTCGACCTGGAGCACCGGCGCGAGGGAGACGTGCTGGGGGCGGCCCAGTCCGGCCGCCGCAGCAGCCTCCGCCTGCTGTCCGTGCTCCGTCACGAGGACGTCATCCGGGACGCCCGCCAGGAGGCCGGCCTGCTGGTCGACGCCGACCCCGACCTCGCGACCGCACCGGCGCTGGCGGCGCTCGTCGAGGACCTCGTGGGCGAGGAGCGGGCCGAGTTCCTCGAGAAGGCCTGATCGTGCGGGTCATCGCCGGGGCCGCGCGGGGGAGGCGCCTGGCCGCTCCGCCGGGCCGGTCCACCCGGCCGACCTCGGACCGCGTCCGCGAGGCGCTGTTCTCCACCGTCGAGTCGCGCCTGCGGACCATGGTGGGCGCGCGCGTGCTGGACCTGTACGCGGGCAGCGGCGCGCTCGGGCTGGAGGCGCTGTCCCGGGGGGCGGCACACGTGCTGCTCGTGGAGTCCGACCCGCGAGCCCTCCGGACGCTGCGGGCCAACGTCGTGGCGGTCGACCGTCCGGGGGCCGACGCGCGGCGGGCCGACGTCCGCCGGGTCCTCGCGGTCGAGCCGGACCGTCCGTACGACCTGGTGCTCGCCGATCCGCCGTACGACGTGGGACCGGGGGAGGTCGGCGACGTGCTGCGGCTGCTGCGGGACCGGCGCTGGCTGGCGCCCCGCTCGCTGGTCGTGGTGGAGCGGCCGACCCGCGGCGGTGACGTCGTCTGGCCGGAGGGTTACGCGGCGGTCGCACAGCGCCGCTACGGCGAGACCACGCTTTGGTACGGTCGCCCCGCTCCGTGACCTGACCACCGGCGAGAGGACGGCGCGTGCACCGCTGCGTCTGCCCGGGCTCCTTCGACCCCACGACCAACGGGCACCTCGACGTGGTGGAGCGCGCGGCCCAGCTCTTCGACGAGGTGGTGGTGGCCGTCCTGGTCAACGAGCGCAAGAAGGGCTTGTTCAGCGTCGACGAGCGGCTGGACATGCTGCAGGAGCTCACCGCGCCCATGGGCAACGTCCGGGTCGCGAGCTTCGAGGGGCTGCTCGTGGACTTCTGCCGGCAGCAGGGCATCCCGGCGGTGGTCAAGGGCCTGCGCGCGGTCACGGACTTCGACTACGAGCTGCAGATGGCCCAGATGAACCACCGGCTCTCGGGGGTCGACACCCTCTTCGTGGCCACGAACCCCGACTACTCCTACCTGTCGTCGAGCCTGGTCAAGGAGGTCGCGACCTACGGCGGCGACGTCTCCGGCCTGGTCCCCGAGCTCGTCCTGCGGCGCCTCACCGAGCGGCTGGCCACGGCCTGAGTCCGCCGGCCGGCCCGCCGCAGGCGTCCGTCGGTTCGCCCGGTGCGCCGGGGGTCTTGTAGCCTGGGCGGCCGGTCTCCCGTCGAGGCCGGTGTCAGCCTGCCCGGACCGTGTCGAGAGGTGGTCAGCCGTGAGCGGCCTCGACCCACGGTCCCCGCTGGTCCTGGACACCCGTGAGCTGGGCCGCCGGCCCGGGGTGATGCAGCGCGTGCGCCGCAGCGTCCCGGCTCCCGACGACCTGGGCGTCGGCGGGGTGGTCGGCGTCCCCCCGGGCACCGACGTCGAGCTGGATCTCCGGCTCGAGGCGGTCGTCGAGGGCGTGCTCGTGTCGGGTACGGCACGCGCAGCCGTGGCGGGGGAGTGCGTGCGGTGCCTGGACCCGGTCCGCGGCGAGGTCGTCGTGGACCTCCAGGAGCTGTACGGCTACCCGGACCGGGCACCCGAGGACCATGACGGGTCCGAGGCCGACGACGTCGACCTCCGGGTCGAGGACGAGCGGATCGACCTCGAGCCGGCGCTGCGTGACGCGGTGGTGCTCGCACTCCCGCTGGCGCCGGTGTGCCGTGACGACTGTCCGGGTCTGTGCCCGGAGTGCGGGACCCGGCTGGCCGACGACGCGGCGCACTCGCACGACACGACCGATCCGCGCTGGGCCGCCCTGGGTGGGCTGCTCGGGGCGGGCACTCCGACCCGGACCAGTGCCCGGGACGGTGTTCGGGGCGACCGCCCCGGCCCGAACGACCAGCAGCCAGCGACCGGCCTCCGGGCCGGTCCGACGGAGGAGACATAGCCGTGGCCGTCCCCAAGAGGAAGATGTCGCGCAGCAACACCCGCAGCCGCCGCGCGCAGTGGAAGGCGAAGCTGCCCCAGGTGCAGAAGCGCACCGTGAACGGCCGCACCACGTGGGTGGTGGCACACCGCGCCCACGTGGTCGAGGACTCGCAGGGCACCCCGCTCTTCCGCGAGTACAACGGCCGCCAGGTCGGCGACGTCTGACGGCGCGGCCCGAGGTGGAGGGCCTCCCGCCCCAGGCGGACCTCGAGGCCCGGCTCGGGCTCGCCGTGGATCCCGAGCTGCTCGGCCGGGCGCTGACGCACCGTTCGTACGCGTACGAGAACGGCGGTCTGCCCCACAACGAGCGGCTGGAGTTCCTCGGTGACTCCGTGCTGGGCCTCGTCGTCACCGACACGCTGTTCCGCCGGCACCCCGACCTGTCGGAGGGGCAGCTGGCCAAGCTTCGCGCCGCCGTCGTCAACATGCGCGCCCTCGCCGACGTCGGGCGTGAGCTCGACCTAGGCTCGTTCGTCCGGCTCGGGCGGGGTGAGGTCACGACGGGCGGACGCGACAAGTCCTCGATCCTCGCCGACACGGTCGAGGCGGTGATCGGCGCCGTCTACCTGGAGCACGGCTTCGACGTCGCCGCCCGCCTGGTGCACCGCCTGTTCGGCGGGATCATCGAGGACTCCGCCACCCTCGGGGCCGGGCTGGACTGGAAGACCTCCCTCCAGGAGCTGACCGCCCAGGAGTCCCTCGGCGTGCCCGAGTACTCCGTCAGCGAGGCGGGTCCCGACCACGCCAAGGTCTTCACGGCCACCGCCTACGTCCAGGGTGCGCCGCTCGGGCACGGGACCGGTCGGTCCAAGAAGGAGGCCGAGCAGCGCGCCGCCGAGAGCTCGTGGCGGCTGATCGTGGCTCGCGGCGCCGCAGCCGCCTCGGGCGACGCGTAGTGCCCGAGCTGCCCGAGGTCGAGGTCGTCCGGCGGGGGCTGCAGGAGTGGGTCGTCGGACGGACGATCGACCACGTGGCGGTCCTGCACCCGCGGGCGGTCAGGCGGCACCCGGCCGGTGCCGCTGACCTGGCCGCCCGGCTCTCCGGCCGTGCGGTGCTGGGGGCGTGCCGGCGGGGCAAGTACCTGTGGCTCCCGCTGGACTCCGCGGAGGCCCTCGTCGCGCACCTGGGCATGAGCGGGCAGCTGCTGGTGCGGCGGCCCGGGGTCCCGGACGAGACCCACCTGCGCGTGCGCGTGGCCTTCACCGACGACGGTCCCGAGCTGCGCTTCGTCGACCAGCGGACCTTCGGCGGCATGGCGCTGTCGGAGCTGCCCTCGGACGGGCCCGGCCCCCCCGCCGTGCTCGCGCACATCGCCCGTGACCCGCTGGATCCTGACTTCGACGAGGCCGGGTTCGTACGCGCGACCCGGGCCCGGCGCACCGGCGTGAAGCGGGCACTGCTCGACCAGACGCTCGTCTCGGGGATCGGGAACATCTACGCCGACGAGGGTCTCTGGCGGGCCCGCCTGCACTTCGCCCGACCCACCGAGACGCTGACCCGAGCGGAGCTCACCCGGCTCCTCGCGGGCGTGCGCGAGGTCATGCGAGCCGCCCTGGACCAGGGCGGCACGTCGTTCGACTCGCTCTACGTCGACGTCAACGGCCGCAGCGGGTACTTCGACCGCTCGCTAGCGGTCTACGGCCAGGCCGGGCGGCCCTGTCCGCGCTGCGGCGCACCCGTGCGGCGTGACCCCTTCATGAACCGGTCGTCGTACACGTGCCCGCGGTGCCAGCCCCGTCCGCGCCGGGCGCGCTGGTAGGGCGGTGTCCCCCTCCCCGGTCCGGGACGGGGAGCTGTCGTCGACGGTCTAATGTCGAGGGATGGCGGGAGGAGGCCAGGCCGCGATGCCGGAGACCGCGCGGGCCGTCGTGGTGGTCCACGGGGTGGTGCAGGCCGTCGGGTTCCGCTGGTGGGCTCGTAGCCGGGCCCGCGAGCTGGGCCTCACCGGTTCGGCGACCAACCTTCCGGACGGGAGCGTCGAGGTCGTCGTCGAGGGGGCGCGCGGGCAGTGCGAGCGGATGATGGCGCTGCTGCGAGGAGGTCTGACGCCGGGCCGGGTCGACCGGGTGGACGTGCGCTGGGAGCGTCCCGCGGGGCTGGCCGGCTTCGACCTCGGCTGAGTGAGGTGGCGGGAGAGCTGTCCTCCGGTCAGCTCCCGGGTCAGCTCCCCGTCGGCCGGCGGCCGCGCAGGAAGCCCATCACCACCCCCACCAGCAGCAGGACCGCGGCGATGGCGACCAGCCACAGCAGCGCCTCGACGACGAAGCCGACGACGCCGAGGACGATCGCGAGGACGATGATGAGGATGACCCAACCCATGGCCCGCGCCTACCCACCGGTCACACGCGTCATGCCGCTGGCCGCTCCCGAGGCGTCGTCGTGACCCGATCGTGACCCCAGGTTGACCAGGCCACCCTCACAGTGCGACCCTGGTAGCAGGCCCCGCCACCTGCGATCCCCGGTGGACCGCGGGCCGTTCCAGCACCGGTCGCTCAGCGTGGAGGACCCCCCTTATGGCGAAGGCGCTCCTCGGGCACGTCGGTGGCCCCGATCACCGACTCGTCGGCGAGGTGCGGCGTCTGCAGCAGCGCGTGTCCGACCTCGAGGCGGAAGTCCTCCGCCTCCGGGCCGCCAATGACGCCCTTGCGGTCGCTCTCGACGACGACCGCCTCACCCTCGACGACCCCCGGGCTGTCGAGCCCGTCCTGGCCTGACCCCGGCGCAGGCGCCACGGTGCGCCTGCGCGGAACCGGACGCCGCCGGCGGTAGGCTGCCGCCTGCCTGTGCCCGCGACGCCGTCTGGAGCTTCACCGGGTGTACCTCAAGACCCTGACGCTGCGGGGGTTCAAGTCCTTCGCCTCTTCGACGACCCTGCAGCTGGAGCCGGGAATCACCTGCGTGGTAGGACCCAACGGCTCGGGCAAGTCCAACGTCGTCGACGCGCTGGCCTGGGTCATGGGCGAGCAGGGCGCCAAGAGCCTGCGCGGGGGCAAGATGGAGGACGTCATCTTCGCCGGCACGGCCGGTCGGCCCCCCCTGGGCCGCGCCGAGGTCGTGCTCACGATCGACAACACCGACGGTGCGCTGCCGATCGACTACTCCGAGGTGACCATCTCGCGGACGATGTTCCGCAACGGCGGCTCCGACTACGCCATCAACGGCCAGGCCTGCCGGCTGCTCGACGTGCAGGAGCTGCTCTCCGACTCGGGCATCGGCCGCGAAATGCACGTCATCGTGGGCCAGGGACAGCTCGACGCCGTGCTGTCGGCCACCCCCGAGGACCGGCGCGGCTTCGTCGAGGAGGCGGCCGGAGTACTCAAGCACCGCAAGCGCAAGGACAAGGCGCTGCGCAAGCTCGAGGCGATGCAGGCCAACCTGACCCGCCTGCAGGACCTGACCGCCGAGCTGCGCCGGCAGCTCAAGCCGCTCGGCAGGCAGGCCGAGGTGGCCCGCCGGGCGTCCACGATCCAGGCCGACCTGCGCGACGCCCGGCTCCGGCTGCTGGCCGACGAGCTGGTGCAGGCGCTGGCCGCCCTCGAGCAGGAGGTCGCCGACGAGACGGCGCTGCGCGCTCGACAGGAGGGACTGGCCGCTGCCCTCGACGCCGCCCGCGCGAGGGAGGCCGCCCTCGAGGCGCGGCTGCACGACATCGCGCCCGTCCTCACCCGGGCCCAGGAGACGTGGTACCGACTGTCCGGGTTGCGTGAACGCACCCGGGGCACGGCCACCCTGGCGGGCGAGCGGGCCCGCCACCTGGTGGCCGAGAACGCGGAACCGCGACGAGCGGGCGACCCCGATGCGCTCGAGGTCGAGGCCGCCAGGGTGCGCGCGCGGGAGGCCGAGCTGGCCGAGGAGATCACGGCCGCGAGCGTCGCGCTGGAGGCGGCGGTGGCGCGGCGCCAGGAGGCGGAGGCCGAGTTCGCGGCCGAGGAGCGGCGGCTCGCCGCGTTGCTCCGTGCCGACGCCGACCGCCGGGCCGGGATGGCCCGGCTGTCGGGACAGGTGGACGGGCTCCGTCAGCGGGCTGCCGCCGCGGACGCGGAGCTGGACCGGCTCGGCGCCGCTCGCGCCGACTCGGTGGCCAGGGCCGCCGCCGCCGAGCACGAGTTCACGGCGCTCGAGACGACGGTCGCCGGCCTCTCGGTCGGTGAGGAGGGCCTCGACGAGGCGCACGAGCGCGCCGCCGCCCGGCTGGAGGAGACCGAGGCCGAGCTGGCGACGCTGCGGCACGAGGAGCAGCAGGCCGAGCGCGAGCGCGGTGCGCTCGCCGCCCGCAAGGAGGCCCTAGAGCTCGGGCTGGCCCACAAGGACGGTGCGCAGGCCTTGCTGGCCGCGCCCGACCGCCTCCCGGGCGTGCGCGGGTCGGTGGCTGCCCTGCTGGCCGTCGAGAGCGGCTGGGAGGCGGCCGTGGCGGGAGCGCTGGGACCGGCCGCCGATGCGGTCGCCGTCGCCTCGCTGGACGACGCCCTGTCCGCGGTCGAGCACCTGCGGTCGGGAGACCTCGGCCGCGCCGGGCTGCTGGTCGGAGGTCTCCCCGTGGACGACCCGGGGAGCTGGCCGGTGCTCCCCGGCGGCCTGCGCTACGTGCTCGACCTGGTGACCGCCCCCGCGGAGCTGGTCCCCGCCCTCGCTGTGCTCCTGCGTGGTGTCGTCGCCGTCGATGACCTCCCCGCAGCCCGGGCCTTGGTCGCCGAGCTCCCGCACCTGTCCGCGGCGAGCCGGGACGGGGACGTCGTCGGTGCGGTGTTCACCCTCGGCGGCTCCGCGCAGGCTCCCAGCCTGCTCGAGGTGCAGGCCGCCGTCGACGACGCCACCGACCGGCTGGCCGCTGTCACCCACCGTTGGGAGCGTCTGCGGTTCCGGGCGGCCGAGGTCGAGCGCCGCCGGGAGGAGGCCGCCGCACAGGTGGGCAACGCACTCGCCCGGCTGCACGAGTCGGACGCAGAGCTCGCCGCCGTGGCCGAGCAGCTCGGCCGGCTGGGCCACGAGGCACGAGCGGCGGCCGAGGAGGCCGACCGGCTGACCCTGGCCATCCGGGACGCGGAGGCCGCCCGGGACGACGACCTGGCCGGGTTGGCGGACCTCGAGCAGCGCCTGGCCGGCGCGGGTGATGACGCGGACGGGACCCGCGAACCCTCCGCCGCCGAGCGGGACCGGCTGGCCGAGGCCGCCCGCCTCGCCCGGCAGGCCGAGACCGAGGCGCGGCTCAGCCTCCGTACGGGGGAGGAGCGCGCCCGCGCGCTGGCGGGGCGGGCCGACGTGCTCGAGCGCAGCGCCCGCCAGGAGCGGGAGGCACGACGGAGGGCCGAGGAGGTGGCTCGCCGGCGGGCCGCGGAGGCATCGGTCGCGGGGGAGGTCGTCGCGGCCGCGGAGCAGGTCCTCGCACGCCTCGAGCACAGCCTGCGTACCGCCGAGGCCGAACGCTCCGAGGCCGAGCGGGAGCGCGCTGTCGCGGAGCGCGAGCTCGACGAGGTCCGTACCACGGGCCGCCGGCTCTCGGTCGAGCTCGACGAGGTGACCTCCTCGGTGCACCGTGACGAGGTCGCGCGCGCCGAGCAGAGGATGCGGGTCGAGGCTCTGGAGGCCAGGAGCATCGAGGAGCTCGGGACCCGCCCGTCCGACCTGGTCGAGGACTACGGCCCGCACCAGCCCGTGCCGCCGCCAGCGGCGGAGCCGACGGCGTCGGGGAGCGCGCAGGATGACGGCGCCCCCGGCCCTCCGCCGGCACCGCGTGCCTACGTGCGCGACGAGCAGGTCAAGCGGGCGCGGGCCGCCGAGCGGGCGCTCGCCCTGCTCGGCAGGGTCAACCCGCTGGCGCTGGAGGAGTTCGCGGCGCTGGAGGAGCGCCACGCCTTCCTCGTCGAGCAGCTCGAGGACGTCAAGCGCACGAGGCACGACTTGCTCGACATCGTCCGTGAGGTCGACGAGCGGGTCGAGCAGGTCTTCGCGGCGGCCTGGGCCGACACCGCGCGCGAGTTCGAGCAGGTCTTCGCGCGCCTGTTCCCCGGCGGCGAGGGTCGGCTCGTGCTGACCGAACCCGACGACCTGCTCGCCACCGGCATCGAGGTGGAGGCCCGCCCGCCCGGCAAGAAGGTCAGACGGCTCTCCCTGCTGTCCGGTGGGGAGCGCGCGCTCGTGGCCGTGGCCTTCCTGGTCGCCCTGTTCAAGGCGCGGCCCAGCCCGTTCTACGTCCTCGACGAGGTCGAGGCCGCGCTCGACGAGATCAACCTCGGCCGCCTGCTCGAGATCTACGACGAGCTGCGCGAGAACAGCCAGCTGATCGTGGTCACCCACCAGAAGCGGACCATGGAGATCGCCGACGCGTTGTACGGCGCGTCCATGCGGGGCGACGGTGTCACCGCGGTGGTCAGCCAGCGCATCAGGGAGCAGGAAGCCGTCTGATCCGTCCCTGGAGCCCGATATGTCCTCTACAGGGGGGACGGGGTGACCGAGATCACCGGCGCGCCGGGCACGTCGCGGCGCCCGGCGGGCGCATCCTTGACCGGTGATCGCGATCGTCCTCGCCATGCTGACCATCGTCGTGCTGGCCGGCGCCGTGCTGGCCTACGTGGCGTTCCCGTTCAGCGGGCACGACGCCGGGCCACTGACGCGCATCACCGGCCGGCTCGCCCGGCTCGCCGACCGCCTCCGGCCCACTGAGGTGGCCCCGCCCCGAGGCCTGCTCTCCAGCCCGGAACGCGACGAGCAGATGAGCCGTCGCTTCGAGGAGGTCGAGCACCGGCTGGCCCACCCCTTCGGCGGCGGCCGCGACGAAGGGGACCAATGGCCCGAGACGGAGGGGCCGACGGTCACTCCGGGGCCACGCCACCGCCGGTAGCATCGGCGACGCTGCGAACCGGAGGCCGTGCGCCTTCTGACCAGGGGGTGCCGCATGGACCCGCTCGAGCTCGCCCGGTGGCAGTTCGGCATCACGACCGTCTACCACTTCCTCTTCGTCCCGCTGACCATCGGACTGGCCTTCCTCGTGGCCGGCATGCAGACGGCGTGGCACCGGACCGGCGACGAGCGGTGGCTCAAGCTCACCAAGTTCTTCGGCAAGCTCTTCCTCATCAACTTCGCCATGGGCGTGGTCACGGGGATCGTTCAGGAGTTCCAGTTCGGCATGAACTGGAGCGACTACTCGCGCTTCGTCGGCGACATCTTCGGTGCGCCGCTCGCGATCGAGGGTCTCGCCGCCTTCTTCCTCGAGTCGACCTTCCTCGGCCTGTGGATCTTCGGGTGGGACCGCCTGCCGCGCCGGGTCCACCTGGCGACGATCTGGCTCGCCGCCTTCGGCACCCTGCTGTCCGCCTACTTCATCCTGGCTGCCAACTCCTGGATGCAGAACCCGGTCGGCTTCCGCTTCGACCCCGCCGTGGGCCGGGCCGAGCTCGACGACTTCTGGTCCGTGCTGACGAACGAGGTCGCTCTCGTCACGGTGCCCCACACGATCGCCGCCGCCTTCGTGACCGCCGGCGCCTTCGTCGCCGGCATCTCTATGTGGCTGCTGGTGCGACGCCGCGACGACTCCGCGTCCGACCGCAGCGCGTTCCGTACGGGAGTGCGCCTGGGCGCCGTCACGCTGCTCGTCTCGGGGGTGGCCGTGGCAGTGACGGGCGACCTGCAGGGCAAGGTCATGACCGACGTCCAGCCGATGAAGATGGCGGCGGCGGAGGCGCTCTACGAGACCCAGCAGCCGGCACCGTTCTCGCTGTTCACGGTCGGCACGCTCGACGGCAAGGAGGAGATCTGGTCGGTCACCGTTCCAGGCCTGCTGTCCTACCTGGCGACGGGCTCCTTCGATGCCGAGGTGCGCGGCATCAACGACCTCCAGGCGGAGTACGAGGAGGCCTTCGGGCCCGGTGACTACGCCCCCAACATCCCCGTCACGTACTGGACGTTCCGGCTGATGATCGGCGTCGGCATGGCGGCGGTGGCCGCCGGGCTGTGGTTCCTGTGGCTCGTTCGTCGCGACCGGACACCGTCCTCGTCGTGGGTGGTCCGCACGGCCGTGCTCCTGCCGCTGCTACCGCTCGCGGCCAACTCCTTCGGCTGGATCTTCACCGAGATGGGCCGCCAGCCGTGGATCGTCTTCAGCCTCATGCCGACGGCGGCAGGCGTGTCACCGGGGACCACGACCGGTGAGGTAGCCCTCTCGCTGGGCGTCTTCACCGTCCTCTACGGCCTGCTGGCCGTCGTCGAGGTGGGCCTGCTGATCCGCTTCATCCGCCCGGGGCTGCCCGACGTCACCCCGCCGCCCGAGGGCGACGGATCCGACGAGGACCGCCCGCTGGCCTTCGCCTACTGACGACAGGAGCGCAGCCGTGGAGCTCACCACCGTCTGGTTCGTGCTCATCGCCGTCCTGTGGGTCGGCTACTTCGTCCTCGAGGGCTTCGACTTCGGGGTGGGGGTCCTCGGGCCCGTCCTCGGCCGGGACGAGACCGAGAAGCGCGTGCTCATCAACACGATCGGACCGGTCTGGGACGGCAACGAGGTTTGGGTACTCGTCGCGGGCGGCGCCACCTTCGCCGCCTTCCCGGAGTGGTACGCCACACTCTTCAGCGGCTTCTATCTCCCGCTGCTGCTCATCCTGGTGGCGCTGATCCTGCGCGGGGTCGCCTTCGAGTACCGCGGCAAGCGCGAGGACAAGGCCTGGCGGGCGCGCTGGGACCAGGCCATCTTCTGGGGGTCGCTCGTCCCCGCGGTCCTGTGGGGTGTGGCGTTCGGCAACATCGTCCGGGGTGTGCCGATCGACGCCGACAAGGAGTTCGTCGGTGACTTCCTGGGCCTCCTGAACCCGTACGCATTGCTGGGCGGGGCCACGACGCTGGCCCTCTTCGTCACGCACGGCGCCGTCTTCCTCGCCCTCAAGACCGCGGGAGACGTCCGGGTCCGTGCCAATGCGCTGGCCGGTCGGGCCGGGCTGGTGGCGGCGGTGCTCGCCGTCGCCTTCCTCACCTGGACCTACGCCCTGCGTCCTGACGCCCAGCTGGCCGCCGCCTTCGTCGTGCTGGCCGTGCTGGCGGCCGTCGCCCTGGTGGGGGCGCTCGTCGCCAACCGGGCGGGCCGCGAGGGCTGGGCCTTCGTCGGCACCGCCGCGACGATCGCGCTGGCGGTGACTGCGCTCTTCGTCAGCCTCTTCCCCGAGGTGATGCCGTCCAGCCTCGACCCCGCCTACTCCCTGACCACGACGAACGCCTCGTCCACCGAGTACACACTGACGATCATGACCTGGGTCGCGGTCCTGTTCACGCCCGTGGTGCTCCTCTACCAGGGGTGGACCTACTGGGTCTTCCGTCGGCGCATCGGGGTCGCGAACATCCCGGCGGGGCCGCCGCGGGCCGACGAGCCGGCCGGGCGGTGAGACCGCTCGACCCGCGGCTCGTCCGGCACGCGCGCGCCACCGTTCCGTACCTGGCGGTCGTCGTCGTCCTCGGCGTGGCGACGGCCGTGCTCGTCGTCGTCCAGGCCGGCCTGCTCGCCCACGCGATCGCCGAGACGTTCCTGGACGGGGCGGGGACAGGGCAGCTGCGGGGGACGTTGGTGGCGCTCGTCGCCGTGGTGGTCCTCCGGGCAGTGCTGGCGTGGGCCGTCGAGGTGGCGTCCCTGCGGGCGTCGGCCACGGTCAAGGCTCAGCTCCGGCGCCAGGTCCTCGCGCGAGCGGTCGCGCTGGGGCCGAGGTGGCTCGCGGGTCGGCGGCGCGCCGAGATCACGACGCTCACGACGCGCGGCCTCGACGCACTCGACGGCTACTTCGCCGGCTACCTGCCGCAGCTGGTGCTCGCCGTCCTGGTCCCCCTGGTGGTCCTCGCCCGGATCGTGCCGGCGGACCTGGTCGCCGCCGTCACGATCGCCGTGACCCTGCCGCTGATCCCGGTGTTCATGGCGCTCGTGGGTCTGGCGACCGAGGCCCGCAACCGGCGGCGCTGGCGGGCGCTGGCGCGGCTGGGCCACCACTTCCTCGACGTGGTGTCCGGGCTGGGCACGCTCAAGGTCTTCGGCCGCGCCGGGGCGCAGGTCGACAACATCCGCCGGGTGACCGACGACTACCGGCGGGCGACCATGGGCACCCTGCGCATCGCCTTCCTCTCGTCGCTGGTGCTCGAGCTGCTGGCGACCCTCGCCGTGGCACTCGTCGCCGTGGGCATCGGGCTGCGCCTCGTCCACGGCGACCTGGACCTCGAGACGGCGCTGCTCGTGCTGATCCTCGCTCCCGAGGCCTACCTGCCGCTCCGGCAGGTCGGGGCGCGGTACCACGCCAGCACGGAGGGGCTGGCGGCGGCCGAGGAGGCCTTCGGCGTGCTGGAAGCCCCGCCGCCGGTGGCGGGGACGCGCACCGACGTCCCGATCCCCGCGCGCGTGCGGGTCCGTGGGCTGACCGTCCGGCACGAGGACCGCGACGCGCCGGCCCCGGCGGGGCTCGACCTCGACCTCCGCGCGGGCGAGGTGGTCGGGCTGGCCGGCCCGAGCGGCACGGGGAAGACCACGGTCCTGCACGTGCTGCTGGGCCTGCTGTCCCCCGATGAAGGGTGCGTCGAGGTGTCCGGGCCCGCAGCCGGGTCCGGCGGGTCGGTGAGCGTGGAGCTGGGCGACCTCGACCCGGACGCGTGGCGGGCCCGCGTCGCCTGGGTGCCGCAGGACCCCGTCCTCACCGGTGCGACGGTCGCCGAGGCGGTGCGCCTGGGAGCCCCGACAGCAGGCGACGACGAGGTCCTCGCCGCGTCGTCCCGGGCCGGGCTGGTCGACGACGAGCTGCTCCCGCAGGGGCTGGCTACTCCGGTGGGCGAGGCCGGACGGTCGCTGTCCGCGGGCCAGCGCCGTCGGGTCGCCCTCGCCCGTGCCTTCCTCCGACGGGCAGAGCTGGTGCTGCTCGACGAGCCCACCGCCGGACTGGATGCCACGTCCGAGCTGGCCGTGCTCGACGCGGTCCGGGGTGAAGCCCGCAGGGGTGCCGCGGTGCTGGTCATCGCCCATCGGCCTGCGGCCCTGGCCGGCGCCGACCGCGTCGTCCGGCTCGATCCGGCCGACGCCGACGCGCTCGAGGAGCTGACGGCTCCGTGACCCCCCTCCTCCGCGTGCTGGCCGCCGGACGTCCGGTGCGGGGCCGGATGCTGGTGGCCGTGCTCGCCGGGACGGCCGCGGCCGGGAGCGCGGTCGCCCTGCTCGGCACATCCGCCTGGCTGGTCTCCACCGCGGCCCTGCAGCCACCCGTGCTGCACCTGATGGTGGCGATCGTGGCGGTGCGCTTCTTCGGCATCTCCCGCGGCGTGCTGCGCTACGCGGAGCGGCTCGTCTCCCACGACGCGGCCTTCCGGATCCTGGGAGAGCTCCGGGTGCAGCTCTACCGGAGCCTCGAGCGCCTGGCCCCCGCGGGCCTGCCCGCGTTCCGCTCCGGGGACCTGCTCGCCCGGCTGGTGGGCGACGTCGACACCGTGCAGGACCTCTGGCTGCGACTCCTGATCCCGTATGCGGTCGCTGCGGCGGTCGGTGGTGGGACCGTCATCGCCGTGGGGCTCGTGCTGCCGTCGGCGGCCGCGGTTCTCGCTGCCACGCTGGTGGCGGTCGCCGTGGTGGTCCCGTGGCTGGCCTCGCGGGTCACGCGGCGCGCCGAGCACCGGATGGCGCCGCTCCGCGGAGACCTGTCGACCTCCACCGTGGACCTCCTCCGCGCCGCTCCTGAGCTGGTGGCGTACGGGGCGGTGGAGCAGCACCTGGCCGCCGTGGAACGGCGCGACCGGGAGCTGGCCGGTGCCGAGCGGAGTTCCGCGGCGGGCCTCGGCGTCGGCGCCCTGCTCACGACACTGGCCGCGGGCGCCTCGGTGTGGGCGGCCCTTGCCCTGGGTGTCCCGGCCGTGCGCTCCGGGGAGCTGCCCGGCGTCTGGCTAGCGGTGGTGGTGCTGCTCCCGCTCGCCGTCCACGAGGTGGTGGCGGCCGTCGTCCCGGCGGCCGCACAGCTCCCGCGGCTACGCGCAGCCGCCCGGCGGGTGGTCGCGGTCCTGGACGCGCCGGCCCCGGTCGCCGAGCCACCGCGGGGGTACCGCCAGCGGGTGCTCGCGGCCCCGTACGGTCTGCGGCTGACCGGGCTCGATGCCCGCTGGCCCGGGACGCCGGCGGATGCGCCCGGCGTCGTCGGCGGTCTCGACCTGGTCGTACCCCCCGGCTCCCGGGTCGCACTGGTCGGTCCCAGCGGGTCGGGCAAGAGCACCCTCGCGGCGGTGCTGCTCCGCTTCCTCGACCCCTCCGCGGGCACGGTGGAGCTCGTCGGGAGCGACGGCAGTGCCGATCTGACGGCGCTCGACCCGGTCCGGACCCGCCGGGTGATCGGGCTCGCGGCGCAGGACGCCCACGTCTTCGACACCACGATCGAGGCGAACGTGCGCATCGCGCGCCGAGAGGCGGGTGACGACGAGGTCCGAGCGGCCCTGGCCCGGGCGCGTCTGCTCGACTGGGCGCTGGCGCAACCCCGTGGCCTGCAGACGCCGGTCGGGGAGCACGGCGCCCGGTTGTCGGGAGGGCAGCGCCAGCGGCTCGCCCTGGCGAGGGTGCTGCTCGCCGACTTCCCGCTTCTGGTCGTGGACGAGCCCACCGAGCACCTGGACGACGCCACCGCTGCCGCGCTGGCCCGGGACCTGGTGGACGCTGCCGGCGACCGGACCCTCGTGGTGCTCACTCACCGCCCGGAGCTGTTCCCGGGCCTGGACGCCGTCGTGCCGATGCCCGCCCGGGTCGGGACCGTCGGCCCCGGCTCGAGGTCGGCTGCCGGCTCACCCGACGCGGGCGATGCCTTCCCGGACGGGTCGTGGGGTGATGGGTGCGTCACCACTCGCCCACGAACCAGGACGTGAGACCCATGACCTCGAGATCCGTGTCGGTGGCGGTCGTCGCCGCCGGGTGCCTGCTGCTGGCGGCCTGCGGCTCCGGCGACACCGAGCCGGTCAGCGTCCCGACGGCGAGCCCCGCCGCGACCGAGGGGGAGACGGCGGCCGCAGCCGATGTCTGTGCGGCCCGCGACGACCTGCGGGAGTCGGTGGACGCCCTTGCCGAGGTGGACGTCGTCGCCGGCGGGACGGACGCCGTCGGGGCGGCTCTCGGCGAGATCCGGGCCGACCTGGCAGACGTCCGCGCTGCCGCGGGCTCGGACGTGCAGGACGAGGTCACAGCCCTCGAGGAGTCCCTGGACGGCCTCGAGGCGGCGCTGGCCGGCACCGACGGGCCCGCTGGCCAGCTGCTCACCGCCGTGGCGGAGGTCGTCACGTCGGGCGGGGTGCTGGTCCAGGAGCTCCAGTCCCTCCCGTGCGACTAGGGCGTGTCGGTCGGATCACCCGCCGGAGGTGACGTGTCCGCCGCGTGGTGGTCCGGGACTCGAGACATCGGGCCGGGGGTGGAGAGACACCGATCAGCTCCCCCGACTCGAGGCAGGAAGGGCGCTTCTGGTCACCCCGCACGGAGACCCTGCCGGTGCGCGCGCCGGGGGGACCCGGTCCGGCGGGTCACCGCCGGGGACGTCCCCGGGCTCGGACCCGCCCCTCCGCGTCTCTACCCGCGGCCTGACCACGGCCCGGTCGTGGAGGCGGCCGCCCGGGCCGTCGACTGGGCCGCCGACCGGGCCCTGCTCGTGGGCCCCTTCGTCGCAGCCGGGATGCACGAACTCCCCGACGGCCCGGTCGAGCAACGCCCTCAGTCCTGATCGACCGCCGGTGGCCCTCTCGGAGCTCCCGGGACGGTCTGGGAGGATCGGCCGGTGACCGAGCTGGTGATCCTCGCGGCCGTCCTGGCGGTCGTCCTGCTGACCGTCGCCCTCGTGTACGTACTCCCGCGGAGGCGACGCGAGGCTCCGCCGCCGGAGCCGGGGGTGGACTATTCGCCGGGGGTCGGCGACGACGCCGGACCTCCGGTCGACGCGCCCAAGCGCACCGTCGAGACGGTCGACCTGCCCGAGGCCCCCTCCACGCCCTCCGGCGAGGCCCGCCCGGCCGAGACGCTGCCCGGCGAGCTCCCGCCGGTCGAGCCGGGGCCGGTCGTCGAGCGGCCGGCACCGGCCGCCGGACGGCTCGTCCGGCTGCGCTCGCGCCTGGCCCGCAGCCAGGGCGCCCTCGGTCAGGGCCTGCTCGCCCTCCTCTCCCGTGACCGGCTGGACGAGGACACCTGGGAGGAGATCGAGGACACGCTCATCACGGCCGACCTGGGTGTCGGACCGAGCCACGAGCTCGTCGAGCGGCTCCGCACGCGTACCCGGGTGGAGGGGGTGGCCGACGCTGAGGACGCCCGTCGGATGCTGCGCGAAGAGCTGCTCGCCCTGGTGGACCCGACGCTCGACCGGAGCCTCCGCACGCAGCGGCACGAGGGGCGCCCGGCCGTCGTCCTCGTCGTGGGCGTGAACGGCACGGGCAAGACGACGACGGTCGGCAAGCTGGCCCGGGTCCTCGTCGCCGAGGACCGGGACGTCCTGCTCGGCGCGGCCGACACCTTCCGCGCAGCGGCCGCGGACCAGCTGACCACGTGGGGGGACCGGGTCGGGGTCGTCACGGTCCGCGGCGCCGAGGGCGCCGACCCCGCCAGCGTGGCGTACGAGGCCGTCCGAGCCGGCGTCGAGCAGGAGGCGGACGTCGTCGTCGTCGACACTGCCGGACGCCTGCAGACCAAGGTCGGGCTCATGGACGAGCTCGGCAAGCTCAAGCGCGTGGTGGAGAAGCACGGGCCGGTCGACGAGGTCCTGCTCGTCCTCGACGCCACCACCGGCCAGAACGGCCTCACCCAGGCCAGGGTGTTCGCCGAGGTCGTGGCGGTGACCGGGCTGGTGCTCACCAAGCTGGACGGCACGGCGCGCGGGGGGATCGTCGTCGCGGTCCAGCGCGAGCTCGGGGTCCCGGTCAAGCTGGTCGGGCTGGGGGAGGGGGCCGACGATCTCGCCCCCTTCGACCCTGAAGCTTTCGTCGACGGGGTGCTCGGGGACTGAGGGCACCGCGGCGGAAACACACTCGATGCCCACCCCCTCGCCCCCGCAGGAGACGCTGCAGTCCGGCTCGTGGAATACGAGCACCATCAGCGCCGAGCCGTCGTTGACGGCTGGCCTTGGCCGAGAGGAGCCTCGGGCCCGGGAAGACCGTCTCCGAGGGGAGGTCGCGTGAGCAGGTGGCTCTGCCGGCTGGGCCGGCACGACTGGCAGCACTTCAGGAACCCCGATGTCCCCGGCCCCGAGGCTGACTACGACCAGTGCCGGCAGTGCGGCAAGGAGCGGAACACGTACGGGAAGCCGCCGCCGACAGGTCTAGCGGGGGTGGGGTGACCAACGGCGCAGGTCAGACCGCCGTGTGACGTAACACACTGTTCACACCGAGCGGCGGGATGTAACGCCGACGACACCCCGTGGGTGGCCGAACCGAAACGACCGCCCGCCACGCTCTCTCCCGTCCCGGCCGAGGGGTCGGGAGACGGGAGGTCAGACCAACAGTGGAGCTGGACACTGGCTTGACAGCCTGGATGCTGGTCTCGGCATCCCTCGTGCTCCTCATGACGCCCGGCCTGGCGCTGTTCTACGGCGGCATGGTCCGGGCCAAGTCCGTCCTCAACATGATGATGATGTCGTTCGGCGCCTTGGGCGTCATCGGCGTCGCGTACGTGTTGTGGGGCTGGTCCATGTCCTACAGCGAGGACTCGGTGGCGGGGCTGTTTGGCAACCCCTTCGACCAGTTCGGGCTGCAGGGAACGATCTACGACGAGGCCGGGGAGTTCGTGCTCTCCGACGGCCTGCCGGTCATCGTCGACGTCGGCTTCCAGGCGACGTTCGCGATCATCACGGTCGCCCTCATCAGCGGCGCCATCGCCGACCGGGTCAAGTTCGGGTCGTGGATCGCCTTCGTGCCGATCTGGGCGACGCTGGCGTTCTTCCCGCTCGCCCACATGGTCTGGGGCGGCGGTCTGCTCAGCGACGAGGGGCCGTTCGCGTCGATCGCCGCACCCATCGACTTCGCAGGCGGCACGGTCGTGCACATCAACGCCGGCGTCGCGGCCCTCGTGCTGGCCCTGGTGGTCGGCAAGCGGCGCGGTTTCGGCAGCGAGCCGTTCAAGCCGCACAACCTGCCGCTGGTCATGCTCGGTGCGGGCCTGCTGTGGTTCGGCTGGTTCGGCTTCAACGCCGGGTCCGCGTACGGGGCTGACGGCGTGGCCGGCCTGGCCTGGGTCAACACCGCGACCGCCACGTCGGCCGCGATCCTGGGCTGGCTGCTGGTGGAGCGCCTCCGCGACGGTCACGCGACCTCGCTGGGCGCGGCATCAGGTGTCGTGGCCGGGCTGGTCGCGATCACTCCCGCCGCCGGCTCCCTCTCGCCGGTCGGCTCGATCGCCCTGGGTGTCGTGGCCGGCGCGCTGTGCGCGTACGCGGTGGGTCTGAAGTACCGGCTCGGGTACGACGACTCGCTCGACGTGGTGGGCGTCCACCTGGCGGCGGGTCTGTGGGGCACGGTGGGCATCGGTTTCCTCGCCACCGAGACCGGTCTCCTCTACGGCGGCGGTGCCTCGCAGCTGGCGGTCCAGGCGATCATCGCCGTGGTCGCGGTCGCCATCTCGGCGGTCGTCACCCTGCTGGTCGCCCTCGCGGTGAAGCACACCCTGGGATGGCGGGTCGACGACGAGGACGAGGTCACGGGCATCGACCAGGTCGTGCACGCGGAGAGCGGCTACGACTTCGTCAGTCTCGGCGGAGGCGGTGGGCACCAGCCCAGCGTGGCCGCCACCCGCGCAGCGGAGGTGTCGGCATGAAGCTCGTGACCGCAGTGATCAAGCCGTTCAAGCTCGACGACGTCCGGTCCGCGTTGGAGACCTTCGGGGTCCACGGGATGACGGTGACGGAGGCGAGCGGCTACGGCCGGCAGAAGGGTCACACTGAGGTCTACCGCGGTGCCGAGTACGCGGTCGACCTCGTCCCCAAGGTGCGGCTCGAGGTCCTCGTCGACGACGGTGACGCGGACGACGTCCTCGAGGTGGTCGTCAAGGCGGCCCAGACCGGGCGGATCGGCGACGGCAAGGTGTGGGTCAGCTCCGTCGACGCGGTGGTCAGGGTCCGGACCGGCGAGCGCGGACCGGACGCCTTGTGACCGTCGACCGCGGCTGACCGTGGCCCGCATCGACTCGCCCGCGCCGGGTGCCCCGCAGCACTCCGGCGCGGGCGGGTCGCGTCCGGGCGGCGGGCCGGATCGGTTCCTCGCCGCCCGGGCCGCCGTCGTCGGCGACGACGGGCTCTCGGCGGCCCAGCGGCGTCGAGCGTTGTCCGACCTCGCCGACCGGTGGCTGGCCGGTCTCCTGGGGCCCGCCCCCGGTGCGGCCCTGGTCGCGGTCGGCGGGTACGGCCGGCGCGAGCTGCTGCCCGGGAGCGACCTGGACGTCCTGCTGCTGCACGACGAGGGGTCCGACGCCCGGCTCCTGGCGGACCCGGTCTTCTACCCGGTCTGGGACGCGGGCATCGCCCTCGACCACGCCGTTCGGACGACCGGGGAGGCACGCGAGGTCGCGGCGACCGACCTCAAGGCCGTGCTCGGGCTGCTCGACTCGCGCCACGTGGCCGGCGACGCGCAGCTCACTGCCCGACTGCGCGAGGACGTCCTCGGGGACTGGCGGCGGCGGGCCCCGCGCCGGCTGCCCCAGCTCGCCGAGCTGGTCAGGGAGCGGGCGGACCGGTGTGGAGAGCTGGCCCACCTGCTGGAGCCCGACCTGGTCGAGGCGTACGGCGGGCTGCGGGACACGCTGGCCCTGCGCGCCGTGGCCGCGACCTGGTTGGCGGACCGGCCGCACGGCCGGGCTCTGGACGAAGCCCGTGAGTGGCTGCTGGTGGTGCGCGACGCGCTGCACCGCTGCTCGGGTCGGCGCCACGACCGGCTCGTCCTCGAGGAGCAGGGAGACGTGGCCGCACGGCTCGGCCTGCTCGACGCCGACGCCCTGCTGCGTCGCGTCGCCGAAGCCGGCCGGGCGATCGCGTACGCCTCCGATGTCACCTGGCGCGACGTCGACAGGGCCGTCCGGGCCCGGGGTCGGGGAGGACCGCGCCCGCCGCGCCGACCGCTGACGGACGGCGTCGTCGCCCAGGAGGGCGAGGCGGTGCTCGCGCTGGACGCCGTGCCGTCGGGCGACGCCGTGCTGCCGCTCCGCGCGGCGGCAGCGGCGGCACAGCACGGGCTCGTCCTCTCGCCGCACGCGCTGGACCGGCTGGCGGCCGAGTGCCCCTCGCTGCCGGTGCCGTGGCCCGACTCGGCCCGCGACGGCCTGGTCGCCCTCCTCGGTGCGGGGCGCACAGCCCTGCCCGTCTGGGAGGCGCTGGACGCGGTGGGGCTGGTCGTCCGGTGGTTGCCCGACTGGGAGCGGGTGCGGCACCGACCACAGCGCACACCGGTCCACCGGCACACCGTCGACCGCCATCTGGTCGAGACCGCCGTACGAGCCGCAGGGCTCACCCGTCGGGTGACCCGCCCGGACCTCCTCCTGCTCGCCGCCCTCTTCCACGACCTCGGCAAGGGATGGCCAGGGGACCACAGCGAGGTCGGCGCCGTCATCGCGCGCGGACTGGCCCAGCGGATCGGGCTGCCCCAGCCGGACGTCGACGTGGTGGAGCGGCTGGTCCGGCACCACCTGCTCCTGCCGGAGATGGCCACGCGACGCGATCTCGAGGACCCGGCCACCGTGGCGAGCGTGGTCGACGCGGTCGGCGGTGCCGAGGAGCTGGAGCTGCTCTCGGCGCTCACCGAGGCCGACGCCACGGCAGCCGGGCCGGTGGCCTGGACCCCGTTCCGCGCCGCCCTCGTCCGGGAGCTCGTCGGGCGGGCGAGGGCGGTCGTGGCCGGCACGCCCCCGCCCGAGCCGGCCGGGCTCCAGCCCTGGCAGCGCGCGCTCGCCGAGCTCGGTGAGCTGGCGGTGCTGGTCGACGCCCCCGACCCGCACGGCGCCTGCCGGATCACCGTCGTGGCCCCCGACCGCCCCGGGCTGCTGGCGACCGTCGCCGGTGTCCTCACGCTGCACAAGCTCGACGTCAAGGGTGCCGACCTCGACACGGTGGGACCGACCGCGGTCCAGGTCTGGCGGGCCGTGAGCGTGTTCGGCCCGCCCCCGGAGGACCGGGTGCTGAGGGAGGACGTCCGACGGGCGGTCGAGGGCCGCCTGGACGTGGCTTCCCGGCTGGCGGCGCGCACGGCCGCCTACCCGCGCTCGGCCGTGCCGGTCCCCCCGCCGCGGGTGGATGTCCTGCCTGCGGCCTCGGCGTCGGCCACGGTCCTGCGGGTGCGGGCCCACGACGAGCCCGGGCTGCTCCACCGCGTGGCGTCCGCGATCGCTGCCTGCGGTGTGGCGGTCAGCTCGGCGGCGGTCGAGACCTTGGGTGCCGAGGCGGTCGACGTGCTGTACCTGGTGGCCGACGGGGGCCCGCTGAGCGAGGGCGCCACCGCCGCGGTGCTCACCGCCGTCGAGGCGGCCCTGGCGCCCGCGGCCTGACCCGCCGGGCGGCCTGCCGGCCGCGGCCCTCCGCCGGGCTACCCTGGCGGGAGCCCATCCACATCTCCGACCTCGAGGACGTCCCGCCCGTGTTCGCCACGCTCCAGGACCGGCTCGCCGCCACGTTCAAGAACCTCCGCGGCAAGGGCACCCTGTCCGAGGCCGACATCGACGCCACGGCACGCGAGATCCGTGTCGCGCTGCTCGAGGCCGACGTCGCCCTGCCGGTCGTGAAGGACTTCATCGCCGCGGTCAAGGAGCGTGCCCGCGGAGCGGAGGTCTCGCGAGCGCTCAACCCGGCCCAGCAGGTCATCAAGATCGTCGACGACGAGCTGGTCACGATCCTCGGCGGCGAGACCCGGCGGCTACGGTTCGCCAAGCAGCCGCCGACGGTGATCATGCTCGCGGGGCTGCAGGGGTCCGGCAAGACCACGTTGGCCGGCAAGCTCGCCCGCTGGCTCAAGGACCAGGGCCACCAACCCATGCTGGTCGCCGCCGACCTGCAGCGCCCGAACGCCGTCACCCAGCTGCAAGTGGTGGGGCAGCAGGCCGGGGTGGCGGTGTGGGCGCCCGAGCCCGGCAACGGTGCGGGCGACCCGGTCGACGTCTCGCGGCGGGGGGTGGAGGAGGCCCGCCGCACCCTGCACGACGTCGTCGTCGTCGACACCGCAGGCCGGCTCGGCATCGACGCCGAGATGATGCGGCAGGCCGCGGACATCCGCGACGCGGTGCGTCCGGACGAGGTGCTCTTCGTCGTCGACGCGATGGTCGGCCAGGACGCCCTGACCACGGCACAGGCCTTCCTCGACGGGGTCGGCTTCGACGGCGTGGTGCTGACCAAGCTCGACGGTGACGCCCGTGGCGGCGCCGCCCTGTCCGTCGCGCAGGTGACCGGACGCCAGGTGATGTTCGCCTCCGCCGGTGAGAAGCTCACGGACTTCGACGTCTTCCACCCCGAGCGCATGGCGTCCCGCATCCTCGGCATGGGCGACGTGCTCACCCTGATCGAGCAGGCGGAGAAGGCCTTCGACGCCTCCCAGGCCGAGGAGATGGCCCGCAAGATCAAGAGCGGGACCGACTTCACCCTGGACGACTTCCTGGGTCAGCTCCAGGCGGTCCGCAAGATGGGCTCGCTGCCCAAGCTGCTCGGCATGCTGCCGGGGGCCGGGCAGTTCCGCGATGCGCTGGACAACTTCGACGAGCGCGAGGTCGACCGGGTCGAGGCGATCATCCGCTCGATGACGCCCGCCGAGCGGGACAACCCCAAGATCATCAACGGATCCCGGCGGGCCCGCATCGCGCGCGGGTCGGGCACGGCCGTGAGCGACGTCAACCAGCTGGTCGACCGCTTCTTCACGGCCCGCGACATGATGAGCCAGGCCGCCCGCGGTGGAGGCATGCCGGGCATGCCGGGGATGCCGGGGATGCCAGGGATGCCGGGCACGGGACTCGGCAAGAAGTCCAAGGGACGCCAGCAGGCTGCGAAGGGCAAGGGCAAGAAGCGCGGCGGCCGCTCCGGCAACCCGGCCAAGCGGGCGGCCGAGGTCGCGGCCGCCGAGGAACGCCGCGCCGTCGGCCCCGGCTCCCCCTTCGGTCCGGCGGCCGCTCCCGACGGCGGGGAGCCGCCGGAGTTCGAGCTGCCGCCCGAGCTCAAGGACATGCTGGGTCGCGGCGGACGCTGAAGCCACAGCTCGGTCCGAACGGCGCGCGGAGCGGGTCGTGAACGCCCGGTACGGTCGGTGGGTATGAGAGCGCACCCGGCGCCGGACCTGCACGTACGTGGTGTCGTCCTCCCCGAGGGCGAGCACCGGGACCTCTGGGTGCGTGCCGGCGCGGTCACCTACGAGCCGGTGAAGGGTAGCGACCCGGTTGCCACCGGGTGGGTGCTCCCCGGGCTGGTCGACCTGCACTGCCACGTGGGGCTCGACGCGCACGGGGCCGTGCCCGACGCCGTCGCCGAGGGTCAGGCCGCGACGGACCGGGACGCCGGTGTCCTGCTGATCCGGGACGCCGGCTCGCCGGCCGACACCCGCTGGATCGACGGCCGCGACGACCTCCCGCGCATCGTCCGGGCCGGCCGTCACCTGGCCCGGACGCGGCGCTACATCCGCAACTACGGCCACGAGATCGAGCCGGACCAGCTCGTCGCGTACGTCGAGCAGGAGGCCCGTCGCGGTGACGGCTGGGTCAAGCTGGTCGGTGACTGGATCGACCGCGACCTCGGCATCCTGGGACCGTGCTGGCCGGGGTGGGCGCTCGAGGCCGCGATCGCCCGCGCGCACGAGCTCGGTGCCCGCGTGACCGCGCACGTCTTCGGGGATCTGGCACTGCCCGATCTGGTCGCCGCGGGCATCGACTGCATCGAGCATGGCACCGGGCTCTCGCCCGAGCTGTCCGCCGAGCTGGCCCGCCGCGGCGTGCCGGTCGTGCCGACCCTCGTCAACATCGAGAACTTCCGGGGCTACGCAGACGCCGGCGAGGCCAGGTTCCCCGCCTACGCCGCCCAGATGCGGGACCTGCACGCCCGGCGCTACGACACGGTACGCACGGCGTACGAGTCGGGAGTCCCCGTCTACGTCGGCACCGATGCCGGCGGGGTCATGCCGCACGGCCTGGCGGCCCGCGAGGTGCTCGAGCTGGTCCGGGCCGGCCTCCCGCCCGAGCGCGCCGTCGGGGCGGGCAGCTGGGCTGCCCGGGCGTTCCTGCTCGGCGGTTCCGGCGGCCTGGTGGAGGGTGCCTCGGCCGACCTCGTGGTGGTCGCCGACGATCCGCGCAAGACGCCCGAGACGCTGCTCGACCCCGTCCGGGTGGTGCTTCGGGGGCGCGTGGTCCGCTGACCGGGCGGAGGTGCAGGGCACGGTCGCGGCTCTGGCACAATGGTGCGCTGAACCGGCGCCCGTGCGGACCCTCTCACCCGCGGTCGTCGGGTCCACCGAGACGCTGAGCCCGGCCCCCACCCGGAGCGCGGCCGATCACCCTGTCGAGACCTCAGGAGAACCACGCACCGTGGCGGTCAAGATCAAGCTGAAGCGGATGGGCAAGATCCGCACCCCGCAGTACCGCATCGTCGTCGCCGATTCGCGCACCAAGCGGGACGGCCGCGCGATCGAGGAGATCGGCAAGTACCACCCCAAGGAGGACCCCAGCCTCATCGAGGTGCGGTCCGAGCGGGTGCAGTACTGGCTGGGCGTCGGCGCGCAGCCGACCGAGCCGGTCCTGGCGCTGCTCAAGGTGACCGGCGACTGGCAGCGGTTCCGCGGGGAGCCGGGCGCCGAGGGCACGCTGCGGACCAGGGAGCCGCGGGCCGACCGGCGGGCCGCGTTCGACGCCGCCCTGGCGGAGGCGCACGCCGAGCCCCGGGCCGAGGCCACGACGCCGCGCAAGCGTGCGGCCAAGAAGGCCGAGGCGCCCGCGACGCCCGACGCGCGAGAGGCAACCGCCGAGTCCGGCGGCGAGGCCCCGGCCGAGCAGCCCGAGGCCTGACGACGGTGCTGTCGGAGGCGCTCGACCACCTGGTGCAGGGCATCGTCACGCACCCCGACGAGGTTCGCGTACGGTCCCGGCAGATGCGCCGTGGCCTCCTGCTCGAGGTGCGGGTCCACCCCGACGACCTGGGCAAGGTCATCGGCCGCGGCGGTCGGACGGCCACGGCACTGCGCACCGTCGTCGGGGCGCTGCCCGGCGGCAGGGGCGCCCGGGTCGACTTCCTCGACGTCCACGGTCGCTGAGGGAGCAGCACGCCTCGCCAGGGACGTGTGCCGACACCCGTCCACGCAGCCGCGACCCGTCGCCCCCGCACCACGACCGGGGAGGTCCGTTGCTCGTCACGGTCGGCCGGGTGGGCCGCGCGCACGGGCTGCGCGGTGAGGTCGTGGTCGAGGTTCGTACCGACGACCCCGACCGCCGCTTCGCCGCCGGGACGGTCCTGTTGACCGAGCCCGACAGCGTGGGACCGCTGACGGTGGCGGCCGTCCGCCGGCACTCGGGGCGGCTGCTCGTCCGCTTCACGGGCGTCCGTGGGCGTGCCGACGCGGAGGCGCTGCGCGGGACCCGGCTGCAGGCCGAGGTCACCGTGGGGGACCGGCCGGAGGACCCGGACGAGTACTACGACCACCAGCTCGTGGGCCTGGCGGCCGCCACGGTCGACGGGCTCGACCTGGGCCGGGTCACCGACGTCGTCCACCTTCCGGGGCAGGAGCTGCTCGTCCTGGGGCTCCCCGACGGTCGTGAGGTCCTCGTGCCCTTCGTCACCGCCCTGGTGCCGGAGGTGGACCTCGCCCGCGGCCGGCTGCTGGTCGACCCGCCGGGTGGGTTGCTCGACCCCGAGGAACCGGACGGTGACGGCTCGTGAGGATCGACGTCGTGACGATCTTCCCCGACTACCTGACGCCGCTGTCACTCTCCCTGGTCGGCCGGGCCCGGGATGTCGGTTTGCTCGACCTCCGGGTACACGACCTGCGCGACTGGACGTCGGACCGGCACCGGACGGTCGACGACACGCCGTACGGTGGTGGTGCCGGCATGGTCATGCGGCCCGACGTCTGGGGGCGGGCCCTCGACGACGTAGGGAGCAGCGCGGAGTCGGGAGCCGAGCCCGCCCTGGTCGTGCCGGCACCGTCGGGCCGCCGGTTCGACCAGGCCTACGCGCACGAGCTGGCGGGCCTGCCCTGGCTGGTCGTGGCCTGCGGGCGCTACGAGGGCATCGACTCCCGCGTCGTCCAGGACGCCGCCCGCCGGTGGCGGGTCGACGAGGTCTCCCTCGGAGACTACGTGCTCGGGGGCGGGGAGGTGGCCGCGCTGGTCCTGGTGGAGGCGGTCGCCCGGCTGCTGCCCGGAGTGGTGGGCAACCCCGGTTCGCTCGTCGAGGAGTCGCACTCGGTGGCGCCGGGGGGAGGCCTGCTCGAGTACCCCGTCTACACCAAGCCGGCCTCGTGGCGGGGTCTGGACGTGCCCGAGGTGCTCACCTCCGGCCACCACGCCCGCGTGGCGCGCTGGCGGCGCGACGAGGCCCTGCGGCGGACCGCCACCCGCCGGCCGGACCTGCTCGAGCGCCTGGCCCCCGAGGAGCTGGACGAACGCGACCGCGAGGTCCTCGTCGGGCTCGGGCTGGTGCCCGGTCCCGACGGCCGGTTTCGTCGGGGCGGCCCGCCTGTGGCAGACTGAGCGGCCGTGCCCGGGCTCGCGGGCGCCCTGCCTCAGGGGGGCGTCGGGCCTCGACCCGGAGTCCACCCATTCCCGCACGACCTGACTGCCGCCGGTGACCTGTGGCGCCGGCGAGGAAGTGACCTGACGATGCACACCCTCGACGCCCTCGACGCCAAGAGCCTCCGCACCGACCACCCCGACTTCCGCGCCGGCGACACCGTCAAGGTGCACGTGCGCGTGGTCGAGGGCACCCGGTCGCGCATCCAGGTCTTCCAGGGCGTGGTCATCCGCCGGCAGGGTGACGGCGTGCGGGAGACGTTCACGGTCCGCAAGATCAGCTTCGGGGTGGGGGTCGAGCGCACCTTCCCGGTGCACACACCGATCATCGAGAAGATCGAGCGGGTCACCCGCGGTGACGTCCGCCGGGCCAAGCTCTACTACCTGCGCAGCCTGCGCGGCAAGGCCGCCAAGATCCGCGAGAAGCGCGAGACGTCCTGACGCCGGCCTGATCAGAACCGGGACCCGCCGTGCGCGGGCCCCCGGCAGGGTAGCGTCGCCGTCGGCACCGTGCGACGGATCGACGACGGGCCGCCCCACCCGACGGCACCTGGGGAGCGACGAGGAGTGCACGTGGCCGACGACACCGCGGACGGCGAACGCGCCACGGGGGAGAGGCCGTCCGAGGCCGGGCACCCCGAGCGCGGCGGCGGCTTCCTCGCCGTCGTCCGGGAGACGGTCATCGTCGTGGTGCTCTCGCTGCTCATCGCGACCCTGGTCCGCATCTTCCTCGTCCAGGCGTTCCTCATCCCCAGCCAGTCGATGGAGCAGACGCTGCTCGTCGGTGACCGGGTCCTGGTCTCCAAGCTGAGCACCCGGTTCGGCGGGGAGGTCGAGCGCGGTGACGTGGTCGTCTTCGAGGACCCCGGCGGCTGGCTGGGCCCCCTGGTCCCCGCCCCGTCCTCGACCGGCCTGGTGAGCAGCCTGCGCGACGGCCTGGAGTTCGTCGGGGTCCTGCCCGACGACGCCGAGGGGCACCTGATCAAGCGTGTCGTGGCGGTCGGCGGCGACACGGTCGCCTGCTGTGACGACCAGGGCCGGCTCACCGTCAACGGGGTGGCCGTCGAGGAGAGCGAGTACCTCCACCCCGGCGACGTCCCGTCGACGACCGACTTCGAGGAGGCCGTCCCCCCTGGCGCCGTCTACGTCATGGGCGACCACCGCGCCAACTCGGGGGACTCACGCGTGCACGGCATGGTCCCCGAGGAGAGCATCACCGGGCGGGCGTTCGCCGTCGTGTGGCCCGTGTCCCGCTGGCAGCGCGTCGACCGTCCCGACGCCTTCGAGGCCGTCCCCGAGCGCTGAGTCCTCCTGTGCCGCCGCTGCCCCGCCCCTCCGCCCCCCGCCGGGACGCCGGCCTGTACGGCTACGAGCGGGCCCTGGCGCGCAGCGGCCTGGCCCCCGTGGCCGGAGCGGACGAGGCAGGGAGGGGGGCGTGCGCGGGTCCGCTCGTGGTGGCGGCCGCGGTGCTGGCTCCCGGCCGGGCCGGCCAGGTGCCCGGCCTCGCCGACTCCAAGCTGCTCACCCCCGCCGTACGGGAGCGGGTCCACGACGAGGTGCTCCGCCGGGCGGTGTCCTGGGCGGTCGTCGTCGTCCCCGCCGCGGAGGTCGACCGGATCGGGCTGCACGTGGCCAACGTCGAGGGGATGCGCCGGGCGCTGGCCAGGTTGTCCGTGCCCCCCTCGTACGTGCTCACCGACGGCTTCCCCGTGGCCGGGCTGGGCGTCCCGGGGCTGGCGATGTGGAAGGGGGACCGGGTCGCGGCGTGCATCGCCGCCGCGTCCGTGCTGGCCAAGGTGACGCGTGACCGCATCATGGCCGACCTCGACCGGCGCTGGCCGGGCTACGAGCTCGCGACCCACAAGGGTTACGTGACTCCCGAGCACCAGGAGGCCCTGGCTCTCCTGGGCCCGTGCCCCGAGCACCGTCGCTCGTACGTCAACGTCCGCAGGGCCATGGGGGCGCTCGCTGACGGGTCGGACGACGACACCAGGGACGTTCCTCCACCGGGGGAGCGGGATGAGCGGAGACTGGGCACCATGAGCACGGGAGCGGCGAGCCGACCGGCGGGAGTGCGACCTTGAGCACCGAGGACCTCGAGAAGTACGAGACTGAGATGGAGCTGTCGCTGTACAAGGAGTACCGCGACGTCGTCGGGCTGTTCTCCTACGTGGTCGAGACCGACCGGCGCTTCTACCTCACCAACAACGTCGACCTCCAGGTGCGCAGCGAGGGCGGGGAGGTCTACTTCGAGGTGACCATGAGCGACGCCTGGGTCTGGGACATGTACCGCCCCGCCCGGTTCGTGAAGAACGTCAAGGTCGTCACCTTCAAGGACGTCAACGTCGAGGAGCTGTCCAAGAGCGACTTGCAGATCCCCAAGGCGCCCGGGTTCGAGCAGGGCTGACCCTGCGGCGGGCTGCAAGTCCGCCCCAAGGGCGCTGCAAGTGGGCGCGCGCACGGTGGGCACGACCGCGAACCGCCTCACCGCCAGGAGCCCACCGTGAACCGCCTGCTCTACCGCATCGGCGCCGCCTCCGCCGCGCGCCCGTGGCGCACCGTCGCCGCCTGGTTGGCCGTGTTCGTCGCCGCCATAGCGGTGTCGGCCGGCTTCGGCGGCCAGCCCTCCGACGACTACGACGTGCCCGGGACAGCGTCCCAGGCGGGCACCGACCTGCTGCTCGAGCGCTTCCCCGAGATGTCCGGTGCCGACGCCCGGGTGGTCCTCCACGACGAGAGCGGAGCGGCGCTCGCCCCCGCACTGCTCGCCGACGTGGCGGAGCGGCTGGCCGGGACCCCGTCGGTCTCCGTCGTGTCGCCGCCGCGCCTGTCCGACGACGGCGACACCGCCCTCGTCGCCGTCCAGTACGACGTCCCGGTCACCGAGTTCGAGGGCACCGAGGGCGTGGACGCGCTGCGCGAGGCCACGGCGCCCGCCAGTGAAGCGGGTCTGGCCGTCGCGTTCGGCGGCCAGGTCCCCGAGAACGTCATGGAGATGGACGGCACCGCCGAGCTCATCGGCGTCGTCGTCGCCCTCGGCGTGCTCGTGCTGGCCTTCGGCTCCGTCGTCGCGGCCGGGCTGCCCCTGGCCATCGCCTTCATCGGCCTCGGCATCGGCACCGCAGGGATCGGCCTGCTGGCCGCCGTCTACGACGTGAGCACGACAGCCCCCACCGTGGCCACCATGGTGGGCCTGGGGGTCGGCATCGACTACGCCCTGCTGCTCGTGACCCGCCACGTGGAAGGGCTGCGCCAGGGACTTCCCGTACGGGAGGCGGCCGCCCGTGCGACCGCTTCCGCGGGGCAGTCGGTGGTCTTCGCCGGTGCGACGGTGCTGCTCTCGCTCATGGGCCTGCAGTTCGCCGGGCTGCCGGTGTACGAGTCCTTCGGGTACGCCACAGGCATCGTCGTGGCGACGGTGGTCGTCACGTCGATCACCCTCGTCCCCGCCCTGTGCGCGATCGCCGGCCACCGGCTGCTCGGGCGGCGCGGTCGCCGCGCCGCTGCGCCCCGGGGGACCTCGTGGACCGCCTCCTGGGCTGCGCGCGTCGGCCGGCGCCCGCTACCGTGGGCCCTCGCCGCCTTCGCCGTCCTGCTCGCCTTCGCGGCGCCCGTGCTGGACATGCGTACCTGGCCGTCGTCCGCCGGCAGCCAGCCCGAGGAGTCGACGGTCCGCCAGGCGTACGACCTGACCGAGTCGGCGTTCGGCCCGGGCGCCAACGGGCCACTCATGGTCGCGGTGGACCTGGAGCGGACCGGGGCCGACGCCCTGCCGGCGATCGGTGCGGACCTGGCCGCGCACCCCGCCGTCGCGGTCGTCACCCCGCCGGTGGTCTCGAGCGACGGCTCGGCCGCGGTGATCACCGTCGAGCCCACGACCGGCCCCTCGGACGACCGGTCCGCCGACCTGGTGGACGCCCTGCGCGCCGACGTGCTCCCCGAGGGTACGGAGGTCACCGGGCTGACGGCGGTCTTCGCCGACATCTCGGACCTGCTCGCCGAGCGGTTGTGGCTCGTTCTCGGCATCGTGGTGGCGGCCTCGGTGCTGCTGCTGACGGTGGTGTTCCGCTCGCCCGTGGTGGCCCTCAAGGCCGCGATCATGAACCTGCTGTCGATCGCCGCCGCGTACGGCGTCGTCACCGCGGTCTTCCAGTGGGGTTGGGGAGCCGAGCAGCTGGGCCTGCCGCACGCCGTCCCGGTCTCCAGCTGGCTGCCGATCCTCATGTTCGCGGTGCTCTTCGGGCTGTCCATGGACTACGAGGTCTTCCTGCTCTCGCGCATCCGGGAGGAGTGGCTGACCTCGGGCGACAGCCGGGAGAGCGTCGTCCGGGGGCTGGCCGCCACCGGCCGGGTCATCACGAGTGCCGCGCTGATCATGGTGGCGGTCTTCTCCGGCTTCGCCCTGGACAGCGACGTGACCGTCAAGATGATGGGAGTCGGGATGGCCACCGCCGTCGCGATCGACGCCACGCTCGTCCGGATGGTCCTCGTGCCGGCGACGATGGCCCTGCTAGGCCGGGCCAACTGGTGGCTGCCGGGCTGGCTGGACCGCGTCCTGCCGCACGTCGACGTGCATGGTGATGCACCGGTCGAGCTCGACGAGCCCGCCCCGGTCGCCGCTCTGGGGGCGGAGCCGGTTCCGGTCGACGGTGCCGTGCCGGTGCCGAGTCCGCGGCCGGCGACGCGAGCCGGCGGGGATGACGAGCGAGAGATGGAGCCGGTCCTCGGCTGACTGTCGTCCACCGGAAGGGCCGCAGGCCCCGCCGTCCACAGCCGGACGGCGGGGCCTGGCGGTTCCTCCCGGGGCGCCGGGACGCTCCCGCCGGGAGGTGGTGCCCGGTGAGGGCCAAGGACGTGCTGGGGATCTACGGCGAAGAGGTGGCGGTCCGCCATCTGCAGGACGCCGGCTGGAGCATCCTCGCCCGCAACTGGCGGTGCGAGATCGGCGAGCTCGACGTGGTCGCACTCGACGGCGACGTGCTGGTCTTCTGCGAGGTCAAGACCCGGTCCGGGCTCGGGTTCGGCTCACCGGTCGAGGCGGTGACCCGGGCCAAGGCGCTGCGTCAGCGGCGCCTCGCGGCGCGGTGGCTGGACTCCCACGGCGGCCGGACGCGGGAGATCCGCTTCGACGTCGTCGGCGTGCTCCGCCGACGGCGGGGCGGGCCCGTCCTCGAGCACGTACGAGGAGCGGGGTGATGCGGCTCGCGACCTGTGGCTGCGTGGCGCTCGTCGGGGTCCACGGGCACCTCGTCCAGGTGGAGGTGCACATCGGTGGCATGCCGGGGTTCGTCCTCGTCGGCCTTCCCGACACCGCCCTGGCCGAGGCCCGCGACCGGGTCCGTGCCGCCGTCCTCTGCTCCGGCGAGGCCTGGCCACAGCAGCGCATCACCGTCAACCTCTCGCCCGCCTCAATCCCGAAGCGGGGGACGCACTTCGACCTGTCGGTGGCCGTCGCCGTCCTCGCCGCCGACGGCCGTCTCCGCGAGGGTGTGATCGACGGGCTGGTGCTCCTGGGCGAGCTCGGCCTCGACGGCGCGGTCCGGCCGGTCCGCGGCGTACTGCCCGCCGTGCTTGCGGCGCACGACGCGGGAGTGCGGCGCGTCGTCGTGCCGGCGGCCAACGCCGGCGAGGCCCGGCTGGTGCCGGGCATGCAGGTGCTGGCAGCTACGTCGCTGGCCCAGGTGCTGGCGCTGCTGCGCGGCATGGTGACGGTCGACCACGAGTCGGCCGGAGCCGCCGTCGACGGGGCTGCGGCGGGCGGACCCCGGGGGGTCGGCGTCGCGATCGACTCCCGCCCTGCCACGTCTGCGGACCTCCCCGCGGCTGCGGACGGCGGCGCCGTCCCCGACCTGGCCGACGTCATCGGCCAGGGCAACGCCCGTCGTGCGGTGGAGGTCGCGGCGGCGGGCCACCACCACCTCCTGCTCACCGGCCCGCCCGGGGGCGGCAAGACCATGCTCGCGCGCCGGCTGCCCGGGCTGCTGCCCGACCTCCGGCGGCGCGAGGCGCTGGAGGTCACGGCGATCCACTCCCTCGCCGGCATCCTCCCCGAGGACCGGCCACTGGTCACCCGGCCGCCGTTCGCCGACCCGCACCACTCGGCCACCCGGGCCGCCATCGTCGGCGGTGGCAGCCGCCTGGTCCGGCCCGGCGCGGCCGCCTGTGCCCACCGGGGCGTGCTGCTGCTCGACGAGGCGCCGGAGTTCGGGCCCCACGTCCTCGAGTGCCTGCGGCAGCCGCTGGAACACGGCGAGGTCGTGGTCGACCGGGCCGAGTTCTCCGCGCGGTTCCCCGCGCGCTTCCTGCTCGTGCTGGCCAGCAACCCGTGTCCCTGCGGCCACCACGGAGGCAGCACGACGGTCTGCGAGTGCACGCCCGACGCCGTCCGCCGATACACCCGCCGCCTGTCCGGCCCCGTGCGGGACCGCGTCGACCTCACGGTGTGGGTCAAGGCGCCCTCGCTCGCGGAGATGCGGGCCGGCACCGCCAGGAGCGAGCCGAGCGCGGCGGTCTCGATCCGGGTGGCCGAGGCGCGGGAACGACAGGCCCGTCGGATGGCGGGCACGCCGTGGTCGGTCAACGGTGACGTGCCCGGTCCTACGATGCGCCGGCACTTCGCGCCGCACCCGGGGTCGATGGAGCCGGTGGAGCGCTTCCTCGCCACGGGAGTGCTCAGCGCCCGGGGCGCGGACCGAGTCCTCCGGGTGGCGTGGACGCTGGCCGACCTTGCGGGCCGGGACCGGCCGGGCCGGCGCGAAGTGCTCGAGGCGCACGGACTCCGCTCCGGGTCGGCGGCGTGACGGGTCGGCGGGAGCGCGAGGCGCGGGCGGCGCTCGCGGCCGCCGTGGAGCCGGGGACGCCAGGGGTCAGCCGGGCGGTGGCGGAGCACGGTCCCGACGCGGTGCTGGCGGCGTTGAGGGAGGGCCGGTGGGAGGGGTCGGCCCGCTCGGCCCTCCGGCAGCGCGCGCTCGGTACCCGCGGGGACGCCGTGCTCGAGGGCACCCGGCGGGCGGGCCTCCGGTTCATCTGCCCCGGAGATCCCGACTGGCCCGCGGGACTCGACACGCTCGACCTGGTCGAGGCCAAGGACCGGATCGCCGGTGCACCGCTGGGTCTGTGGACCAGCGGCGCCGCCGACCTGGCCGCGGTGGCCGAGCGGTCGGTCGCCGTCGTGGGGGCGCGGGCCGCCACGGCCTACGGCACCCAGGTCGCCGCCGACATCGCCGCGGGGCTCGGGGACCGAGGCTGGACCGTGGTGTCCGGCGGCGCCTACGGGATCGACGCGGCCGCCCACCGCGGCGCCCTCGCCGTCGCGTCGACCACCGTGGCCGTCCTGGCCTGCGGTGCCGACGTGGCCTACCCGCGCGGCAACGCGGGCCTGCTCGCGCGGGTCTGCGCGGAGGGGGCCGCGGTGGCCGAGCTACCGCCCGGGTCCCATCCCACCCGGTCGCGGTTCCTCGCGCGCAACCGCCTGATCGCCGCGCTGACGTCGGGCACCGTCGTGGTCGAGGCCGCGGCACGCTCCGGTGCGTTGAGCACCCTGCGCTGGGCCCACCACCTCGGGCGGCACGGGATGGCCGTCCCCGGGCCGGTGACGTCGGCCCTGTCGGTCGGCACCCACCACGCCCTGCGCAGCGAGACGGTGCTCGTCACCGGGGCCGGCGACGTGCTCGACCTGGTGGGGCGGCTCGTCCTCGACGCGGCGCCGGCCCCTCGGGGACCCGACCGACCGTGGGACGGGCTGCCACCCACCCGACTCGCCGTCCTGGAGGCGCTGCCCTCTCGCGGCGCCCGAGGTGTCGAGGAGGTCTCCCGGCGCAGCGGTGTCCCCGAGGCTGACGTCCGGGTGGAGCTCTCCGAGCTGCAGCTCGTGAGACTCGCCGACGCGGTGCCGGACGGGTGGCGGCTCGGGCAGGTCGTGCGAGCTGCGCGGGCCGCCGACCGGCAGGAGGCACGCGCAGCCGCCGAGGCGGCCGACGGCGATCCGCGGCACACCGACCGCGGTGCTTGACGGACGCACACGGCCCGCCCGACGGTGGCCCCGTGCCCGCCGAGCTCCCCGAGGACCTGGCCACAGCGCTGGGCGACTTCGAGCGGTACCTGGTCGCGGAGCGGGACCGGTCGCCGCACACCGTCCGTGCCTACGTCGGTGACGTCTCCAGTCTGCTGAACCACCTGCACCGGCGAGGCGGTCGCGGGCTCGCGGACCTCGACCTGCGGACGCTGCGCAGCTGGCTCGCCCGCCTGCGCAGCCAGGGCCGCTCCCGTTCCACGCTCGCCAGACGGGGGTCGGCGGCGCGGGTCTTCACGGCCTGGGCGCACCGGGTGGGCCGGCTCGAGGACGACCCGGGGGTCGCCCTGGCCAGCCCCCGGCGCCAGCGGACGCTGCCCGAGGTGCTCCGGGTCGACCAGGCCGCGGAGGTGCTGACCGCGGTGGAGGACGACGTCAGGACGGGCGACCCGGTCGAGCTCCGTGACGATGCGGTCCTCGAGCTGCTCTACGCCGGGGGGTTGCGGGTCGGCGAGCTGGTCGGCCTGGACGTCGACGACCTCGACCACGGACGTCGCCTGGTCCGCGTGCTCGGCAAGGGACGCAAGGAGCGCAGCGTCCCGATCGGCGTGCCCGCCGAGCGCGCACTCGGGACGTGGCTCCGGGCCGGGCGACCGCTCCTGGCTGCGGCGGGCTCCGGCCCGGCGCTGTTCCTCGGCGTCCGCGGTCGTCGGATCGATGCCCGGACGGTCCGCCGGGTGGTCCACGCGCGACTGGCGTCCGTTCCCGGCGTGCCCGACCTCGGCCCGCACGGGCTGCGCCACAGCGCCGCCACCCACCTGCTCGAGGGCGGGGCCGACCTGCGCAGCGTCCAGGAGCTGCTCGGGCACGCGTCCCTGGCGACGACCCAGGTCTACACGCACGTGTCCGCCGAGCGGCTGCGCCAGGCCTACCGGCAGGCACACCCGCGCGCGTGACCGCGCGGAGGTCACGGCGCCCGGCGTGCGTGCGCGGCCACCGTGGCGGCCGACACCGCGAGGCCCAGGGCCGCACCGGCCGCCAGGACGGTGCTTCTACCGAACCGGTCGGCCCCGGCCGCCTCGACTGCGGCCGCCTCGACGGCCGATTCCGCAGCTCCGGTCGCCGGAGTCCCGTCGCCGCCCGGCCGCGTCGGCCCGGGGCCGGTCGTGGCCGGGAGCGCGGCGTCACCCAGCGGAAGCAGGCGGGCGGGTCCTCCGGAGAGCAGGGAGAGCGGGTCCAGGTAGACGTCCCCGCGTCGCAACCCCCAGTGCAGGCAGGCCGCCGGAACACAGTGGCCCCTGGGCTCGAGCCGCCCGAGCGGCTCGCCGACGGCGACCCGCTGCCCGACGGAGACCGTCGCCGTCACCGGCTCGTACGTCGTGCGGAGGCCTCCGTGGACGACGGCGACGACTCCCCGGCCCGCCAGCCCGCCGGCGTAGGAGACCACCCCCGCACCCGCCGACCGCACGGTCGTCCCCGCGTCGGCCGCCAGGTCCGCGCCCCGGTGGCCGGCGAGCCACGGTTGGCCGGGTGGGGCGAAGGGCCGGACCACCAGGGGCGGCGACGCGTTCGTCCCCACCGGCCAGGTCCACCGGTCGGCGGACGCGGGGTCGGCGGCTGCGGCGAGGGCCGCCGTGGCCCCCGTCAGGATCCAGGGCAGCAGCAGCACGACGGCACGGATCACGTAAGCGGGAGTCATGTGAGCACAGTGGGTCCCCGCGGGCACGCGTCGCGGGCGGTCCGGGCGGGTTGTGGACCGTGACCAGGCGGGGCGGGACTGTGGAGTCCGTGACGGGCTGCGCGCCGGTACCCGGGGGCCATCGGCCCTGGCGGGCGGGTCCCGCCGGGTCTGACACTCGTGGTGTGGGCGGGTACGCCCGGCGCAGGCGCGGGAGGAGGCCTGCATGAGAATCCAGGAACACCGGGTCGTCGCCGGAGCCGGGGTGGTGGTGCTGGTGGGACTGCTCGTGCTCGCCGCCGCCCTCCTGCTCGGACGTGCGCCCGGGACGTCGCCGCCGCCCGTGGTGGCCCCCGGTGCCACTCCTACTGTTCCGCAGCCGGTCCTGGCCCCGCTGACGGGCCTTCCGGTCACCGACCCCGACGCGTTCGACCACCCAGCCGTGGCCGTCAAGGTCTCCGACGTCCGCCAGGCGCACCCCCAGGCGGGCGTCGACCGCGCCGACATCGTCTTCGTGGAGCCGATCGGCGTGGCCTACACCCGGCTCGCTGTGGTCTTCCACTCCGACGTCCCCGACCGGGTGGGGCCGGTGCGCTCGGTGCGGCCGATGGATGCCGCCCTGCTGAGCCCGATGCGTCCGGTCCTCGCGAGCACGATGGCCGCCGAGTGGGTCATGCGCTACGTCGACGAGGTCGCCGACGTGGACCACCTCGGCTCGCTGCGGGTGGACGAGCCGGACGCCTACGTACAGGACCCTTCTCGACCTCGACCGGACGACGTCATCGCCGATCCGTCGCTCCTCCTGTCGGTCTCCAGCCGCACTGATCCGCCACTCCCGTACTTCGCCTACTCCTCCGACCTGGCGGACAGCTCCGCCGTGCGCGCGTCGGCAGCAGGAGCCGCGGTCGACATCCCGTACGGGCCCGGATGGAGCGTGCGGTGGACCTACGACGAGGCCGCCCGGCGCTACCTGCGGGAGCAGCCGTGGGGACCGCACGAGACGACGGAGGGCGTGCAGGTCAGCGCCACCAACGTGCTCGTGCTCGAGGTGGGGTCGGTGACGCAGAAGCTCAGGGAGGGCGAGGGTGCGCCCGTGCCGGTCCTGCAGCTGGTGGACGGAGCCGGGTCCTTCGTGGCGTTGTCCGGGGGCCACCGGGTGACCGGCACGTGGAGCAAGGGCGCGGTCGACCTGCCGTTCCGCCTCACGACCGCAGCCGGCGACCCGCTGCTGCTGGCGCCCGGTCCCACCTGGGTGGAGATGCCGGCTCCGAGCGCGGACATCGTCGTGCGGTGACCCCTGCCGGGCCGCGTGGCCGCGGTCGTGTGAGCAGGGAGAATGCAATGTACGCGCGAACGATCGCCGCCTACCTGATCCCCGGCAAGGCCGATGAGGCGATCAGGATCTTCCGCGACAGGGTGGTGCCCGTGGTGCACACCCAGCCCGGCTACGTGAGCACGGCGATCTACATCGACCGTGACCGACGGCCCACCACCAGGCTGTTGGGGGGATCACCAGGCGCGGACGCCTCGTGACGCCACCACGAGGGTGGTGAACGTGGTCATCGGAGGCCGGGTGGGAAGGTCACGGCTGGATAACAACCCGGCCCGAAACGGTGCCGTCAGGTAGCCCGCCGTCCGAACCGGGGCAGGAGGCCCGGGACGGCACGAACCGGGTCGGGAGGTCGGGCGGCATGACGAGGACGAGGACGGGCAGGCGCTGGGGTGTCACGGTCGCGGCCGGAGCGCTGGTGCTGTCCGCCTGCGGTTCCGGGGAGGGGGTCGACGTCGACGAGGGCCTCGGCGAGCAGGGCGGTCCGGAGGGCGGCACGCTGGTGGCCGCCATCTCCAGCCGGC
>DATHUJ010000217.1:0-3302 GCA_035462375.1 Jiangellales bacterium
TCGGCGAAGGCCGGGTCGTACGCGCGGGACCGACCACGGTGCTGTGCGGCCCATCCCGCGACCGCCCCCGCCCGTCGGTGCAATCGGCCGAGCCAGGCCCATACGGCGGCAAGCAGGTCGCCGAACAGCCATTGCGCGGCGTTCACGCGACCAGTGTGCTCCCGTCCGCGCCCGAGGCCCAGACCTCGCGCCGAAGCGCTGCGGTCAATGCTCCACGCGCTCGGAGTGGAAGCGGCCGCCGCCACAGGCGCCGGCCCACCCGGTCACCCGCCCCCTGCTCGGTGATCATGGAAGGATCGCCCTCCAACTGGGCCTGGGAGGGCGATGCCTCCATGATCACCGAGAGGGAGCCGGGTGACTGGTGCCGGACGGGCAACGCGACGGGCTCAAGGCGTCAGGTTGGGACGACGCAGCTGCTCGTTGTCGTCGACGTTCGGCGCCGGGCGGTGTCCCTCGTGCTCGTTCTGGTTCACGCTCGACACCTGGCGGTGTCCCTGGTGCTCGTTCGCGTTGAGGCTGTAGCCGCTGCGGACCTCAGCGTCGTCGGCGGACTCGCTCCCGCAGGCTGCGAGCAGCCCGGCGGACAACGCGACGACAGCGAGGACGGTGACGCGGGTTCCGACCCGGCGGGACGTGGAACGGACGGTGCTCATCACACCTCTCCTTACGCTTGTGCCGGTGGCTCCCGGCGACTGCTCCCAACGAACTCCCGTCCGGTCGCAGGCCGGTCGCATCTCGGTGGCATCTCGCTGCAACCGCAGCCAGCGGGCGAGCAGCGGCCCGGTGGCACCGTCGCCGCGCGCCTCCTCCCGCCGCCCGCGTCGGGGGTGTACCTCTGGTGGATGCACTTCGAGTACTCGGTCCCCATCGCCGCTCCGCCGGGACAGGTGTTCGACCGCTACGTCGACGTCGAACGCTGGCCGGAGTGGCTGGAGACGATGACCAGCGTCGAGCGCCTGGACGACGGACCGTTACGCGTCGGCTCCCGCACCCGGATCAAGCAGCCGAAGCTGCCTGTCGCGGTCTGGGAGGTGACCGCCCTCGAGCCCGGCCGGTCGTGGACCTGGGTCGCCAAGGGCCCGGGCGTCGTCACGACCGCCAGCCATGTCGTCGAACCGGTCGGTGACGGCTCGCGGGTCACCGCCTCCCTCGACCAGGGAGGACCCCTCGGCGCGGTGCTCGGCAGGCTCACCAAGGGCCTGACCGAGCGCTACCTGGAGATCGAAGGCAACAGCCTCAAGGCCCAGGTCGAGCGCGCCTGACGAGAGCCGCCGCCGCCCGTCACCCCGGACCGGCGAGCGCCCGAACCGACCGCTCGTACTGCTGACGGCTGGTACGGAGGTGTTGGCCGGCGAGCTCGGCGGCGCGCTCGGCGTCTCCGGCCCGCACCGCATCGGCGATGGCTCGGTGCTCCTCGTACAGCACCTGCGGGTCGGGGTGCTGGCGCAGCAGCCACTGCAGGCGGTCGTTGACCGGTTCGAGCACCGACTGCAGCGCGGGGCTGCGGGAGACCTGTAAGAGCACGGTATGGAACCGGGCGTCAGCCCGGACAGCCGCCTCGACATCTCCCTCCGCCAGCGCGTCGCGCGCCTCGCCGAGCACCACCTGAAGGGCCTCGCCCCCCGCGCCGCCCAGCCGAAGGGCTGCACGCCGGCAGACGAGCACCTCCAGGGCCGGCGCCGGCTCGTGGGACCAGACCCGCGGGGCCCGGGCGGCCGTCGGCAGCGCGGTACAGCAGGTCGACGTCCGGGGCGCGTGGATCCTGCCCGGTCTCGTGGACGCCCACGTCCACGTCAACACCCTGGCCGACGCCGCGGGGATCCTGCGAGCCGGAGCCACGACGGTCCGGAGCGGTGCGTCGAACTTCTACCAGGACGTCGCCATGCGGCCACTGACCACGTGGACCCCCGGGCGGGTGCCGCGGATGCGCGCCGCCGGCACCTTCATCTCACCGATCCTGGGCGACACCGTCCTCGGCGACGAGGCCCTGGCGCCACTGGCGAGCCTCCCGGACGGTGTGCAGGAACCGGCCGACCTGCGCTACTTCACCGCGGTCAACCTCCGCCGCGGCGTCGACGTCATCAAGACCCGCGCCAACCCCCGTGCCGGGCTGGCCGAGCAGGACCCGCTCGAGCTCGTGTACGACGAGGAGCAGCTCTCCGCCGTCGTCGCCGAGGCCCGGCGCCGTAACGCCACCGTGCTGTGCCACGCCTACAGCGCCGAGGGCTGCCGTGGTGCGGTCCGGGCCGGGATCGCGAGCCTCGAGCACGGCGTCTTCGTGGACGAGGACACCCTGGACCTGATGGCCCGCCGCCGGACCGCCTTCACCCCGACGATGGCCGCCATCACCGGTCTGCTCGACTCCAGCGATCCCGTCCTGGTCGAGCGGGGGCGGGAGTACGTCCCCGTTCTGCAGGAGGCGCTTCGAACGGCGCACGCCAAGGGCGTCCCGATCGTGGCCGGGACCGACACCTTCGGGACCGCCACTCAGCCGGTCGGCAAGGAGGTCCGGCTGATCGCCGAGGCCGGTATCCCGGCCCTGGACGCCCTGCGCGGTGCGACCACCACGGCGGCCGCGCTGCTGGGTCTCGCCGACAAGGTCGGCCGGCTCGCTCCGGGCCACTACGCCGATGTTGTGGCCGTCGACGGCAACCCGGTCGACGACCCCGCCGCGTGCGAGCGCGTCAGGCTCGTCGTAGCCCAGGGCGCGATCAGCCGGAACGACATCGGCTGACCAGGCACAACGAGATCGAGGGCCTCGCCCTCGAGGCCGTGGTGAGCGGTCTCGAGGACGAGGCCCCGATCGTGGTCAGGCCTGCGCCGGGACGTGCCGGCTGTGCCGGCCGATCGCCACCCCGACCGCGCCCGCGGCGGCGACGCCGAGCAGCGACAGCCCGGCGATGGCCCACGGGAACTCGTCGGACGCAGGCGAGGACGTACTGGCCGGCTGTGCGGGCTTGGGCTGCGGCTGCAGCTCCTGGCGCTCGAGCTGCGCCTTCGGCGCAGGCAGCGGCTGCTGCGCCTGCTCCTGGCGCTCGATCTGCGCCTTGAGCCCAGACTCGTTCGGAGCGGAACGGCGCAGCTGGACCTGCGAGGTCGAGCTGCCGGAGGCCTCGCTGCCGCCCGAGTCCGGGACGGCGACGGCAGGCATCGCGAGGACGAGAGTGCCTGACAGCATCGTCGCGGCAACGGCCCCGGCGACGGCAAGGCGGCGGCTGTGCTTCATGGGTGACCCCCCCGGGTCTCGAGGCTCCAACGGAGCCCGTGTAGGACAGGAGGCGCGAGTCGGCGCGCTGATACGC
>DATHUJ010000218.1:0-2058 GCA_035462375.1 Jiangellales bacterium
CTCGGCTGAAATCTTGATCTGGAACGGCCGGATCTCGGTCGCGGTGTTGACGGTGGTGCTCATGGCGCCTCCTTAGCGCAGCGACCTGAAGGAAGCACGGATCTCGGTCGTGAAGACGTCCGGCTCCTTCCAGGCCAATAGGGGTTGCCTCTGTCCAGCCTCGTTGAAGCAGATGGGGTTGGGGTAGGCCTGCTCGGCCCAACTCCGCGGCGCCCGGTCGAGCTCTTGGAAGACGCTGACGGCGGCGGGACCGTCGTGCCCTTGACATCGCACAGGCCGAGCGTGTTCTCGCAGTAGAGGCGACCCGAGGAGATCTCGGTGTGCGGACGAATTGACGCGTCTCCGGGTGCCGAGGCCACGCGGATGGGTGACGATCAAGGGGATGTGAATGTGAGGCTCCTCGCCGGGTCGTGAACGTGTCGGCGAAGCCGGGCGGGAGGTTCGGCCCGCCGGAGACGGAGCCGGGGCCTCCCTGGGTGGGCAGGGGCGCCGAGGAGGAGCTCATGAGGATCCCCTTTCACAACACCTGACGGGCTTCCGTGGAAGGAAGCTGGACTTAGCCGCCCCCGACCGGTCCGGCGGTGTCATCGGCGGCGGCCAGGAGCCGACGGGCCGACGCTTCATCGGAGGGGGCAACCAGCACGCGAACACCCTCCATTTGCAGCTGCGGGTACTGCCCGCCGGCATCGTCTGCCGCCACGGCTGCTCTCAAGCCGTGACTGCGCAGCAGTCCGACGATCAGTTCCGCCTCCGTGCGGCTGGTTACGACCGCCACAGACACCGTCGCGCCGTCCACGCTCCCAACACCTCTGCTCCTGTTGCTGCCTTCCGCAGGGAAGGTTCGTGTAGACGACGCCGCTTCACGACCCCAAATGGTGATCGAGAGTTGGTCTCGTGGACCTCGCGCCGGAGCCCGTCTTCGAGGGGTCTCGGCTGAACGTCGCACCCGTCGAAGGCCCTGGTCGCTACCTGGTCTCTCGATCCCGTGGTCGCAGCGGAGCACGCGGAGTTCCATCTCCGCCGGGAACTACCACGGCGAGGACTTCGGCCGCTTCGATCGATCCGCGAGGGCCCCCAGGCGCCAGCCTGCAAGCGGTTATTCCACCGGTGCACCGCCCGACAAGATGCGTTGCCTCGGGGTCGTTCGCCGCCTGCAGCCATGTCATGTCCTGAACAGCTGAATAGCCAATGTTCGCGCCAAGGCTTGCTTAGTGCAATAGCCAATCCGACCTGTGACACGAACAAGCCATGGTCGTGCACCTCGGGTTGCACGGCGTGACGATCATGCGCCACCAGGTCGGGGCGAGTGCCGGTCCGGTGGGCGGGCCGTGAGACGTCGGTTCCACCGCGGCCGCAGCCAACGTCACGTCGCGTAGCAGCCGCTGTGCCTACCGCCGGATGACGCCTGCCGCTTACGTACCCTCATCGGCTGTTTGTTGCCTCGGGCGGGCTGGCCGGTCAGTCTCGGGTAGGTGTCCGGCCGGCTGGTCAGCAGCGCCGACGGTAACGCGCTGGCCCGCCCCGGTGGTTCTGGTGTCGAGGTCGATGCGGGTGTAGGGCCGGCCGCTGCTGGTGAGGCGTCGCCCCTCCGAGACGTACGGGGCGAGCAGCTCGCGGAATGGCTGGGCGTGCGCGTCGGCGAGGTCGATCTCGTAGGCATCACCGTCCAGGCCGAATCTCACGGTGTGCGCGTCGGGACTGCCGTCCAGGTCATCGACGCGGGTCACCACCCGTCGAGTCGCCACTACGTGCTCCGGTGCCCCGCCGAGAGTGCTGCCGTTGGGAGTCAAGCATCCCGCCCGGCGGCCGGCTGGCCGGGGGAGCCTCATCCGCGGAGTTCGAGTTGGATCCGCGGGCCGACCAGCCGGGTCGGGGCGGCTGGCCGCTCACCCTCGACCGGGGTTCGCCAGGTGATGGACACGGTGGAGTCGTCGAAGGTGTGGCTGCCCCGCTTGGACACGGGGCCGACGGTGATCCGGTCGATGTGGGCGGCCAGCAGGGCGCGTTGGGCGGCGATGCCGCGCTGGGTGTCCCGCTCGTCTTCCCGGTGGCCGACCA
>DATHUJ010000219.1:0-4795 GCA_035462375.1 Jiangellales bacterium
TACGACTCCCGTACGGAGGAGCACGCCACGCTGCTGTCGATCGACAAGGCCCGGCGGGTCCTCGGCTACGAGCCGCGCCACTCCTGGCGTACGGAGGTCGGCGGGGCGGACTGATCGCCGCCGGCCTTGCGGGCGACAGGGGCGCCAGGCGAAGACTCCGGCCAGGACAACTCAGTGTCCAAACGGCACGAGGAGGCGGTCATGAGGGTGGCGGTCATCGGCTCCGGCAACGTCGGCAAGGCGTTGGCGACCGCGGCGGCCCAGGCGACCGGAGCCACAGCGGCTCAGTCGAGGCTGCGGCCGCTCGACGTCGGTCCCTTGTCGAAGGCGGCCACCCTGGAGCGCATGGCCTTCCTCCACATCGGGCTGAACATGGCCAACGGTTGGCCGTGGCAGTCCGGCTGGAAGGTGCTGGGCCCGACCGGCTGACCTGTCGCAGCCGGCCTGGACGGGCCCAGCAGCGTCCCCGTCAGGGCCGGATGACGACGGACACCTCACCGGAGAACTCCACCCGGACTTCCTGGCCGAACTCCTCGTCGAAGCCCTCGAAGACCGTGGAGAACGTGCAGTCCACCGGTGCCTTGCCCTTGGCCCTGCCCTGACCCTTGACGGTCCCCTCCTCGAAGGAGAACTCGTCCAGCAGTTCCCCGGTCTGCAGGTCGTAGGCCACGACGGTGAAGGTGCCGAACGCCACGGGGATGAAGACGGTCGTACTGCCGACGTCCATCCCGGGCGTCCACTCCCCGTTGCCCCTCGCGGTGACGATCTCGTACGTGCCCGCGGCGCCGCAGTCCAGCGTGAAGGTGGACTCGCCCTCGCGGACCGGCGGGTCGGCGGCCGCCGGTGCAGCGGCCGAACCAAGGGTCAGAGCGGTCGCCGCGGTCGCCACGGCGATCCTGCGGGCGGACGTGGTGGACAGCAGACGTGCACGCATGCGGGCCTCCCAGGCACCAACGGTTGCGCGCTCCCCCCGTGAGCGGCGGCGCACCCCTCCTGGCGCCGCTGACCAAGCAGCCTAGACCTGTCGGACTTGTCGGACCAGCCGCACCTGCGTAACGAACGACCACGTCGTGTGAACCAGGTTCAGCGCGTCGACCCCAGTGCGAGGACGGCGCTGAGCCGGGATCACGAAGGTGGACGAGAGGAGCCGAGACTTGGTTCCGAACTGGAGAACCGGTTCACTCGCGGCGACTCACCGGCGATCGGCGGACCGGAGCGGACGGTGCGTCGACATCGGAGCCTGGCTCAGGCCAGCCGGTGGGCTCCATCGGACGGCACCGCAACGAAGGACGCGGGAGGGTCGAAGCCCCGCCCGGCGAAGGCGTCCTCGATCGCGGCGACGACCGTGGGACGGGACGAGGTGTCGATCAGTGCGATCACGCAGCCGCCGAAGCCGCCACCGGTCATCCGGGCCCCGTACGCGCCCGCGGCGAGGGCCGCCTCCACGGCGACGTCGAGCTGCGGCACCGTCACCTGGAAGTCGTCCCGCAGTGACGCGTGCGAGGCGGTGAGCGGCGGGCCGATCTCCCGGGGGTCGGCGCCTCTCCGGAGCGAGGCGACCACGTCGAGGACGCGCGCGTTCTCCGTCACGACGTGCCTGGCGCGACGACGCAGCACGGCCGGCAGCTCCCGCCCGGCCCCGCCGTCGAGGTCGGCGGGGCTCGCGTCCCTCAGCTCCACGACGCCCAGCGCCCGGGCGGCCTCCTCGCACTCGCGGCGTCGCTGGGCATACTCGCCGGCGACCAGTTTGTGGGCGGCGCGGGTGTCGACGACGAGGAGCTGCGTCCCGGACGCGCCGGGGTCGAAGGGGACCGGCTCGATCACGCCGGACCTGGTGTCGATGAAGAGCACGTGCCCCACCCGGCCGTGCATCGCGGCCAGCTGGTCCATGACCCCAGTGGGGGCACCGACGAAGTCGTTCTCGGCCTGCCGGGCCAGCCGAGCCAGGTCGTCCACGGACAGCGGCGCCCCCGACAGGTCCCGCAGCACTGTGGCCACCACGCACTCCAGCGCTGCCGACGACGACAGTCCGGCCCCGGGAGGGACATCGCCGTCCACGAGCAGGTCGGCGCCCTGCACGACCCCCCAGCGCTCGCGCAGGGCCCACGCGACCCCGACGGCGTAGGCGGCCCAGCCGCTCACCTCACCGGGCGAGACCGCTCGCACGTCGACCGTGTGCACCTCCTCGGGCACCTGGGCCGAGCGCACCGACAGCAGGCCGTCGTCGCGACCCGCGCCGGCACACACCACGCCGAGCGGCAGGGCCAGCGGCAGCACGTACCCGCCGCTGTAGTCGGTGTGCTCGCCGATCAGATTGACCCGGCCGGGGGCGGCCCAGACCCCCTCGGGGGGTCCGCTCGTGGCGTCCGTGAACGCGCCGGCGACGACGCCCGCCGGCCTCACGGCGCAGCCGTCACCGTGGCGCCTCGCCGGTTCGGACGAAGGCCCATGCGTCGGAGACGATGCGCTCGAGGCCCCGTCCGGGCACCCAGCCCAGCAGCTCGTGCGCCCGCACGTTGGAGGCGACCAGGGTGGTCGGGTCGCCGGGGCGGCGGTCGCGCTCGACCATCGGGACCGGGTGGCCGGTCACCTCACGGCAGGCGTCGAGCACCTGGCGGACCGTGTAGCCGGTCCCGGTGCCGAGGTTGACGACGTCGTGCCGGCCGGGCTCGACGGCGTCGAGCGCGAGCAGGTGCGCGACCGACAGGTCGACCACGTGCAGGTAGTCACGGACCGCCGTGCCGTCGGATGTGGTGTAGTCGGTGCCGAATACGTCGGCGGACTCCCGGCGGCCCGCCGGCACGGCCAGCAGGTTGGGGATCAGGTGCGTCTCGGGGTCGTGGCGCTCCCCGTGACGGCCGTAGGCGCCGCCGACGTTGAAGTAGCGCAGGCTCGCCGCGGCCAGCCCGTGCGCCGCGGCCTCGCCGGTGAGCATGTGGTCGACGGCGAGCTTGCTCTGCCCGTACGGGTTGATCGGGACGGCCGGCACGTCCTCGGTGATGGGCGACATGGACGGCTCCCCGTACGTGGCGGCGGTGGAGGAGAAGACGAAGCGCCGCACGCCCGCCTCGCGCATCGCGGTGAGCAGCGCCAGAGTTCCGCACACGTTGTTGTCCCAGTAGCGCTCGGGATGGGCGACGGACTCGGCGACCAGCGACTTGGCGGCGAAGTGGAGCACGCCGTCGAAGCCCGCGCCGTCCAGCACCCCCGCGGCGTCCTGGACCCGCCCTCGGACCAGGGTCGCGCCGTCCGGCAGGTTGTCCTGGTACCCGGTGGACAGGTCGTCGAGCACGACCACCTCGTGCCCGGCCTCGACGAGCTGCGCCGCGACGACGGCGCCGATGTAGCCGGCGCCGCCGGTGACGAGCAGCTTCACCCGCCCACCTCCCGCAGCCGTGCCGCCGCCTGCTCGGGCATGACGTCGTTGATGAAGGCGCCCATCCCCGACTCGGAACCGGCGAGGTACTTGAGCTTGCCGGGGGCCCGGCGGATCGAGAAGAGCTCCAGGTGCAGGTAGCCGAGCTCCCGGTCGACGCGCACGGGGGCCTGGTGCCAGCCGGCGATGTAGGGCATGGGCAGACCGTAGAGGGTGTCGAGCCGCCGGAGCAGGTCCAGGTAGACCTCCGCCAAGTCGTCGCGCTCCTCGGGCCGGAGACCGGGCAGGTCGAGGACCTGGCGCCGGGGGTAGAGGTGGACCTCCACCGGCCAGCGAGCGGCGGCGGGGACGAAGGCGGTCCAGTGCTCGGTCTCGGTGACGATCCGCGATCCCGCCATTCGCTCCGCTGCCAGCACGTCGGCGTAGAGGTTGCGCCACGTCCGCTCCCGGTACTGGCGTGCTGAGATGAGCTGACGGCGGGTACGGGGGGTGACGAAGGGATAGGCGTAGATCTGGCCGTGCGGGTGGTGCAGCGTCACCCCGATCTCCTCGCCGCGGTTCTCGAAGCAGAAGACCTGCTCGACGTTCCGCAGACTCGAGAGCTCGGCCGTGCGGTCGGCCCAGGCCTCGATGACCAGCCGCGCCTGTGCCGTGGACAGCTCGGCGAAGGTCGAGGTGTGGTCGCTGGTGAAGCAGACGACCTCGCAGCGCCCGACACCGGGCTGCCGCGTGAACAGATCGCCGCCGGGGTCGACCGTTGGCGGGACCGGGGGCACCGACGTGGCGAGCGACGGGAAACGGTTCTCGAAGACCACCACGTCGTAGTCGGGTGAGGGGATCTCGGTCTGCCGGCCGTCGCGGGACGGGCACAGCGGGCACTCGTCGGCGGGGGGCAGGTGGGTCCGGCCCTGGCGGTGTGAGGCGATGGTCACCCACTCGTCGAGGAGCGGGTCGTAGCGGATCTCCGAGGTCGTGGCCGTCTCGGGCAGGTCACGGGTGTCGACCAGCTGGCGTTCGGCGTCGTCGGAGAGGTCGAAGTAGACGATCTCGCGGCCGTCGGCGAGTCGGGTGGACGTGCGCTTCACGGGTTCCGCTCCTTGTCCGATCCGTCCAGTCCGTCCGATCCGTCCGGTCCGTTCGGGCCGTCGCGGATGCCGACTTGGAGGACCGACGCGATGCGGCCCTCCAGGACCTCCACGGCGGGTCGGGGCAGGCCGACGTCGGTGACGAGGACGTCGGCCCGTTCGAGCGGGGCGATGCTCGAGATGCCGACGACCCCCCACTTGGTGTGGTCGGCGATGATGACCAGCCGTTGGGCCGCGTCGACGAAGGCACGGTCCACGTCGGCCTCCATGAGGTTGGGGGTCGTGAAACCCCGATCCGGGTCCATGCCGTGCACGCCGAGGAAGACGACGTCCA
>DATHUJ010000220.1:0-9941 GCA_035462375.1 Jiangellales bacterium
CTCCGCGACGTTCCCGCGGCCGCCGCTCGCGTCCCGGTGGTCTACCTACCCGGACCCTTCCCGATGAGCACGTCGCCGCTCGACTTCCGGCACACCGCACGCCTGTCCGGGCAGGCGTACGAGATGTCGCGGCGCTTCCTCGCCGACGTCGTGCCGGACGGGCCGGGCCTGTACGGGGCGCCGCCCCTACTCGGCGGGGACTGAGCCCGGCGCGGCTACGGTGGTGCGGTCGACCCACTGGAGGAGGGCCCGTGGAGCACAGCCATCCCGACCGGCTCGTCGTCGAGACCGTCGCCCACGTGCGTGACCGGTTCGGCATCGACGGACTGCGCGACCTGGTCGAGCTGGCCACCCGTGAGCTGCGCCGGACCGAGCAGGCGCTGCAGGGACTCGCCGAGCCGGCCGAGCGCGTGCTGTCCGACGCGGGCGCGGGGGAGCCCGACACGCAGACGTGGCAGGCCTACGTCGAGGAGGGCGAGGACGACGAGCGCGCCTGACGCTACGTCGCCCGCAGGGCCGCCAGGAACTCCTGTGCCCAGCGGTTGACGTCATGGCCGATCACCCGTTCGCGCAGCGAGCGCATCCGGCCCTCGGCCTCCTCGTCGGACATCTCCATCGCCCGGCGGAGGGTCCGCTTGAGGCCGTCGATGTCGTGGGGGTTCACCAGCAGGGCTGCGTGCAGCTCGTCGGCGGCCCCGGCGAACTCCGAGACCACCAGCGTGCCGCGCAGGTCGGTCCGGGCCGCGACGTACTCCTTCGCGACGAGGTTCATCCCGTCGCGCAGCGGCGTCACCACCATGACGTCGGCGGCACGGAGCAGCGCGACCAGCTCCCGCCGGTCGTACGAGGAGTGCAGGTAGGCGACGGCGGGCTGGCCGATCCGGCCGAAGTCGCCGTTCAGCCGGCCTACCTGCAGCTCGATCTCGTCGCGCAGGTTGCGGTAGGCCTCGACCCGCTCGCGGCTCGGCGTGGCGACCTGGACGAAGACGGCGTCCTCGGGGGTCACCACGCCCTCGGCGAGCAGCTCGCCGAAGGCCTTGAGTCGGTGCCCGATGCCCTTGGTGTAGTCGAGCCGGTCGACCCCGAGCAGCACGCGGCGCGGAGACCCGAGCTCCTCCCGGATCTCCTTCGTGCGCCTCTGGACCTCCGAGTCGGCGGCCAGCTCGGTGATCTCCTCGACCTCGATGGAGATCGGGAACGCCCGCGCCACGACCCGCCGGCCCTCGGGGGTGAACAGCCGGCCCACGTCGTCGATGTACCCGCCGTCGAAGCGTTCCGCGAGCTGGACGAAGTTGTCCGCGGCGCCGGATCGCTGGAAGCCCACCAGATCCGCGCCGAGCAGGCCCTCGATGATCTGACGACGCCACGGCAGCTGGGCGAAGAGCTCGCCGGGAGGGAAGGGGATGTGCAGGAAGAAGCCGATACGTAGGTCCGGCCGCATGTCACGCAGCATGCGGGGCACGAGCTGGAGCTGGTAGTCCTGCACCCACACCACGGCACCGTCGGCGGCCACCTCGGCCGCCGCCTCGGCGAAGCGGTGGTTGACGCGGACGTAGGCGTCCCACCACTCGCGGTGGAACTGCGGGGCCACGATGACGTCGTGGTACAGCGGCCAGAGAGTGGCGTTGGAGAAGCCCTCGTAGAAGTCGGCAACGTCGTCCCTGGACAGCGGCACCGGGACCAGGTCCATGCCCTCGGTGTGGAACCGGTCGGGCGCGTCGTCGGGAGTGCCGGTCCACCCCACCCAGGCACCGTCCTGCCGGCGCATCACCGGGGCCAGGGCCGTCACGAGCCCGCCAGGGCTGCGCCGCCACGTCGTACGTCCATCGGGCGTGGACTCCCGGTCGACCGGGAGCCGGTTGGCGACGACGACGAACGGGCTCGAGCCTGTGGTCACAGCGGCGTCCTCCAGGGGTGTCCCCTTCACGGTAGCCGGGGGCCCGAACGGGCAAACCGGCCCTTCGTCCCGACTCGACACGAGGAACGGCCGGTCGAATGACAGGGATGGCATTCCGGGGCTTACCATGCGCCCATGGACCTGGAGAGGCAGACCGGCCCCCTCGCGGAGCGGGCGGGCAGCCGCCTCGCCGACCGGGACCGGCAGATCCTGGACTTCGAGCGCCAGTGGTGGCGCTACGCGGGGGCCAAGGAGCAGGCGGTCCGCGACCTGTTCGACATGTCAGCGACCCGCTACTACCAGGTGCTCAACGCTCTGATCGACAGCCCCGAGGCGCTCGCCTACGACCCGATGCTGGTCAAGCGGCTGCGTCGGCTGCGGGCCACGCGCCAGCGGGCCCGCTCGGCGCGTCGCCTCGGGTTCGAGGTGTGACGGGGCGGTCCCTCCGGTGAACGAGGGGGGCTGGTTCCAGCGGGTGTGGCCCTCCCTCGTGGCCCTGCTGGGCACGGTCGGGGTGGTCGCCCTGCTGCTCGTCGTGGCCGGTGACGAGGTGGAGCCGGTCGACCCCGGCGACGTCTTCGCCGACGCACCCGCCGAGGCCGGGACTTCCACGGCCGAGGCGACCGACGGGGAGGCAGTCCCCACCACCAGCCCCGAACCGTCCCCCCAACCGGTCCGCGCCCCCGTGGTCGTGCTCAACCAGACCACGGTCGAGGGTCTGGCCGCGCGGACCGCCGAGGCTCTCGAGGAGGCCGGCTGGGAGGTCATCGAGGTCGGGTCGTTCCCCTCCGGGGTGCCGACGACCACCGTCTACTACCCGACCGACCTGGAGGAGGCGGCGACAGCCATGGACGAGGAGTGGGACGGCATCGACCGGGTGATGCCCGTCTTCGCCGGCCTCAGCGAGGAGGCCCTGACGGTGATCCTCGCCGACACCGAGCGACCCCCCGCACGGGCAGGGGAGTGAGCGTCGGTGTCGCGCACCATGAGCGACCTGCTCTCGGTCCTGGACCTCGAGCAGCTGGAGGTCGACCTCTTCCGCGGCCGCTCGCCGGAGACATCGCTGCAACGGATCTTCGGTGGACAGGTCGCCGCCCAGGCGCTGGTGGCCGCGGGCCGGACCGTCGACGCCGAGCGGGGGGTGCACTCGCTGCACGCCTACTTCCTCCGTGCAGGTGACACGGGCTCCCCAGTCGTCTACCAGGTGGAGCGGATCCGCGACGGCGGGTCGTTCGCCACGCGACGGGTGGTCGCCGTGCAGCACGGGCGTCCCATCTTCTTCATGTCCGCCTCGTTCCAGGGTGCCGAAGCCGGACTGGACCATCAGGACCCGATGCCCCGCGGTGTCCCCGGCCCCGACGACCTGCCCGACCTGGAGGCCCGGATCGCCACCGGTCACCCGGTCTGGTCCGCGGTCTGGCGCGACTGGCAGGCGATCGACTTCCGCCACGTCGCCGACTCACCCTTCGACGGCGTGGGTGACCGGACCGGCGCGCACTCGCCGGTCTGGATCCGGGCGGCCGAGCCGCTGCCGGACGACCCGCTGCTCCAGGTGTGCGTGCTGGCCTACGCCTCGGACCTCACGCTGCTCTTCTCCGCGCTGGCGCCGCACCCGGTCACGCCGCTGGACCTGCAGATGGCCTCGATCGACCACGCGATGTGGTTCCACCGGCCGTTCCGCGCCGACGAGTGGCTCCTCTACGACCAGGAGTCCCCGTCTGCGTCCGGTGGCCGGGGGTTGGCCCGCGGCCGGGTGTTCACCCGGGACGGGCGGCTGGTCGCCTCGGTCGTGCAGGAGGGGCTGATCCGCCCGCGGCGCGTCCGCTGAGGCCGGACCCTGCTCGCACCGTGGCGGGCCGCCGGCATCGCCGGTTGACTAGCCTCGGACGCGTGAGCGACCTCCCCCCGCCCCGTACCCAGGAGGGCGCTGCCGCCCTCGCCGCCGTCCACAGCTCGCCGGGGGACGCGCTCGTCGCGCTGGACTTCGACGGCACGCTGTCGCCGATCGTCGCGAACCCCGAGGAGGCGTTCGCGCACGAGGCGGCGCCCGCCGCCCTGGCCCGGCTTGCGGCTGTCGTTGGGACAGTCGCCGTCGTGACCGGTCGTCCCGTCACCGAGGCGGTGCGGCTGGGCCGGCTGGCCGGCGTCCCGGGGATCGTGGTGCTCGGCCACTACGGGATGGAGCGGTACGAGGACGGGTCGGTGGAGACCCCAGAGTCGCACGACGGCGTCGAGCGACTCCGTCCGCGCTTGGCCGAGCTGGCCCACGACGGCGTCCGGCTGGAGGACAAGGGCCACTCGCTGGCGCTGCACACCCGTGGTGCAGCGGACCCGCAGGGGTCCCTCGAGCGGCTACGTGACCCGGTCGAGGCGCTCGCCACGGAGGTCGGTCTGGAGGTCGTGCCCGGACGCTTCGTGCTCGAGGTCCGACCGCCCGGCGTCGACAAGGGCGGTGCCCTCCGCTCCCTCGTGGCGGAGCGTGGTGCCACGGCGGTGCTCTTCGCGGGCGACGACCTCGGCGACCTGCCGGCCGTGCGGACCGTCCACGAGCTGCGGGAGGAGGGCGTGCCGGGACTCGTCGTCTGCAGCGACTCCGCCGAGACGCCGGCGGCCCTGCGCGACCAGGCCGACGTGCTCGTCGACGGACCACAGGGCGTCGTCGACCTGCTCGCCAGTCTCGCCGACTCACTGTCGGGGTGACCGGAGGCCCGCCACGCCCGCGCCTGCCGGCCGGGCGATCATGCGGCCTTGCGGTGCCCATGGGCGCATCAACGTCGGTGGCCCCGAGCGGAGCCCGGGCGGGCCCTCGTGATCACGCGGAGCGGAGGGGCAGCCCCGCCAGCAGACCTTCGAACCACGCTCGCGGCGGCAGGGCTCCTGACACCTCCGCGAGCCTCCTGCACCGCTCCCTCCGCTCACCGACCGGCATCGTCAGCGCCTCGTGCAGCGCATCGGCGGTGGCCGTCACGTCGAACGGGTTCACGATCAGGGCGTCCCGGCTCAGCTCGTCGGCGGCGCCGGCCTCGCGGGAGAGCACCAGGGCGCACCCCTCGGCGGAGACGACGCATGCCTCCTTGGCCACGAGGTTCATGCCGTCACGGACAGGGTTCACCAGCACCGCGTCGGCGATGCTCAGGGCCGCCAGCGACCGCGGCAGGTCGTCGACCACGTCCAGGACGACCGGTCGCCACCCGGGAGTCCCCAGCTCGTCGTCGATGTCGCGGGCCAGCCGGGTGAGGACGTCGACGTGCGCCCGGTACTCCGGCAGGCCGTACCGGCTCGGGTAGGCCAGCGCCAGGTGGACCACCCGCTCACGCCACTGCGGTCGGGTGCGCAGCAGCTCCCGGTAGGCCAGCAGCCCACGGACGACGTTCTTGGACGGCTCGGTCCGGTCGACCCGGACCAGCAGGGCCCGACCACGGTACTGCTCGCGCAATGCCGCCACCCTCTCCCGTACGGGAGGGGAGTCGACGTGCCGACGCAGAGCAGCGGCATCGACGCCGAGCGGGTGCACGGCCAGAGTCGTCCGGCGCCCGCGGTGCTCCACCCAGTCCGCGCCGGTGTGGGCGCCGAGCGCGGCCCGGCAGCAGGCCGCGAAGCAGGCGGCCCAGCGGGCCGAGTGGAACGCCAGGTGGTCGGCCGCGAGCATGCCCTCGAGCAGGTCGCGGCCGAGCTCGTCCGGGAGCGTCGCGAACCACTCCGGCGGGGCCCAGGGCGTATGCGAGACGTGCGCGATGGCCACGTCCGGTCTTCGTTGGCGGAGCATGCGCGGGACCAGCGCCAGGTGGTAGTCGTGCACGATCACGCGGGCACCCGGCGCGGCATCCTCGGCCAGCGCGCGGGCGAAGGCGTCGTTGCAGGTCGTGTAGTCGCGCCACGCGCGCCGGAAGGCCCCGTCATAGGGAGGCTGGGCGCCGTCCAACATGTGGTGCACGAACCACAGGGCGGAGTTCGAGACGACGTTGTAGGCGCGGTCGAAGGCGGTGGGGTCGAGCGTCAGCATCCGCACCTGCGGGCCCGCGCTGTCGAACCGCCCCTCCGGGCGCGCGCCGGCGGCGACGCGGTCACCGTCGCTGATCGCCGCGCAGACCCACTCCGCGTCGGCCGCCCCCGCCATGGCCGGCACCAGCCCGCCCGAGCCGCGCGAGTCGCGCAGGGCCCCGTCACGACCTACCTCGTACGAGAGGGGGCCGCGGTTGCTGGCGACGACCACGTCGGCACCGCGGGCGGGACCGGGCACGGCGGGAGCCTAGGCCCGTCGACGGAGTGGCCGCTCGCGGTACCCCCCGTCTCCGAGGCCGGCGGCGCGCTCGAACAGGTTGCGGGAGGCCGGGTCGCCGGTGCGCACCCACGACCAGGCCGCTGCCAGCACGTACGGGAGGAGCATGAGCGGTCCGAGGAGGAGCGCGTACTGGGACGCGTGCCGGGCCTCGTGGACCAGCAGCATGGGCCGGCGTCGGAGTACCTCGGGACCGCCGCGAAGGACGACGACGTTGCCGACGGTGAACGCTGGTGCGGGTGGCACGCGCAACCGGTAGCCGTAGGCGATGACGAGGCCGCCGGGGCCGTGGGTCAGCCGGGCGCGGCCGACCTTGGCGACGAGCAGCCCGAGCAGCGTGGAGGTGTTGAGCGCGTTGGCCACCTGGCGGGCCCGGTAGGCGGGTCTCACGGGACCAGCCGCCCGGCGCCGGCGGTGTACGAGGCCAGGGTCACGACCGGCGGGCGCTCGTGCGGGCTGAGGTCGGTGACGGTGACGTGGTAGCCGTCCCCCGCCCGGGTGAACTGGACGAGCTCGTCGCAGAGGTCGGCGGGCAGGAGGGCCCGACCCTCCGCCTGCAGCCGGACCAGCACCACGCGAACGATCTCGGTCGCCATCCGGCCCAGTGCAGCGTCGGAGGAGTTGCGGTGCTTGCGGCGGGTGAGGTCCACCTGCGCGAGGCCGTCCAGTCCGACCTCGCGCAGCGCGTCCACGAGCAGGCCGACCTCCACACCGTACCCCGTGGGGAACGGCAGTCGCTCTAGGAGCGTGCGGCGGGCGGCGTACTCGCCGGACAGCGGTTGCACGAAGCCGGCCAGCTGCGGCCAGAAGAGGTTGAGCAGCGGGCGCGCGACCAGCTCGGTGACCCGCCCGCCGCCCGCGGGTAGGACGGTCTCACCGGACCTCAGCGCGCGATCGTACGTGGCCTTGACCAGGTGGACGGTCGGGTCGGCGAGCAGCGGGCCGACGAGGCCTCGGACGAAGCCGCTGGTGAAGTCGCGCAGGTCGCTGTCGACGAAGGCGACGACGTCCCCTGTGGTCGCGGCCAGCGAGCGCCAGAGGGCCTCGCCCTTGCCGGGCAGCGGCGGCACGTCGTCGAGGACCTGCCCGCGCCGGACCACGGTGGCGCCGGCGTCCTCGGCGACCAGCCGGGTCGCGTCGCTGGAGCCGGAGTCGACGACCACGAGCTCGTCGACGACGGCCGCCCGCTCGACCAGGTCGCGGCGGATCCGCCGGACGATCGTGCCGACGGTGCGCTCCTCGTCGAGGGCGGGGAGGACGACCGACACCCTCGTCGCACCCTTGTCGGCGACGAGGCGCTCGACCGGCCACTCGGTGACGTGCGAACCGCGGCGCTCGAACCAGGAGGCGACGTCGGAACGCACGCAGCGGACGCTATCGGCCCGGACGCGCCGTGTGGTCGGGGTGCCCGCGGGTGCGCAGGCGCTCCTTCATCTCCGCCTCGTTCAGGTGCCGGCGACCCTCGACCAGGACCTCCCTGGCCGTCCGCTCGTGCCGCCGGAACGCCGACCAGTAGCCGTCGTCGAACTCCTCGACGACCTGGAAGGTCCAGCGACCCTCGAGGACGTTGCGCCCCACCAGGTGGTGCTCGATGTCGTCGGCGAGCGCGGCGTGGCCGGCGGCGCGGAGACCGTCCACGGCGTCGCCAAGCGTCCGGTCGGCCTTGCCGATCAGCTGGTGGAAGGCGTAGAGGTGGCCGCGCGCCTGCTCGACCACCTCGAGCGCCTCGGACAGGGTGCCGAGGGCCTCGACGGTCCCGTCGTCGGCGCCTGGCGGTCGGGTGTGCTCGCGTGCGGGCCGGTCGCTCACGGTGTGCTCCGTTCCCCGTACGGGACGGGCGTACTCGGCGCGGGATGGGGGGGCTCGCTTGCACTCGCCCAGGGCGAGTGCTAAACCTTGACTAGCACTCTCGACACGAGAGTGACAACAGCCATCGGACCGCTGTGGCGAGGTCCCGGGGCGCCGGCGGACATGGGTCGGCGCGACGAGGCCGTCCGTCGCGGGCGTCGCAGCCGGCCGGAGTCACCCGTTCCTGGGAGGACATCACCCCATGCCGAAGATCATCGCCTTCAACGAGGAGGCGCGGCGGGGCCTCGAGCGCGGCATGAACACGCTCGCCGACGCCGTCAAGGTCACGCTGGGCCCGAGGGGCCGCAACGTCGTCCTCGAGAAGAAGTGGGGGGCGCCGACGATCACCAACGACGGTGTCTCCATCGCCAAGGAGATCGAGCTCGAGGACCCGTGGGAGAAGATCGGGGCCGAGCTCGTCAAGGAGGTCGCGAAGAAGACCGACGACGTCGCCGGTGACGGCACCACCACCGCGACGGTGCTGGCGCAGGCGCTCGTCCGCGAGGGTCTGCGCAACGTCGCTGCGGGCGCCAATCCGATGGCCCTCAAGCGCGGCATCGAGAAGGCCGTCGAGGCCGTCTCGGAGCAGCTGCTCTCGGTCGCCGTGGACGTCGAGACCAAGGACCAGATCGCCGCGACCGCGTCGATCTCGGCCGCCGACACCCAGATCGGCGAGATGATCGCCGAGGCGATGGACAAGGTCGGCAAGGAAGGCGTCATCACCGTCGAGGAGAGCAACACCTTCGGCCTGGAGCTGGAGCTCACCGAGGGCATGCGCTTCGACAAGGGCTACATCTCGCCGTACTTCGTGACCGACCCCGAGCGCATGGAGGCCGTCCTCGACGACCCCTACATCCTCGTGGTCAACTCCAAGATCTCGGCGGTCAAGGACCTGCTGCCGATCCTGGAGAAGGTCATGCAGTCGGGCAAGCCGCTCGCGATCATCGCCGAGGACCTCGAGGGCGAGGCGCTCGCGACCCTGGTGGTCAACAAGATCCGCGGCACCTTCAAGTCGGTCGCGGTCAAGGCCCCCGGCTTCGGCGACCGCCGCAAGGCCATGCTGCAGGACATCGCGATCCTCACCGGCGGCCAGGTCATCTCCGAGGAGGTCGGCCTCAAGCTGGAGAACATCGGCCTGGAGCTGCTCGGCCGCGCCCGCAAGGTCGTCGTCACCAAGGACGAGACCACGATGGTCGAGGGCGCCGGCGACGCGGACCAGATCTCCGGCCGGGTCAACCAGATCCGCACCGAGATCGACAACTCCGACAGCGACTACGACCGCGAGAAGCTGCAGGAGCGCCTGGCCAAGCTGGCCGGCGGCGTCGCCGTCATCAAGGCCGGTGCCGCCACCGAGGTCGAGCTCAAGGAGCGCAAGCACCGCATCGAGGACGCGGTGCGCAACGCCAAGGCCGCCATCGAGGAGGGCATCGTCGCCGGTGGGGGCGTCGCCCTGCTCCAGGCTGCCCACACCGCCTTCGAGAAGCTCGAGGTCGAGGGCGACGAGGCGACCGGTGCGAACATCGTCAAGGTCGCGGTCGAGGCCCCGCTCAAGCAGATCGCGATCAACGCCGGCCTCGAGGGTGGCGTCGTGGCCGAGAAGGTGCGCGGCCTGCCCGCGAGCCACGGCCTCAACGCCGCGACCGGGGAGTACGTCGACCTGGTCAAGGCCGGCATCATCGACCCGGCCAAGGTCACCCGCTCGGCGCTGCAGAACGCCGCGTCGATCGCGGCGCTGTTCCTCACCACCGAGGCCGTCGTCGCCGACAAGCCCGAAGACGAGAAGGCGGCCGTCCCCGGCGGGGGCATGGAGGACTTCTAGCCTCCACCCGGTCATCGACCGCGCGCACCGCCGCCCCCGCGGGGGCGGCGGTGCGCGCGGTCGATGACCGGGTGGAGGCTAGAAGTCCTCCATGCCCC
>DATHUJ010000221.1:0-12159 GCA_035462375.1 Jiangellales bacterium
GCTGGCCTTGCGGCCGTCTCCGAGTTCCACGACACGCGTGATGTGTGCTCAGCGCGGCCATCTTTGCCGAGGACATTGGTGGTCGTGCTGGCGAGGTCACCGGCTGTGTCCAGTTTCCGCCCAGTTCGCAGACTCCCCCGATATCGAGCCGGTGTGGCGATCACCTGATGGGGCAGGAACAGGAGCTCAACAGAGTGTGGACGCAAGCGTGCGACTATTGAGGTAGCGAGTTCATTCCGTGTACGAGGGTAATTGCCAGCCGGAGGTTGAGATCGTGGAACGGATCGATGGACGGCCGGGCTCGCAGGGAGCGCTCCGCGTCGCGAATCAGCGGCGGGTGGTGGGCTGCTCCAGTCCGCTGGCGAGATGACGCAGGCACGGATACCCCGGGCCACTGGTCTGGCGCCAGCTACCGTGTCGAACATCGTACGTGAGTTGACCTCCGGTGGTGTGTTGGTCCTATCGGACATGGGCGGGCGCCGTGCAATCTGTTCAACCCGGAGCGGATACTGATCGGGGGCGAGCTGGCGCTGGCCGGTGAGCTTGTGCTGGCCCCATGCGCGAGTCCGTACGTCGGTGCGGCATCCCGAGCGCCACGGCGGACCTGCAGATCCTCCCCGCGGCCCTTGGTGCGCGCGCGCCCGGTCGTCGGCGCGGTCGCTCTCACGTTACGGCATGCGCCGTCACCAGTGGGGTGACGCGTGACTCGGGAGCCAGTCATCAACAGCTGAACAATTCCTCGCCGTCACATCCAAGTGCCATTCAACTCTTGCAGTACGAGGTTGCGTCCGCTTACTGTGATACAGACCACATCTGTTTCACCCGCAGGCTCGACCAGCCGTGACGCCCGCCGAGGGGCGAGGTCGGGTGGGAACGGGGAGGCCTAATGTCTGGGAGTCGCACCGTCGCGGTACTCGGGCCCATCCCACACGACCACATCACGACGCATCGCGGCGAGACCTTCGAAAAGTACGGCTGCGTGATCTATACGGTCGCGGCGCTGTCTACCCTGCTTGGGCCTGATGATCGGGTCTGTCCGATCGTGCACGTCCGCCGGATGGACGAGGACACGATCAAAGACATTCTCGCACCGTTCCCCAATGTCGATGTCACCGGCATCCGCTCCACGTCTGACCGTGGCGACCTCGTTGAGCTCAGCTACGTCGACCAGAACAAGCGGATCGAGCGGCAGACCGGGTTCATGACTCCCATCCTTCCCGAGGACGTCGAGTTCGCCCTCGATGCAGATGCCTTCGTCTGCGTGCCGATCGCCGACTACCAGGTGAGCCAGGCCACGCTGGCGTTCATCAGACAACACAGCAACGGCCTGATCCTGCTCGACGCCCATGGTCCGACGATCTCGTTGACTCGCGGGGGCGCACGAGTCCACCGGCTCTGGATCGACCGGGATTCCTGGCTACCGAACGTAGACGTCCTGAAGATGAACGTGGAGAAGACCAGCTGCAGTTGGTTCCCGTCCCAGGGCGATAACGACGAGCGGGCGATTGGAGAACCGCTGCCGACGTCCGAACTACGCAGGTTCGCCGAGCATTGCCTCCGCCACGGCGTACAGGCGGTGTGCGTCACACTCGATGAGCAGGGCTGCGTCGTGTACTTCCGCGATTTCCACCGGCGAGATGCAGGAGCACGTCGTCGGCAGGGTGCCTGTCGAAGAAGTTGTGGACACCACAGGATGTGGCGTCTCCTTCGCCGCCGGCATGGCATTCGGATTCCTGGAGTACCACGACTTCGTGACGGCGTGCCGGTATGGAAATGCGGATGGGCGCACAACGGTGCGCGGAGTCCGAACTGCGGATCTACCTCCCCTTGAGCGAGACGAATCGTCAGATCAGCCGAGCCTACGGAAACGTGATTCCGCATGTGTGAGCGTCCGCTTCAGTCGGTGTCTGAAGTCCGAGATTCGATGATCGTTGGGAGTGGTGGCTGATGTACGCGCGCAGCATGTCGGGACGCGAGGACTGGACCCGGATCGAGAACACGATTCCTTTCGTGCGGCACAGCATGCATCCGGTCATTTCCGAGATCAAGGGCAACCTGGGCTTATGCATGCTCCTTGATCAGCATGACCGGCGCTTCGTCGTCATCAGCGGCTGGGAGACCGAGCAGGCGATGCACGCCAGCGATCCCACCATCGCCCCGCTGCGTGCCGAAGCGGCCGAGATGCTGGGCGGTCGCCCGGACGTGACGGAGTGGGAGGTGGCTGCGTTGATGCGCACCGGCGAGCTCCAACCCGGCAATTGGATCAGCGTCGCCCACCTGACGGCCGATCACGGCAGTGTCGATCGCGTGGTCGACGCCTTCCGGGCGGCCGTGCTACCGGCGGTAACCGGCCTGCGGGCTTTTCGTGGCGCACTGCTGCTGGTGAACCGTGCCGAAGGCCGGGTCGCCAACGCCGTGCTCTTCGACAGATACACGGCAATGCACGACGCCCACCGTAAGGGCGCACCAATCCACGACCTGTCCGCAGCCGGACTGCCGATGGACGCGGCCAGAGTGACGAACTACGAGCTGGAGATCGCCGACATGCGTCTCCCGGACTCGATCTGATCCGGGACCGCGCATGTGCACGACCGCCCGCCACCCAGCCGCAACGAACCCGGAGTCGACCAGGAGGTCCCGATGACGACCACACGAGTACAGCCCCGGGAGGACTTCCGAACCGCGCGAGCCGTACAGCTCGCGGCGGTGGCCGCGCTGGCCGGGTTCTTGTTCGGCTTCGACACCGCGGTCATCAATGGCGCGGTGACCGCCGTTCGCAACGAGTTCGACATGAGCGCCTTGATGACCGGATTCGTTGTGTCGTCCGCTTTGCTCGGGTGTGTCGCGGGCGCCTGGCTCGCGGGTCGGCTGGCCGACCGCTGGGGCCGCATCAAGGTGATGGTGCTGGCCGCGTCGTTGTTCACGATCAGCGCCCTCGGCTCCGGGCTGGCGCTGGGGCAATGGGACCTGACCTTCTGGCGAGTCGTGGGTGGCCTCGGTGTCGGCGCCGCCTCCGTGATCGCTCCCGCCTACATCGCCGAGATCTCCCCCGCCTCGATCCGCGGTCGACTCGGGTCGCTGCAGCAGCTGGCGATCGTCACCGGCATCTTCGTCGCCCTGCTCTCCGACTACGCGCTGGCCGCTGCGGCGGGCGGCGCCGCCGAGGAGCTTTGGCTGGGGGTGGCGGCCTGGCGGTGGATGTTCCTCAGCGAGATCGTTCCGGCCGTTGCCTACGGCGTCCTCGCACTGGGGATCCCCGAATCGCCGCGATTCCTGGTCAAGCAAGGCCTCACGGAGAAGGCCAAGGAGGCACTCGGCTACATCTTCAAGTCGGGCATCGATGAGCGGATCAAGGAGATCGCACGGACGATGTCCGCCGAGACCCAGTCGTCGTTCTCGGACCTGCGCGGCCCGATGCTGGGCCTGCTTCCGATCGTCTGGGTCGGCATCCTGCTCTCGGTGTTCCAGCAGTTCGTCGGCATCAACGTGATCTTCTACTACTCGTCGACGTTGTGGCAGCAGGTCGGGTTCGCCGAGGCGGACGCATTGGCGATCACCGTGCTGACGTCGATCACCAACATCCTCGTGACACTGGTCGCCATCGCATTGATCGACAAGATCGGTCGCCGCGTCTTGCTGCTGACCGGGTCGATCGGCATGACCCTGAGCCTCGGCACGATGGCCTACATCTTCGGCACCGCTCCGCTGGTCGACGGCGAGCCCATTCTCGGGGACACCGCCGGCACGGTAGCGTTGATCGCGGCCAACCTCTTCGTCGTCTTCTTCGGCATGTCCTGGGGGCCAGCCGTGTGGGTGTTGCTGGGCGAGATGTTCAACAACCGGATCCGTGCCACCGCGCTGGGCCTGGCCGCGGCAGCGCAGTGGCTCGCCAACTTCGTGGTCTCGACGACGTTCCCGACGTTGGCTGACCTGAGCCTGGCCGTCGCCTACGGCCTGTACGCGACGTTCGCCTTCGTGTCCTTCTTCTTCGTGCTCAAGTTCGTGCCCGACACCAAGGGAAGACAGCTCGAGGACATGGTCTAGCGCTGGCCGGCTCCAGTCGTCCGGCCGAAGCCGATCCACGGAGGCGAGGCAGATGCTTCGTCACCAGCTCAGTGCTGATGAACGGCTTGTGACGGAGTCGGGGTTCGACCTCCAGCGGGCGAACGCCGTCGAGACGCTGTTCACGGTCGGCAACGGCCGGCTCGGGACGCGCGGAACGCTCGAGGAAGGTCACCGCGGCGAGGTTCACGCCAACCTGCTCGGCGGTTTCCGGAGTGATGCTGGTGAGCTCTCGTACGGCCACGAGGCGAGACAACCACCGGGCCCCCTGCTGCACTGCACCGCTGTCACGAGACAACGCCGGGAACGGACAGGGGTTCTCGGCGATCGCGGCGAAGTCAATGGAACTCCAGACCAACGATCGCGTACCGACGAGCAACGCCACCGCCGCGCATAAGAGACCGCAAAGGAGCACGCCTCAGTCCCGAATTATCCTGAAGATCACGGGCACATGAGCCGGTGATCTTCGGGACTCGGGACAGGGGGTCCCGCCCGGTGCGGATCGGGAACGGCGCTGCCGACCAGGTCCAGCTCGACATCTACGGCGAGGTGATGGACGCGGTAGCCTCGCCGAACTGTTCGAGCCACTTGGCCACCAAGGTTTGCTTGATCTCACGAAGGTCCTCGACTGGTTGTGGGACACCTGGGACCGGCCCGACGAGGGCGTGTGGGAGACCCGCGGTGGACGCAAGGACTTCACCTACGGGCGGGTGATGTGCTGGGCGGCCCTCGACCGGGCCATTCGCATGGCGGGGGAGCGGGGACGGCCCGGTGACCTCCAGCGTTGGGTCGACACCCGTGAGGCCATCTGCCAGCAGGTCGTGAGCAAGTGCTGGAACCCCTCGCGGCGCGCCTTCACCCAGCACCCGGGGACGGGGGTGCTCGGCGCCTCGAACCTCTTGATGCCCCTGGTCGGCTTCGTCGCCCCAAGGACCCGCGATGGCTGTCGACGTTGGACGCCATGACCGAAGAGCTGGTCACCGACAGCCTCGTCTACCGCTACAACCCGAGCGCCGCGCCCGACGGTCTGCAGGGATCTGACGGGACCTTCTCGCTGTGCGCGTTCTTCTCGTGGACGCCCTGGCCCGCGCGGGACGCCTGGACGACGCCCAGTACGCGTTCGAGAAGATGCTGACGTACGCCAACCACCTCGGGCCGTACTCGGAGGAGAGCGACCCGAGTGGTCGCCAGGTCGGCAGGTTTCCGCAGGCCATCACCCACCTGGCCCTGGTCCACGCGGCCATCGACCTCGACGCCGCCTTGAACTTCGGCTCTGCAGTGTTCCATCTCCCGGGCGGGCTGCGTCTGACGACCACGCTCAACTTGACCGCCGGCCAGCTGCACCGTCCCGGAAATGGGTCGGACAGCAAACCGGAATGAGCGCGGTTCTGTGAACGCCGGAGACCTGGCCACCGGTCATTGACAACTGACGTGTCTGAGTCAGTGACGCTCTTTGGCGTTCTATCAGCCAACATCGTCGGGGTCCTGGTCGGTTCGATCTTGCCGTTGTCCGAGGTGCCAGGCAAGGGCCGGCGAAGCCACGTCAGGACAACGACAACACCGCGTCAGTCAACGGGCGGGCCGAAGCCCCACCAGTAACGGCCAGGCCCCGTCCTCACTGTCAATCGGGGACGGGGCGGGTCGTTCAACGACGCTCGAGCAGCTCCGCGACCAGGAACGCCAGCTCCAGCGACTGGGTCCGGTTGAGCCGCGGGTCGCACACCGTCTCGTACCGGGAGCCGAGGCCATTCTCGAGGATGGGGTCCCCGCCGCCGACGCACTCGGTCACGTCGTCGCCGGTGAGCTCGATGTGGATCCCGCCCGGCACGGTCCCGAGCGCGCGATGCACCTCGAAGAACCCGCGCACCTCGTCCACGACGTCGTCGAAACGGCGCGTCTTGTGCCCGCTAGGCGCCTCGTAGGTGTTGCCGTGCATGGGGTCGCACACCCAGGCAACCTGGAGCCCGCTGGCGGTGACCTTCTCGACGAGGGGCGGCAGGACGTCCCGTACGCGGGGGGAACCCATCCGGGAGACCAGCGTCAGCCGACCGGGCTCGCGATCGGGGTCGATCCGGTCGGCCAAGGCGAGCACGTCCTCCGGCGTGGTGGTGGGACCGATCTTGACGCCGACCGGGTTGCGGATGCGCGCGAGGAACTCGACGTGCGCCCCGTCGAGCTGGCGGGTCCGGTCCCCCACCCAGACGAAGTGCCCGGACACGTCGTAGGGCGTACCGGTGCGCGAGTCGACCCGGGTCAGCGCCAGCTCGTACTCGAGGAGCAGCGCCTCGTGGCTCGCGTACAGCTCGACGGAGTGCAGCTGCTCGGGGTCCGCCCCGATCGCGTGCATGAAGGACATGGCCCGGTCGATGTGGCCCGCCAGTCGCTCGTAGCGCTGTCCCGCGGGTGACGTCCGGACGAAGTCGGTGTTCCAGGCGTGCACCTGACGCAGGTCGGCGTAGCCGCCGCCGGCGAAGGCGCGGGTCAGGTTCAGGGTCGCCGCGCTCGCGTGGTACATCCGCACGAGCCGCGACGGGTCGGGCACGCGGTCGCCCGCCGTGAAGCGGAAGCCGTTGACGGCGTCTCCCCTGTACGCGGGGAGGGTGATGCCGTCGCGGGTCTCCTCGGCTCTCGAGCGGGGCTTGGCGTACTGCCCGGCCAGGCGTCCCACCTTGACCACCGGCACACTGGCCGCGTAGGTGAGGACGACCGCCATCTGGAGCAGCGTCTTGAGCTTGTTGCGGACGTTGTCGGCCGTCACCTCGCTGAAGGTCTCGGCGCAGTCCCCGCCCTGCAGCAGGAAGGCGTCGCCGCGGGCGACCGACGCCAGCCGATCGCGCAGCTGGTCGCACTCGCCGGCGAAGACGAGCGGCGGGAACGTCCGCAGATCGCTCACCGCCGCGTCGACGTCGCCCCGGTCCGGCCACTGCGGCTGCTGCACAGCCGGGCGGGCGGTGACGGCGGCGGAGAGCTCGGCGAGCAGCTCGCGGTGCTCGGGCAGGGTCGTACTCACCGCCCCAGCGTACGGACCTCCCGCTCCGACGCCCGCGTCGCCATCCACGCCGCGTCCGAGGGAAGCCCGGAACGGACATGGCCTGGACGTCGCGTGGCGAGCGCTGGTCGATATCCCGGTGCTTCCCGACTACGGTGCCGAGCAGGACCACGAGTGGCCCGCGAATCGTCCGGGTTGCTCACCAGCACCTCCGAAGGAGGCCCGCATGACGAGATCCGACCCGCGGCGCGACCCAACCCCCAACTCCCCCCGCAGCGACGAGCGCGAGCACCCCGGGGGGGAAGAGTGGCCCGACTCCCCCGGTGGCGGGGAGCAGCAGCACCCTGACCACGCTGTCGAGCCCGACTCCCCGGGCGGCGGCCAGCAGCAGCACCCCCACCACGCTCCCGAGCCCGACTCCCCCGGTGGCGGGGAGCAGCAGGGCCACTACGAGGACGAGGACGACGACCACACCCCCTGACCCACTCCCGCACCCCACGGACCGACGGCGGTGCCGGGCAGTCCTGCCGGGCGTCGCCACTCAGTAGGGTGATCGAACCCCGACGTGCAGACGCCGACGACGCGCGAGGAGCCCACCGATGACGGTTCGCAAGGTCGCCATGCTCACCGCGGGGGGGCTCGCCCCCTGCCTGTCCTCCGCGGTCGGGGGGCTCATCGAGCGCTACACCGAGCTGGCGCCCGACGTCGAGCTCGTCGCCTACACCGACGGTTACGCAGGCCTGCTCACGGGCTCGACGGTGGAGGTCACCCCGGAGGTCCGCGAGCGGGCGCACGCGTTGCACCAGGTGGGCGGCAGCCCGATCGGTAACAGCCGGGTCAAGCTGACGAACGTCGAGGACTGCGTCCGGCGCGGCCTGGTGGAGGACGGGCAGGACCCCCTCGCCGTGGCCGCCGAGCAGCTGGCCCGCGACAACGTGCACGTCCTGCACACGATCGGTGGCGACGACACCAACATCACCGCGGCCGACCTCGCGCGGTACCTGAACGAGCACGGCTACGAGTTCACGGTCGTCGGCCTGCCCAAGACCATCGACAACGACATCGTCCCGATCAAGCAGAGCCTGGGCGCCTACACGGCCGCGGAGCAGGGGGCGAACTACGCCCGCAACATCATCGCCGAGCACACCTCGAATCCCCGGATGCTCATCGTGCACGAGGTGATGGGCCGGCACTGCGGCTGGCTGACCGGAGCGACGGCGGTCAAGTACCGCGAGTGGGTGGCCCACCAGGAGTTCGCCGGGTTCCGCGACGACCGTCCGGCGTGGGACGTGCACGGCGTCTACGTGCCGGAGCTGGGCTTCGACGTCGACGCGGAGGCCGATCGTCTGCGCGCGGTGATGGACGACCTCGGCTGCGTCAACCTCTTCCTGTCCGAAGGCGCAGGGGTCTCGACGATCGTCGCCGAAATGGAGGCGCGTGGCGAGGAGGTCCCGCACGACCCCTTCGGCCACGTGCAGCTGGACAAGGTGAACCCGGGCGCCTGGTTCGCCGAGCAGTTCGCCTCCCGCCTGGGCGCCGAGAAGACGATGGTGCAGAAGAGCGGCTACTACAGCCGGTCCGCCGCCGCCAACTCCGACGACCTCCTGCTGATCAAGTCGTGCACCGACCACGCCGTCGAGTGCGCCCTGCGCGGCGAGGGCGGCGTGATCGGTCACGACGACGGCTACGACGGCCGGTTGCGCGCGATCGAGTTCGACCGGATCAAGGGTGGCAAGGCCCTCGACACCGAGGCGCCGTGGTTCACCGACCTGCTCGGCGACATCGGGCAGCCGGTGGGGACGACAGCCTCCCACTGACCCGGCCACGCCGTCCGCAGGTCCCGGGGTCGACGCAGAGATCCGGGTTGCCCAGGTCGCCGGGCCCACGGGCACCGAGGCTCCCGTTCACCCACCCGTCACAGCCGGGCGTTTGCCCGGGCTACCCGAACGGGGAAGGCTGGGCCTATGTGCGGACTCTCGGGCGAGTACACCTTCGACGGCACGACGGCCGACCTGGCGGCGATCGGGCGGATGTGCGACGCGATGGTGTCGCGCGGCCCCGACGACGTCGGGTCCTACTCGCACGGGGGCCTAGCCTTCGGCCACCGGCGGCTGTCCATCATCGACCTGTCGGCCCACGGCCACCAGCCGATGGTCGACAACGAGCTGGGCCTGGCGGTCGTCTTCAACGGCTGCATCTACAACTACCCGGAGCTCCGGGAAGAGCTCCGAGGCCACGGCTACCGCTTCTTCTCCACCTCTGACACCGAGGTGATCCTCAAGGCCTACCACCGGTGGGGTGAGGACTTCGTCGACCACTTGGTCGGCATGTTCGCCCTGGCCATCCACGAGCGCGACTCCGGCCGCCTGCTGCTCGCCCGCGACCGGCTCGGCATCAAGCCGCTCTACCTCGCCGAGACCTCTGGGCGGCTGCGCTTCGCGAGCAGCCTGCCCGCCCTGCTGCGCGCCGGCGACGTCGACACCTCGATCGACCCGGTGGCGCTGCACCACTACCTCACCTGGCACGCGGTGGTTCCCGCCCCGTACACGATCGTCCGGGGCGTCCGGAAGCTGCCGCCCGCGACCGTACGCGTGGTGGAGCCGGATGGGACCAGCCGCGAGCGGGTCTTCTGGGACCCGCCCTACACCCGGGACCCGGGCAAGGCCGACTGGACCGCCGCCGACTGGGAGGAGGCCGTGCTCGAGGCAATGCGGGTCTCCGTACGGCGGCGGCTCGTCGCCGATGTCCCCGTAGGCGTCCTGCTCAGCGGCGGTGTCGACTCCAGCCTGGTGGTGGGCCTGCTGGCGCAGGAGGGCCAGGTCGGACTCAACACCTTCAGCATCGGCTTCGAGTCCTTCGGCGGCGAGGAGGGCGACGAGTTCAAGTACTCCGACGTCATCGCCCGGGAGTTCGAGACGCACCACCACCAAATCCGGATCGGCACCGAGCGGATGCTGCCCGCGCTCGGCGACGCCATCCACGCGATGAGCGAGCCGATGGTCAGCCACGACGCGGTCGCCTTCTTCCTGCTCAGCCAGGAGGTGAGCAAGCACGTCAAGGTCGTCCAGTCGGGCCAGGGCGCCGACGAGGTCTTCGCCGGCTACCACTGGTACCCGCCGATGGCCCGGGTCGGCTTCGACGAGGCCGTCGACACGTACGTGAGCACCTTCTTCGACCGCACCCACGCCGAGATGCGGGACGTCGTACGGGAGGAGCACCTGGCCGACCACGACGCGAGCCGGACCTTCGTGGAGGAGCACCTGCACCGGCCGGGGGCCGACAGCCCCGTCGACGCCGCGCTACGGCTGGACACCTCGATCATGCTGACCGACGACCCGGTCAAGCGGGTCGACAACATGACCATGGCCTGGGGGCTGGAGGCCCGGGTGCCGTTCCTCGACCAGGACCTGGTGGAGCTGGCCGCACAGTGCCCACCGGAGCTCAAGCTGGCCCAGGAGGGCAAGGGCGTGCTCAAGGAGGCCGCCCGCAAGGTGATCCCGCACGAGGTGATCGACCGGCCCAAGGGCTACTTCCCGGTCCCGGCGCTCAAGCACCTGCAGGGGCCCTACCTCGACATCGTCCGCGACGCGCTGCACTCCGACGCCGCGCGGCACCGGGGTCTCTATCAGCCCGCGTACGTGGACACGCTGCTCGCGGCCCCCAACGAGAGCCTCACCCCGCTGCGCGGCAACCGGCTCTGGCAGCTCGGGTTGCTGGAGCTCTGGCTGCAGTCCCACGGGGTCTGAGGGGCGGCGGGCGATGCCCAAACGTCACCACGCCGGCATCCACCACGTGGCCGGCTCGCGCCGTCGCGCGCTGTGGAGCCGGTCCTGGCAGGAGGCCCCGGAGCACCTCACCCGCGACATGGACAGCGAGGTGGTGCTCGAGTGCGGCTGGGGGCGCCTGGTCTTCGCGCAGACCTTCCCCGACCGGCTCGACGTCATGCGGCTGCTGCGCTCGGAGGAGGTGGGCCAGCGGGACATCTGCATGTACGTCAACGACCCGCACGTCCTGGTCGCGAGCGCCCCCGACGAGCTCTTCATCGACCCGAGCTACACCTTCCGGATCGAGCTGCACCGCTACCGGCCGCGACGCGAGGTGATCCCGGGGGTGGTCGTCCGGACCATCGGCGACGCCGCCGACACCCAGGAGGTCAACCGGATCTACGCCGCCCGCGGCATGGTGACGGCCGATCCCGACCTCATGTGGTCGAACCAGCGGACGCGCACCTTCACCTACCTGGTCGCCGAGGACGAGCGGACCGGTGACGTCGTCGGCACGGTCACGGGGGTCGACCACGTGCTGGCCTTCGGCGACCCGGAGGGTGGGTCGAGCCTGTGGTGCCTGGCCGTCGACCCGCAGTGCACGGTGCCCGGGGTCGGCGAGGCGCTGGTCCGGGTGCTCGTCGAGCGCTACATCGGCCGAGGGCGCTCCTACCTCGACCTGTCGGTGATGCACGACAACCGGCCGGCGATCCGGCTGTACGAGAAGCTCGGCTTCCGTCGCGTACCGGTGTTCGCGGTCAAGCGCAAGAACATCATCAACGAGCCGCTGTTCGCCCCCTCCCCCGGCGACGACCTGGAGGGCCTCAACCCGTACGCGCGGATCATCGCCGACGAGGCGCGGCGGCGGGGCATCCAGGTAGAGGTGCTCGATGCGGAGTGGGGCGAGCTGCGGCTGACGCACGGCGGCCGCAAGGTGGTGACCCGCGAGTCGCTGTCGGAGCTGACGACCGCGGTGGCGATGAGCCGGTGCGACGACAAGCGCGTGACCCGCCGGATCATGCAGCGGGCCGGGCTGCGGGTCCCGCGCGGCCGGGTGGCCGACGGGTCCGCAGGCGACGAGGCCTTCCTGGACGAGGTCGGCGAAGCCGTCGTCAAGCCGGCCCGGGGCGAGCAGGGCCGCGGGATCACCGTCGGGGTCACCGACCCCGAACAGCTCGGCAAGGCGGTCGACCAGGCCCGGATGTTCTGTCCCGACGTGCTGCTCGAGGAGTGCGTCGAGGGCGAGGACCTGCGGGTCGTCGTCATCGACCACCAGGTCGTGGCCGCCGCGGTCCGGCAGCCCGCGACCGTGGTGGGGACGGGGCGGCACACCGTCCGGGCGCT
>DATHUJ010000222.1:0-13091 GCA_035462375.1 Jiangellales bacterium
TCCACCGCGTTCTCCGTCTCGATGCGGCGCACGGTCGGCTCGGCGGCCCGCAGGGCGGCGAGGTTCTCGGTCTTGAGCCACATGCCGAGACGGTGCCCGCGGTGCTGGGGGGCGACCACGGTGTTCCACTGCATGGCCCACCGCGGAGTGGACGGTGCCGCGACGAGCGTCGTCCACCCCACCAGTGGTCCGCCGTCGCGGTGCCGCGCGGCGGCGTGGTAGGTGCGCAGACCGATCGCCTCCACCGCGGTCCAGGTCTCGTCCACCCGGTCCGGCTCCCACACCTCGGGCTCCCACGCCAGGTCGCCCATCGGGGCATCGGTCGTCAGGGTGTTCTCGAGCCGGCCGAGCTCGGCCAGCGTTTCGGTGGACGGCACGCCCGTCCACAGCACGAGCTCGTAGCCATCCCCCGTGGCGCGGGTCGCCGCGGCGTCGTGGAGCCCCCGGAGCTGCTCGTCGGGCACCTCGTCGAGGTCCAGGACGCTGATGCTCTCCTGCAGGGCCCGCTCGAGGCCTTGGTGCTCGAGGAAGTGTGCCGCCGGCCCGGGCGGGGCGTCGGCCGGCTCCCCGCTGGCCGAGATGACCCGGCGGCGGCCGTGCTCCCGGGCGACCTCGAGCGCGCGCACCCAGAGGGCGGTGCCGATGCCGCGTCGCCGGTACGCCGGGCCGGTCGTCACCTCCACCACGGCGTTGTCGGTGTTGTCGAGCAACGGCAGATCGACGTCCATCAGGCCGACGACCCCGCCGTCGACCTCGGCCACCGCTCGTACCGTGAGCTGCCCCGGGATCGGACGGTCGAAGGGGCCGAGGGTCAGCTCGCGGATGGGCGGCATCTTCCCGGGCCAGTCCGTCTCCCGGGCCTCGCCACGGATGCGGTGCCAGGCCTCACGGTCTGGGGGGTCGTCGCCGCGGACGGGGCGCACGGTGACGGTGGAGGACACGGTGCTCACCCCTCCAGGAAAACCGGGCACCCGGCCCCCGGTCCAGCAGTTTTCTCCCGAGACGGCCGTCTCGGCATGTGGGAAGCGGGTGCCGCGGGGTGCCCGCCGGGGTTGGTCGTGGCCTAGCCTGTGGCCCGTGCGGTGCGCGCTGCTGCTTAGCCGCCGCGGCGAGGCCCTCTGACGGCTGGCCTCCTCGCCGCGGTGCCGAGTGCTGCCGGTCGACTTCCGGATCTCCGCGAGGAGCGCCCCTCTCATGAGCACCACCCCGACCGGCACGCGCACCCCCTCCACCGTCCATCCTGTGGTCTGGCCGCCCGTCCAACGTGCCTCCGGGATGCCGGCCCACCGTTACCGCCCGTACCACCAGCAGTTCCAGATAGACCTGCCCGACCGCACCTGGCCCACCCGGCGCATCGAGCGTGCCCCGCAGTGGTGCGCCGTCGACCTCCGCGACGGCAACCAGGCGCTGATCGACCCGATGAGCCCCGAGCGCAAGCGTCGCATGTTCGATCTGCTCGTCGGCATGGGCTACAAGGAGATCGAGGTCGGCTTCCCGGCCGCGAGCCAGACCGACTTCGACTTCGTCCGCCACCTCATCGAGGGCGACCTGATCCCGGACGACGTGGTCATCCAGGTGCTGGTCCAGTGCCGTGACCACCTGATCGAGCGCACCTTCGAGTCGATCCGCGGCGCCCGCCAGGCGATCGTCCACCTCTACAACTCCACGTCGGTCCTGCAGCGTCGGGTCGTCTTCGGCCTGGACCGCGACGGGATCGTCGACATCGCCACCACGGGCGCCCGGCTGGCCCAGAAGTACGCCGAGGCGGTCACGCCCGACACCGAGGTCTACTGGGAGTACTCCCCGGAGTCCTACACCGGGACCGAGCTGGAGTTCGCCGCCGAGGTCTGCGGCAAGGTCGTCGAGGTCCTGGATCCCAGCCCCGACCGCAGGATGATCGTCAACCTGCCGGCGACGGTGGAGATGGCCACACCCAACGTCTACGCCGACTCCATCGAGTGGATGCACCGCAACCTGCCCCGGCGCGAGTCGCTGGTCCTGTCGCTCCACCCGCACAACGACCGCGGGACCGCCGTGGCGGCCGCCGAGCTCGGCGTGCTCGCCGGGGCGGACCGGGTCGAGGGATGCCTCTTCGGCAACGGCGAGCGCACCGGTAACGTCTGCCTGGTCACTCTGGGGATGAACCTCTTCTCCCAGGGCGTCGACCCGCAGGTCGACTTCGGCGGCATCGACGAGATCCGCCGTACGGTCGAGTACTGCAACCAGCTCCCGGTCCCCGAGCGCCACCCGTACGGGGGGGACTTGGTCTACACGGCCTTCTCGGGCAGCCACCAGGACGCGATCAAGAAGGGCTTCGAGCACCTCGAGCGCGACGCCAAGGAGTCGGGCACCGCGGTCGAGGACTTCGACTGGGAGGTCCCCTACCTGCCGATCGACCCCAAGGACGTGGGCCGCTCGTACGAGGCGGTCATCCGGGTCAACTCCCAGTCGGGCAAGGGCGGCGTCGCCTACGTGATGAAGAGCGAGCACCACCTGGAGCTGCCGCGGCGCCTGCAGATCGAGTTCTCCGGGGTCGTGCAGCGGCTGACCGACGTCGGTGGCGGCGAGGTCGGCCCGGAGCGCATGTGGGAGGTCTTCGCGGGTGAGTACCTCGAGCGGGACCTCCCGCTGGCGCTCAACTCGGTGCACACGTCCAGTGCCGCGGGGGAGCGCGACGCCCTCGAGGTCGGCGTCTACGTCGACGGCGACCGGCGGCTCCTGACCGGTCAGGGCAACGGTCCCATCGACGCCTTCGTGGGGGCCCTGGCCGAGGCCGGCTTCGACGTGCGGGTGCTGGACTACGCCGAGCACGCCATGTCCTCCGGCGGCGACGCCCGCGCCGCGGCGTACGTGGAGTGCGCGATCGGTGGCGAGGTGGTCTGGGGGGTCGGCATCGACCCCAACATCGTCACCGCGTCGCTGCGGGCCGTCGTCTCCGCGGTGAACCGGTCGGCCCGGCACCGGCGGTGACCCGGCCCGGGCCCTAGGATCGCCGCATGAGCCCGGAGACCCTCGATGCCCTCGACGTCGTCGTGCTGGTGATCGCGGTCGTGGTCGCGTCGACGCTGGTCCTCGTGGTGACCCGGCCCCGGGGTGGGGACACCTCGCCCGGCCACCACTGACCCGGAGACGGTGCCGCGGGCCGGCACCGCCCCGACCAACGTCGGGCGGTGACCGGTGTGCCGGGCGTGGCCACCCGCCCGTACGGGAGACAATGCGGCGGTGAGCCTGTACCGAGACGAGGGTGTGGTCCTGCGCACCCAGAAGCTCGGGGAGGCGGACCGCATCGTCACGCTGCTGACCAGGCGGCACGGCCGGGTGCGCGCGGTGGCCAAGGGGGTGCGGCGCACGACCAGCCGCTTCGGCTCGCGGCTGGAGCCGTTCATGCACGTCGACCTGCAGCTGGCCACCGGGCGCACCCTCGACGTCGTGACCCAGGTGGAGACGCTGGGACCGTTCGGGTCGTCGATCTGCGCCGACTACCCCCGCTACACCGCGGGCACGGCGATGCTCGAGACCGCCGAGCGGTTGACAGCGGAGGAGCGCGAGCCCGTCCTGCAGCACTACCTGCTGCTGGTCGGGGCACTGCGCGTGCTCTCGGAGCGGTCGCGCGACCCGGGACTGGTGCTCGACGCTTATCTGCTGCGTGGCCTCGCTGTCGCGGGCTTCGCCCCCAGCTTCACCGACTGCGCCCGCTGCGGCGCGTCCGGGCCGCACCGGTTCTTCTCCGTGCAGTCCGGCGGCATGATGTGCTCGGCCTGCCGTCCATCGGGGACCGTCGCCCCTGCGGCCCGCACGGTCGACCTGCTCTCGGCTCTGCTCACGGGCGACTGGCCGACGGCCGAGGCCAGCGACCCGCGCGAGCGCCGCGAAGCCAGCGGTATCGTCGCCGCCTTCCTGCAGTGGCACCTCGAGCGCGGCCTGCGCTCCCTGCGTCTCGTGGAGCGTGCATGACACCGACCGCCCGCACCCGACGGTCGTACGAGCGTCCCGACCCGCACCCCTCCGGCGTCACACCCCCGCGGCTCCCCGCCGAGCTGCTCCCGCGCCACGTCGCCGTCGTGATGGACGGCAACGGCCGCTGGGCCAAGCAGCGCGGTCTCCCGCGGACCAAGGGGCACGAGGCAGGGGAGCTGGCGCTGCTCGACGTGGTCAAGGGCGCGATCGAGATCGGCATCCCGGTGCTGTCGGCCTATGCGTTCTCGACCGAGAACTGGAAGCGGTCGCCCGAGGAGGTGCGCTTCCTCATGCGCTTCAACCGCGAGGTGATCCATCGGCGCCGCGAGGAGCTGGACGCGTTGGGGGTGCGGGTCCGGTGGGCCGGACGGCGCCGACGACTGTGGAAGAGCGTGGTCGCGGAGCTGGAGGAAGCCGAGCGGCGGACCCGGCACAACGACGTGCTCACCCTGCAGTTCTGCGTCAACTACGGCGGCCGGGCCGAGATCGCCGACGCCGCGGCGGCGATCGCCCGGGACGTGGCCGCCGGCCGGGTGCGCCCCGACCGGGTCGACGAGCGGATGGTCGCTCGCTACCTCGACGAGCCCGACCTACCGGACGTCGATCTCTTCGTCCGGTCGTCAGGGGAGCAGCGCACCAGCAACTTCCTGCTGTGGCAGTCGGCCTACGCCGAGCTGGTCTTCCTGGACACGCTGTGGCCCGACTTCGACCGCCGCCACCTGTGGCAGGCCATCGAGACGTACGCGCGGCGCGATCGCCGCTACGGAGGTGCCGACCCGGCGCACCGAGCGGTCTGATCGGCGTGACCCGGTGTCCGGTCGGTCGTCGGGTCTCAGGCGCCGGCCGCAGCGGCGAGGGCCGCCGCCTCCTGCTCCGGCGACGGCCCGACCCGCAGCGGCAGGCGGCCACGGGCGACGTCCCAAGCCCGTGTGTCGGCCGCCGTCTGCGGCAGCGGCCGGATGCCCAGTCCGGCCTCGCGAGCCCGGACACCGGAGCGGCGCATGGCCGGCCAGTCGGCCGGGTCGGTCGCCACCAGGGGCAGCCGCACGCCGGCCGCCTCCAGCACTGCGGCAGGAAGCTCCACCAGCTCGAACGTCCCGCCCCCAGGGACGAGGTCGGCGACGGTGTCGGCGACCGTGCGCTCGGGACCGGCGACGTCGTAGGCCCCCGTGAGCCGCCGGGTCGCCACCCGCAGCATGAACTCCCCGAGGTCCCGGACGTCCACGAGCTGGAGGGGAGTCTGCGACCCGGCGACCGGCAGCCGGCCGCCCTCGGCCGCCCGGCGCACCCACCAGGTGAACCGGTCGGTCGGATCGTGCGGCCCCACCACGTACGTCGGACGCACCACCGCGAGCCGGCCCTCCCACCGCCTGCGGGCCGAGCGCTCGCAGTCGGCCTTCAGCGGGCCGTAGGTGTGGCCCGACACCTGCTCGGTCGGCACTGCCAGCGGTGGGTGCAGAGGCGCCGCCTCGGTCGGCTCGGTCGTCCCGGCTGGGTCGTAGGCCGAGATCGACGAGACCAGGACGTAGTGCTCGACCCGCCCGGTCAGGGCATCGGCGGCCTGCTCGACCTGGCGGGGGACGTAGGCGCTGACGTCCACCACGGTGTCCCAGCGTGGGCCCTCGAGCAGCGACGAGTAGTCCCCCGACTCCCGGTCCCCGTGCCGTCGGGTGGCGGTCGGGAAGAGGTCCGCACCGGTGCGCCCGCGGTGGAAGAGGGTCAGGTCGTGGCCGGCCCGCTCGGCCGCGGCCGCTATGTGTCGTCCGACGAAGGACGTCCCACCGAGGACGAGGATGCGCATGGTGATCACCGTAGGTCACAGGCCTGTGGACGGGTCGTGGCAGCCGGCACCGTGCCATGGCAAGATGCGGGCGCGTGACCGAGCGCACCACGGCGGCCCGGCCGGACGGGGTTCCCCCCACCGGGCGGCCACCTCGCCGTCTGCGCCGGCCGGGCGCGCTCGAGACCCTCGTCTTCGCCGTCCTCGCAGTCGTCGTGGCCCAGCAGTGGCTCGTACCCCGCCTCGACGCTCCCGCGCTGCAGACCTGGGCGACCATCTTCGTCTCCATCTGCGTCCAGGCGTTGCCGTTCCTCGTCGCGGGCGTGCTGGTGTCCGGGGCGATCGCTGCCTACGTGCCGCCCGAGCTCTTCCACCGGGTGCTGCCCCGCCGCCCGGCGCTCGCGGTGCCGGTGGCCGGGATGTCCGGCGTGGTGGTCCCGGGCTGCGAGTGCGCCTCGGTGCCGATCGCGGGCAGCCTGGTCGCGCGGGGTGTCACCCCGGCGGCCGCCTTCGCGTTCCTCCTCGCGGCGCCGGCGATCAACCCGATCGTCCTGGTGGCCACGGCGGTGGCCTTCCCCGGGCAGCCGGAGATGGTGCTCGGCCGCTTCCTCGCCTCGCTCATGGTTGCCGTGCTCATGGGCTGGCTGTGGGTGCGCTTCGGCCGTACCGACTGGTTGCGGCCTCCCCGCCGGCACAGCCCGGAGGGCACGCCGCCCTTCGAGGTGTTCCGTCGCGCGGCGCAGCACGACTTCCTGCACGCCGGCGGCTTCCTCGTCGTCGGTGGCATCGTCGCCGCGTCGGTCAACGTGCTGGTGCCGTCCTGGGTCGTCGAGGCGCTCGCCGAGCGCTGGTGGCTGGCCGTCCTCGCACTGGCGCTGCTGGCCGTCGTGGTGGCGATCTGCTCGGAGGCCGACGCGTTCGTCGCCGCGAGCTTCACGCAGTTCTCCCGGACGGCGCAGCTGGCGTTCATGGTCGTGGGCCCCGCCGTCGACGTGAAGCTCATCGCGCTGCAGGCCGGCACGTTCGGCAAGTCCTTCGCCCTCCGCTTCGCCCCGATCACCTTCGTGGTCGCCGTGGGGACAACGCTGCTCGTCGGTTGGTGGCTGCTGTGAACGAGGGCGGGTGGCTGCTGTGAACAAGGAGGTCCAGCCGGTCGTCCTCGTGCTCGTCGGCGCGGCCGTCCTCAAGATCTCCCTCGGGGAGGTCTACCTCCGCTACGTCAAGGAGGGCCTGCAGCCGTTCCTCGTCGCCTCCGGCGTCGTGCTCGTGCTGCTCGGCCTGCTCTCGGCGTGGAGGGACCTCGACAGGGGAGCCGACAACGCCGCGGCCGGCGCGGCAGACCGGACCGTCGAGGCCACCGACGGCCACGACCACGGGCACGGCGGCCCGGGGGTGGCCTGGATGCTGCTGCTACCCGTCGCCGCGATCTTCCTCGTCGCACCACCGGCGCTGGGTGCCGACGCCGCCTCGCGCGACTCCGGGACCGTCGCCGGTCCCCGTGAGTCCTCGTTCGTGGCGCTGCCGGACGGCGACCCCGTCCCGATGTCGGTGGCGGACTACGCCGTACGCGCCGCCTGGGGCGGGGCCGACACGCTGGAGGGGCGCCGGGTGTCGCTCGACGGCTTCGTGACGCCGGCCGAGTCCGGCGGGTGGTACGTCACGCGGATCGCGATGTCCTGCTGCGCGGCCGACGGCCAGGCCGTCAAGGTCGAGGTCGTGGGCCAGCCGGCGCCCCCTGCGGACACCTGGGTCGAGGTGATCGGGACCTACGTGGCCTCCGACGCGGAGGACCCGCGGACCGTCCCGGCACTCATCCAGGCGGCGTCGGTGGTCGAGACCACCGCGCCGAGCAACCCGTACCTGTGAGCGGGTCCGGCCCGCCCCGAGCCGAGGACGTCACCGGGAGCGCCGCCGGAGGCCGCGGACACCGACCCGGAGGGTCGCTCCCAGGACGCCTCGGTTGGCCCGGGCCACTGCCTCGACGGCGTCGGCCACGCGGTCGGCCTGCTCGTCGGTGAGCACGAGTGGCGGTTCGACGCGCACCACGTTCGGGTTGTTCAGCGTGTTGATCGTGACGATGCGGTGCTCCTGCCACAGCAACGCGGCGACAACCGCCCCGGCGTACTCGCGGGCCAGTCCGGTGCCCAGTCGGGGAGAGGCGAGCTGGAGGCCGATGAGCAGCCCCCGCCCCCGGACCTCATCCACCAGCTGGTGGCGCGTGGCGATGTTCCTCAGCCGCTCCAGCAGCCGGGTCCCGACGGCGTCGGCACGCTCCGGGAGCCGGTCCCGCAACACGACCTCCAGCGTCTTGAGCGCGACCGCGCACACCCGGGTGCCGCCCGCGAAGGTCGAGCTGTGCAGGCCGGCCGTCGCCCGCGTCCCGTAGACCGCGTCCCACACCTCCCGCCGCGCCAGGCAGGCGCCGATCGGGACGAGTCCACCGCCCAGCCCCTTGGCCAGGCAGAGCACGTCGGGGGACACGCCCTCGCGGTCGCAGGCGAACATCGTCCCCGTACGGCCGATGCCGGTCTGGACCTCGTCGACGACCAGCAGGGTCCCGGTCGCCCGGCACAGCTCCTCCGCGCCCCTGAGGTAGCCCTCCGGTGGCAAGACGACCCCGGCCTCCCCCTGGACCGGCTCGACGAAGAATCCCCCGTACGCACGGGTGCGGAGGGCCTGCTCGAGCGCCTCGAGGTCGCCGAAGGGGACGCGGTCGCAGCCGGGCACCAGCGGACCGAAGGGGCGGCGGTAGACCTCCCGTCCCGACACCGACAGCGACCCCATCGTCTTGCCGTGGAAGGCGCCGTCGGTCGAGAGCAGGCCGATCCGGTCGCTGCTCCCACGGACCAGCTTGATCGCCGCCTCGACCGCCTCCGTCCCGCTGTTGCAGAGGAAGACGCGGTCGAGGTCGCCGGGAGCGATCCGGGTCAGCGAGAGCGCTAGGGCCGGTACGAGGGGGGACGGCCACACCTGCACGTACTCGGGCCGCCCGGCGACCAGTTCCATCGCCTCGACCAGCTCCGGGTGGTTGTGACCCAGGTTCACCGCGCCGAAGCCGGCGAGGCAGTCGAGGTACTCGTCGCCGCGGTCGTCCGTGAGCACGGCACCGTCGGCACGCACGAAGGCACCCGTGTCGCCGAAGGTCCGGGCCTGGGCCGCCTCGGTCCGGCTGATGGCCTGGCCGTACCAGCGGACCGCGTCGTCGGATGTCGCGGCGAGCGCAGTCTCGAGGGTGACGAGCCGGTCCAGTCTGTGGCCTGCGTCGAGGGTGTTGACGGTCATCGTGGCCTCCTGCTCGCTGGAGATCGCTCAGCGTCCTTCGTGCGCCGTCAGTCGGCCGTCAGTCAGTCGTCAGTGCGGCGTCGGTCACGGGGCCCGTCGGTGTCGACCCAGGTCAGCGGCCGGGGTCAGCGGTCCGGTCGGCGGCCGGGGTCAGCGGCCGGGGTCAGCGGTCCGGGGAGTCGGGACGAGGTGGAGCAGGTGCGGACGGAGGCCCAGTCCGCCCACCAGCTCATGGGCCCGGGTGAGGCACTCCGCCGCCACCTCGGTTGTCTCTGCCGTGTCTGCGAGGGCCGCGTGGATGCGCGCCTCGTCGTAGGGCATCCCGAGCCGGCGGGCCGCGTCGACGCCCTGGCGCCACACCACGCGGGCGCGTCGAGGGTGCCCGCTCAACCAGGCCATCCAGCCCCGAGCCCAGGCCGACCGCGACCGGGCCACCGGGTACGTCCGGGCGAGCCGGTGCAGCTCCCGGCACGCCCATTTCGCCGCGCGGGTCACCTCGGGCTCCGGTTCGTCCTCCCGCTGCCAGACGCCGAGCCATACCTGGGCCAGGTGGCCGTAGGCGTCGAGCGACCACACGGGCCGGAAGCGGACGTCGGGCAGGGCTTCGAGGGCCAAGCGGGCCGCGCCGGCTGCCTCCCGTGTGTGGCCCTCGGCCAGCTGCATCGCACCCATGGTCGCGGCACACGACAGCCGCTCCTGGGCGGTCAGCCGGCGGCTCAGGTCGAGCGCCGCGGCCTGCCCCGCGCGCACCTCCTCGAGGTCACCGCCCAGGCCGAGCTCCGCATCACTCAGTCCGTTACGGCACCAGACGACGGCGAGCTCGTCGCCGGCCTCCTCCGCTGCGGCGAGTGCCGTCGCGAAGGCCCTCTGGGCGGCGCCGTGGCGAGCCTGCATCTGGGCTGCGACGCCGGCAAGGCCGTACCACTCGGCCAGGCGGTGCCCCACCTGCGCGCTCCCGAGCGCCAGCCCCCGGGAGACCGTCGCGTCCGCCTGGTTCCATGCCGCCTCGCCGAGGTGTGCGACGGCCCTGCTCTGGAGCGCGGTGGCGAGCAGGTCGGAGTCGGTGGCCACCGTGGCGCGGGCGTCTGCCCGCTTCCCGAACCAGGCGGCCAGCCGGCGTCGCCGCCGCATCGCCAGGGCGACCGCGAGCTCGGCGTATGCACAGCTGGCGGCCTCGGCCTCGTCGGCGCTGTCGGCGGCGTTGGCCTCGAGGATCGTGTACAGCAGCGAGGGCGTCGGCTGCTGGAGGAAGTAGGTGGCGTTGGCGAGGAGGCTGAGCGCAGCCACCGTCTCGCGCCGGTGGTCGTGCCGGCGACGGGTCACCGGCACCAGACGGTGGAGCGCCTGGACCGTTGCTGCCTGCGCGATCGCTGCCGCGACGGCCAGCCGACCGTGGGGGAGCGGCCGCCCCACCGCGGCGAACCCAGCCTCGACCTCCGCGAGGGCGCGGTCCATCCGCCCGAGCTGGTACGCGGCAGCGCCGGCCATCGTGTGCCACTCCGCCGCCCGCGCGGGCGTGATCCGGTCGCGAGCCAGCGCTGTCTCGAGCAGGGCGAGCGCGTCGACGAACCGGCCGCGACGTTGGTCGACCCGCCAGAGTCCGCCGAGGCAGTCGGCCAGCCGGTCCTCGTCCCCGCGCGCTGCGAGCCATCGCGCGGCCGCCCGGACGTTGTCCAGGTCGGCCTCCAGTTCGTGCGGTCGGTTGCCGTCCGCGCCGTGGACGTCCGGGCCGTGGCCGAGGTCCTCGGCTCGAATGCGTCGGGCCAGGGTCGCGAAGTGGGCGGCGTGACGGTCCCGGGTCGTGTCGGCCTCTCCTGGGTCGGCATCCAGCCGTCGCTCGGCGTCCTGGCGGACCAGCTCGTGCAGGTCGAACCGCGAACCCTCCGCCCGTTCGACCAGGCACCGGTCGACCAGCACCGCGAGGTGCGTGTGCGAGGTGTCGGCTACGGCCGCCGCCGCTGTCGCGTCGAACCCGCCGCGGAAGACCGAGAGCCGACGCAGCCGCACCCGGAGGTCGTCCCCCAGCAGGCGCCATGAGGCGTCCAGGACCGAGCGCAGGCTGCGGTGGCGCGCCTCGAGGTCGGCGTCGTCGGTGGCGAGCGCCGCCGAGTCGCCGGCAACGAGGTCCGCGACAGCGGAGACGTCGAGCGTCCGGGTCCACTCCGCCGCAAGGACCAGGGCGAGTGGGAGGCCGTCGACGAGCCGGCAGATCCGGATGACCGCCTCCGGGTCGTCGGCGACGGCGAAGTCCGGGCGCACCCGTCGCGCCCTGGCGGCGAACAGGGCCGGGGCGGGAGCGGTCGCCAACTCGGGCCCGACCTGCAGCGGACACGCCAGGCCGCCGACCTCGACCAACCACTCCTGGGCGAGACCGAGCCGGCGGCGGGAGGTCGAGACGACGGTGACTCCGGGCGCCGACTCCACCAGCGTCCGGACCAGCTCGGCCAGGAGCAGGTGCTCGGCGTTGTCGAGCACCACCAGCACCGAGCGCCCCGCCAGGGCTCGCCGCACTGCGTCGATGGGGGAGTCGCGCCACGGGGGCACCCCGAGCGCGTCCGCCAGCGCGGCGGCCACGACGGCCTCGTGCGCGTTGGCGGGCACCGAGGCGAGTGGGATGAACGCCGCGCCGCCCTCGTACGCCGGTGCGAGGCGCTCGGCAGCGGCGAGGGCCAGCCGGGTCTTTCCTGCCCCGCCGGGGCCGACGAGCGTGACGACCCGCCGTTGCTCCGTCGTCACGAGTTCCACGACGCGCTGGAGCAGGTCGTCGCGTCCGACCAGCGGGTCGCTGCCGGCGGGTGGGGCCGGCACTGTGAGCCGACGGGTGGCGCGCGTCCCCCGGCCTGCCGGCGGAGCGTCCGGAGTCCCGCCCCTGTGCACGTCCGGGTCGCCGCCCAGCAACCGGTCGCGCAGCGCCACCGTCTCCGGCGAGGGGTCGACCCCCAGGGCCTCCGCGAGCTCACGCCGGCACCTGTCGTACTGGGCCAGGGCGGCGGCCCGGCGCCCCGTCAGGGTCAACAGCTCCATCAGGAGCCGGTGCACGCCCTCGTCGAGAGGGTCTTGCCTCGCCAGCTCGTGGGCGAAGGGGATGGCCCGCTCGGGGGCGGTCGCGGAGAGCCGTCGCAACGAGGTGGTGACGTCGCCGACCAGCCGCTGACGCAGCCGGGAGCGCTCGGTCATCAACCAGTCGTCGAAGTCCGGCGCACCGTCGACCTGCAGTCCGGCGATGGTCCCGTCGTGGAGGGCCGCCAGCGCGGCCTCGAGGTGCCGCGGATCCGTCCTGGTGAGCCCGTCGCCCACCTCGGTGACGTCCAGCTGCCAGCCCGGCTCGGGTGCGATGTCGGTCGGGGTGATCTCGACGTGGTCGCCGAGTGCCTGGCGCAGCTCCGCGACCACCATCCTCAGGTTGGCCCGCGCGCGCTGCTCGGGGAGATCGCCCCACAACAGCCCGGCCAGCGTCGCCCGAGGATGCGGTCGCGGGTCGAGGGCCAGGTAGCAGACGAGAGCCGTGGCCTTCGCGCCCAGGGGCACCGCCGCACCGGCGTGGCGCACACCGACCCGCCCGAGGACCTCGACCCGGAGGCTGCCCACCGACGATCACACCCTGCGCACCCGGCGCTTCGGACCGCCAAGGTACCACCGCATGATCGGTTCCGGTGGCCGTGGCCGTGCTGGCGCCGAGCTCGATCTGGCACCGTCGTTGTGGACGACGTGGTGGTAGAGCAGGGACGCCCTCGTTGCGCCATGAGGACAGCGACTGGTGTCAGCTCGTCTCAGAAGCACGGGAGGTGAGGCAACCTCTACGCGGCCCTCGGAACGTGGCAAACCGCCGCGGCCGCGGTCGATGCACAAGCGACACCCTCGTGGCTCGAGCCGTACCGCCGCCGGAGAGCCCCGCTCACGGGGTCAGCGTTGTCGGCGGGCGTGGTCGTTCGGCTTGTTTGACGTCCGGCCTCTCAGGCGGCGTGGGGTCTTCGCCATCGGGTGTTGCGTCTGGGTCGGCGTTGGGGGTCGATGGAGGCGGGTGGGATGAACTCGGGCCGCCCGTCGGCGCCCATCACGATCGCCCAGTGGC
>DATHUJ010000223.1:0-21268 GCA_035462375.1 Jiangellales bacterium
GTCGCCGGGCCCCGGCTGGCCTTCTTCCTGCTGCGCCTTGTACATCGCCTCGCCGAGCTTCATCGAAGCCTGCGCCAGCGTGTTGGTCTTGGCCTGGATCGCGGCTGCGTCGTCGCCCTTGAGCGCTTCCTTCAAATCCGCCATCGCGTCTTCGATCGCCTTGCGCTCGCCTTCGCCGACCTTGGAGCCGTGCTCGGCCACCGCCTTTTCCGTGGAGTGGATCAGCGCCTCGGCGTGGTTCTTGGCTTCGACCTGCGCCTTGCGCTTCTTGTCGTCCTCGGCGTGGACCTCCGCGTCCTTGACCATCTTCTCGATGTCGGCTTCCGACAGGCCGCCGGACGCCTGGATGCGAATCTGCTGCTCCTTGCCGGTGCCCTTGTCCTTGGCCGACACGTTGACGATGCCGTTGGCGTCAATGTCGAACGCAACTTCGATCTGCGGCACGCCGCGCGGCGCCGGCGGAAGGCCGACGAGGTCGAACTGGCCGAGGAGCTTGTTGTCCGCCGCCATCTCGCGCTCGCCCTGGAAGACGCGGATCGTGACTGCGGTCTGGTTGTCCTCGGCGGTCGAGAAGGTCTGGCTCTTCTTGGTCGGGATCGTCGTGTTGCGGTCGATGAGCCGGGTGAACACGCCGCCCAGTGTCTCGATGCCGAGCGATAGCGGGGTGACGTCGAGAAGGAGGACGTCCTTGACCTCGCCCTTCAGCACGCCGGCCTGCACGGCGGCGCCGATGGCCACGACCTCGTCGGGGTTGACGCCCTTGTTGGGCTCCTTGCCGGCGGTCAGCTCCTTGACGACGTCGACGACCGCGGGCATCCGGGTGGAGCCGCCGACGAGGACGACGTGGTCGATCTGGTCGACGTTGATGCCGGCGTCCTTGATCACCTGACGGAACGGCGCCTTGGTGCGGTTGAGCAGGTCGGTCGTCATCTGCTCGAACTGGGCCCGGCTGAGCGACTCGTCGACGTGGACGGGGTTCTTGTCGGCATCCTGGGCGATGTAGGGCAGGCTGATGCTGGTCTGAGTCGCGCTCGACAGCTCGATCTTGGCCCGTTCGGCGGCCTCACGGACGCGCTGCATCGCGATCTTGTCCTTGGCCAGGTCGATGCCCTGGGCCGCGCGGACCTTTTCGACCAACCAGTCGACGACCTTCTGGTCCCAGTCGTCGCCACCGAGGTGGTTGTCGCCGGAGGTCGCCTTGACCTCGACGACGCCCTCGCCGATCTCGAGCAGGGACACGTCGAAGGTGCCGCCGCCGAGGTCGAAGACCAGGATCCGCTGCTCCCTGTCACCCTTGTCGAGGCCGTAGGCGAGCGCGGCCGAGGTGGGCTCGTTGATGATCCGCAGCACGTTGAAGCCGGCGATCTCGCCCGCCTCCTTGGTCGCCTGGCGCTGCGCGTCGTTGAAGTAGGCGGGGGTCGTGATGACGGCGTCGGTGATGGTCTCACCCAGGTAGGCCTCGGCGTCGCGCTTGAGCTTCTGCAGGACGAACGCGGAGATCTGCTGGGCGGTGAAGTCCTTGCCGTCGATGGTCTGGCTCCAGTCGGTGCCCATGTGGCGCTTGACCGACCGGATGGTGCGCTCGACGTTGGTGACGGCCTGGCGCTTGGCGACCTCGCCCACGAGGACCTCGCCGTTCTTGGCGAAGGCCACGACGGACGGGGTGGTGCGGGCGCCCTCGGCGTTGGCGATGACGGTGGGCTCGCCACCCTCGAGGACGGCGACGACCGAGTTGGTCGTCCCCAGGTCGATGCCGACGGCTCGTGCCATGGCGGGTTCCTCCTGTGGACTCTTGGGTCCGGGTCGGTGGGTCGTGTGGGACTGTCGTCCGGGTGGGTTGTGGGGTGGGTTGTGGGGTGGGTTGTGGAGTGGTGCTGGGGCGTGCTGTGGAGTGTCGTGCTCGTCGCGCCGTGCTTGCTGGTTGAGTGCGGCTCGCTCAAGTCTCCGACCTCCGGTGAGGCCTGTCAAACCGAGTTGAGCCTACGTGACTCAACCTGTGGACGGGGGTCGGCATTCCCCGCGGCCGGTCGGAGCCCATGGGCTTAGCGCACGAGCCGCTGCGATGGGTGCCGATGGGTTCGCGAGCGGTCCCATGGTGCTTCTCGCGGTCCACGGTGGCGCACCACCGCGGGGTTGTGCATGATCGACTTGGTCTCTGGCCAGCAGAACCCCGCGATCGATTGAACGCGAACGCGGGCGGGCGCCCGAGGACACCCCACCCGATCCTGTTCGGTGCTCGAACCCGTCTTTCGTGACCTACGGCGAGGTCTCCGGCGCCACCGGCGAGGCGTGCCAGATCCGGTCCAGGTAGTCGCGGATCGCGCGGTCGGAGGAGAAGAAGCCGGCCCGGGCCACGTTGCGCACCGCGCTGGCGGTCCACCGGGCCGGGTCGCGGAACACGGCGTCGACCCGGTCCTGGGCCTCGACGTAGGCGCGGTAGTCGGCCAGCACGAGGTATTGGTCCACATGCAGCAGTGACTCGACCACCGGTCCGAACACCGAACGGTCACCGTCGGAGAAGGTTCCGTCGGCCACCAGGTCGACCACACGCTTGAGCCCGGGATCGGCCTCGTAGACCTCGCCGGGCACGTAGCCGGCGGCCCGCCGCGCCTCGACCTCGGACTCGGTGAGCCCGAAGAGGAAGAAGTCGTCGTCCCCCACCAGGTCGCGGATCTCCACGTTGGCACCGTCGAGGGTGCCGATCGTCAGGGCTCCGTTGAGGGCGAACTTCATGTTGCCGGTGCCCGAGGCCTCCTTGCCGGCAAGAGAGATCTGCTCGGACAGGTCGGCGGCTGGGATGATCGTCTCGGCCAGCGTGACGTTGTAGTTCTCGGGGAAGGCGACCGTCAGCCTCCCCGCGACGTCGGGGTCCGTGTTGACGACCCGCCCCACCGCGTTGATCAGCCCGATCACCTGCTTGGCCGCGAGATAGCCCGGCGCGGCCTTGGCGCCGAAGACGAAGAGCCGCGGCACCACATCCGTCGCCGCGTCGGCCTTGATCCGGTCGTACAGGGTCACGATGTGCAGCACCTTGAGCAGCTGCCGCTTGTACTCGTGCAGGCGCTTCACCATGACGTCGAACATCGCCGACGGGTCGACCTCGAGGCCCTGGCGGTCGAGCAGGAGCGCGGCAAGCCGGTGCTTGTTCGCGGCCTTGACCGCGGCGAACTCCTCCAGGAAGCCGGGGTCCGCGGCGAGCGGCTCGAGCTCGCGCAGCCGCTCCAGGTCGTTGACCCACCCGTTGCCGATGCGGCGGGTGACCAGCTCCGACAGCCTCGGGTTGGCCAGCCGGACGAAGCGGCGCGGCGTCACGCCGTTGGTGACGTTGGTGAACTTCTCCGGCCAGTACGAGGAGAAGTCGGCCAGCACCTTGTCCCTCAGCAGCTGGCTGTGCAGCTCGGCCACCCCGTTGACCTTCGCCGAACCGACGGTCGCGAGGAACGCCATCCGTACGGCCCGGAACGGGTGCTCCTGGATGATCGACATGCCGCGGACCCGGCGCTCGTCGTCGGGGTACGTGCGGCGCAGCTCGTCCAGGAAGCGCTCGTTGATCTGGTACACGATCTCCATGTGCCGGGGCAGCAGCCGCTCGAAGAGCTCGACCGGCCACACCTCGAGCGCCTCGGGGAGCAGTGTGTGGCAGGTGTAGTTGAAGCAGCGGGTGGTCACCTCCCAGGCCTCGTCCCACTGCAGCCCGCGTTCGTCGACGAGGATTCGCATCAGCTCGGGGATCGCGACCACCGGGTGCGTGTCGTTCAGCTGGAAGACCACCCGGTCGGGCAGCCTCCGCAGGTCGAAGCCCTCGGGCAGGGTGCTGTCGATGAAGTCGCGGATCGAGCAGGCGACGAAGAAGTACTGCTGCCGCAGCCGCAGCTCCTTGCCCTGCGGCGTCGAGTCCTCGGGGTAGAGCACCTTGGAGATGGTCTCGGCGACGTCCTGGCCGCGGACGGCCTGCAGGTAGTCGCCGGCGTTGAAGATCTGCAGGTCGAAGGCATCGGTGGCCCGCGCCCGCCAGAGCCGCAGCGTGTTCACGGTGCCGCTGCGGTAGCCGGGGACCATGTAGTTGTACGGGACGCCGAGCACCTGGTGGTCCGGCACCCACCGGCGGCGCGGGCGGCCCCACTCCCCCTGGGCGTCCTCGACCCGGCCGCCGAAGCCGACGGTGACTGCCATCTCCGGGTGCGGGAACTCCCACGGGCTGCCGGACCCCAGCCACGAGTCCGGCCGCTCGACCTGCCAGCCGTCGACGAAGGTCTGGCGGAAGATCCCGTACTCGTAGCGGATCCCGTAACCGACGGCCGGGATCTGCAACGTCGCGAGCGAGTCGAGGAAGCAGGCGGCGAGGCGGCCCAGGCCGCCGTTGCCCAGCCCCGGCTCGGTCTCCTGGGCGGACACCTCATCCAGGTCGAGGCCCAGGCCGGTCAGCGCGCTGCGGGCGGTCCCCTCGAGGTCGGCAGCGAGCAGGGCGTTCTCGAGCTGGCGGCCGAGGAGGTACTCGGCCGACAGGTAGGCAACGGCTTTCGCGCCCTGCTGGAGCTGGGTGCCCAGGGTCCCGAGCCAGCGCTCCATGAGGTACTGGCGCACCGTGCGGCCTAGCGCGAGGTAGAGGTCGTTGGCGGTAGCGCGGGCCAGCTCGACGCCCTGGCCGAAGCGGAGCTCCTCGAGGAACTCCCGGCGGAAGAGGTCGACGGCCTCCGGCGCGGAGCCGGTGGGGCGCGGGGTCTCCGTTGCGGTCACGTCTCACGACGGTAGAGCCGACGGGTCGGCTGCGCATAGCCTGGTTGGGTGCTGAGACAGATGCGTGACGCGTCGGGCGGGCCGAGCACCCGGCTTCGCCTGGTCGCCCTGGCGGTGGCGGTGGGCATGCTCGTGGCAGCCGCGCCGCTGCTGATCCCCCTGGTCAACTGGCTGCTGGGCGGCTTCTTCTAGGCGCCGCCGCAGGTCCGGCCGTTTCGCCCGGTCCCCCCCGTGGGACCGTTCCGGTTGAGGCCGGCGGCCCGGACCGGACGGGGCCGGCCGGCCGGAGGCCCGTACGGGAATCGACGCGGAGGAGGGCCCATGGCCGGCAAGAGTGAGCAGATCGCCTGGAAGGTGATCGGTCTCGCGGCAGCCATTACCGCAGGTGTCGCCGCGAAGAAGGTCGCGACGACGGCCTGGGAGAAGGGCACCGGCAGCCCGCCGCCGGCCAACCCGGAGAGTCCCGACACGACCTGGGTGCAGGCGCTGGGCTGGGCCGTGGCGACGGGCGCGGTCGTGGGCGTCGCGCGGATGCTGGCCAGCCGAAAGCTCGCCGACTACTGGCGCAAGAGCACCGGGCACCTGCCTCCGGGCATCCAGGAGGTCGGCTGACCGACCCGCGGCCGGACGACCGGCCCGCCGCCGGCCCCCGTACGGCGCTGAGCGCGGTGCGCCGGATCGTCGGCGTGGACGCCGCCCGTGGGCTCGCCCTGCTGGGCATGATCGCCGTCCATGTGCAGCCCGCAGTCGAGGACGGGCGGGTGACGCCGGCCTTCCTGGTGGCCAGCGGGCGGGCTGCGGCGCTCTTCGCGGTGCTGGCCGGGGTGGGCCTGGCGCTGGCGACTGGTGGGGTGCGCCCACCGGACGGCCCGGGGCTGCGGGCCGCGCGGCGGGGTGTCGTGGCGCGGGCTGCCGTGATCGTCGTGGTCGGCCTGCTGCTGGGCGAGCTCGAGTCCGGTGTCGCGGTGATCCTCGTTCACTACGGGCTGCTCTTCGTCCTGGTGCTGCCGTTCCTGGGCTGGGGGCCGGGTCGCCTCGCAGCAGCTGCGGCGGTGGTGGCGGTGGCCCTGCCCGTGGTCGGGCACGTGGTGCGCCCGCTGTTGCCGGACCGGTCGTACGACAGCCCGAGCGTCTCGTCCCTGGAGTCACCGCTGCGCCTGCTGGGCGAGCTGACGCTGACGGGGTACTACCCGACGCTGGCGTGGACCGCGTACGTCCTGGCGGGTCTAACCGTCGGCCGGCTCCCGCTGCGCCGCGTCGGCACCGCTCTACGGGTGCTGGTGGCGGGTCTGGGCCTGGCCGTGGGCACATGGGTGATCTCGTGGCTGCTCCTCGGTCCCGGCGGGGGGCGCGCCGCGATCGACCAGGCGACGGGGGCAGGGGTCCTGCTCGGGCGGGACCTCGACCTCGCGCTGCAGACCTCGTTGTACGGGACGACGCCGACGACGACCTGGTGGTGGCTCGCCGTGGTGGCGCCGCACTCGACGACGCCGCTGGACCTGGCGCACACGGCGGGTGTGGCGCTGGCGGTGCTCGGCGGCTGCCTGCTGGTGCTGCCGCGGCCGCGGTGGTTCGCCGCACCGTCGGTGGCCGCCGGGAGCATGACGCTGAGCCTCTACACGCTGCACGTGGTGCTGCTGTCGACGCTGCTGCCGCGCGACCTGCCGTACGCGCTCGTCTGGCACGTCCTGGTAGCGCTGGGCGTGGGGCTGGTGTGGCGGACGTGGGTCGGACGCGGGCCGCTGGAGGCGGTGGCGGCACGGGCGTCGGCGGCGGCGGCGCGGTCGGCCCTGCCGCGGGTCAGGTCGCCGGGGGAGGCGTCGGTGGACCGGGCGGGACCGGGGGACCGCCGCCCGCGCGCCGGCCCGTCTCCGCCTCCCACGCGGTGAGCTGGCGCTCGAGGCCCTTCATGATCTCGAAGACCTGGGCCGCGGGGATCCGGACCCGCGACACCACCTTGCTGGGGGTCTGGGCGCGCGTCCGGCCCTGGTCGTCGGTGACCTGCCGGGTCGGGCCGGTGGTCGCGATGAAGTCGAGCACGAACGACTCCCGGGTGTGCCAGATGCTGGCGAAGTCGGCGTAGGCCCCCGCCTCCAGCTCCGGCGGCACGGCGATCGAGACGTGAGACGGGACGGGCTGGGGGTTGGGCTGAGGCTCGGCCATGCCACCGACCGTAGCCGGGCCGCCGGCGCTCGGGCCCAATGATCACGGCAGCCGCGTACATGGGTGCGCGCCGCGGCGAAATCACCTGGCTCAGCACCCACGTGCCGCGGCACCACCCGGGTAGGTGTCCGTTGCCAAGCAGCCGGACGATCCGGGCCCAGTGATCACGGCAGCCAGGGAAGTGGGTGCGCGCCACGGTGAATTCACCTGGCTCGGCGCCTGTTTACGCGGCTGCCGTGATCGTTGGGGAGAGGCATCAAACCACCTGGCGGCCGGCTCGCCAGACAGCGGCGACGAGCGGGACCCCGGGCCGATAGGCCAGGTGGACGTACGAGGGCGCGTCCAGCACCACCAGGTCGGCCCGCGCCCCGGGCCGCAGCACCCCCACGTCGTCCCGCCGCAGCGCCGCCGCGCCCCCGGCGGTCGACGCCCACAGCGCCTCCGCCGGCGTCATGTGCATCTCCCGTACGGCGAGGGCCAGGCAGAAGGGCATCGACGATGTGTAGGACGAACCCGGGTTGCAGTCGGTGGCCAGGGCGACGGTCACCTCGGCGTCCAGCAGCCGGCGGGCGTCCGGGTAGGGCGAGCGGGTCGAGAACTCCGCCCCCGGCAGCAGGGTGGCCACCGTCCCCGACGAGGCCAGCGCGTCGACGTCGGCGTCCGACAGGTGCGTGCAGTGGTCCGCGCTCGCCGCTCCGAGCTCACAGGCCAGCTGCACCCCGGGACCCGGCCCGAGCTGGTTGGCGTGCAACCGCATCCCGAGCCCGCGGGCGGCCCCGGCCTCCAGCACCGCCCGGGCCTGGTCGGCGTCGAAGGCCCCGCGCTCGCAGAAGGCGTCGACCCACCGCGCAGAGGGGGCGCAGGCCTCCAGCATCGGACCCGTCACCAGCGCGACGTACGCGGCGGGGTCGTCGGCCAGCTCCGGCGCGACCACGTGCGCGCCGAGGTAGGTGGTCTCGTCGGTGAGTGCCCGGGCGATCGCCAGCGAGCGGGCCTCGTCGCGCACCGTGAGCCCGTAGCCGCTCTTGATCTCCACGGTCGTCGTCCCCTGCCGCAGCATCTCCGCCACCAGCCCTGCGGCCCGGACGGCCAGCTCCTCGTCACTCGCGGCCCGGGTGGCCTCGACCGTCGTCCGGATCCCCCCGGCCCCGTAGGGGCGGCCGCTCATCCGGGCCGCGAACTCTGCCGAGCGGTCGCCTGCGAAGACCAGGTGCGCGTGGCTGTCGACGAACCCGGGCAGCACGCAGCGCCCCTCCGCGTCCACCCGGGTGTCCGCCGCCGGCGCGTCGACCGACCGGCCGACCCACGCCACGCGGTCGCCCTCCACGACCAGTGCCGCCCCGGCGATCTCGCCGACGGCCGGGTCCTGGGTGGCCAGCAGGCCGATTCCGTCGATCATCGTCGTCGTCGTCACGCAGTGACCTCCCGGATGGCGCGGTCGAGCAGGACACCGACGTCGCCCAGCAGGTGCTCGCCCAGGGCGACGACCGTCCGACCGCCGACCACGACGGTGGCGACGTCCGCCGCCGTCCCGGCGAACACGACCTGGGCGGGGTCGCTCCCCGCCGTACGGACGGTGTCCAGGCGCACGGCGACGAGGTCGGCGAGGGCGCCGGGGACGATCCGCCCGGCCTCCGGCCAGCGCAGGCTCTCGTGTCCGTCGGCCGTGAGCGCGGTGACCAGCTCCGCCGGGTCGAAGCGGCCGCGCTGCCCTGAGGCCAGCCGCTCGTGCATCTCCAGCGCCCGCGCCTCGTCGAGCAGATCGGCGACGGCGTGCTGGTCGGAGCCCAGGGTGAGCCGCGCCCCCGCGTGGGCCAGCGCCCGGGCGGGGCCGATGCCGTCGGCGAGGTCACGCTCGGTGGTGGGGCAGAAGCACGCGTACGAGTGGGCCTCTCCCAGCAGCGCGATGTCGTCGCCCGTGAGGTGGGTGGCGTGCACCGCCGTCGTACGGGAGGTGAGCGCGCCGTGGTCGTGCAGCAGCCGGGTGGGCGTCACGCCGTACGCGTCGAGGCAGGCGGCGTTCTCGGCCGGCTGCTCGGACAGGTGGACGTGCAGCGGGGCCTCGGGGAACGCGGTCGCGACGGCGGTCAGCTGGTCCTCCGGTACCGCCCGCACGGAGTGGAGGGCGGCGCCGAAGCGGGTCGTGTCGTCGGCTCGGAGGCGCTCCGCCCGCGAGGCCCAGAGCGCGGCGTCGCCGTCCCCGAAACGGAGCTGGGTTCCCGTGAGCGGTGTGCCGATGCCGCCGGCGAGGTAGCAGGTGTCGAGCAGGGTCAGCCGGACACCGGCCTGCCGGGCCGCCTCCCGCAACGCCTCTGCCATCGCGTTCGGGTCGTCGTAGGGGCGCCCGCCGGGCCCGTGGTGGAGGTAGTGGAACTCGCCCACGCAGGTGACCCCGGCGAGGGCCAGCTCGGCGTACGTGGCGGTGGCGAGGGCCAGGTAACCGTCGGGGTCCAGTCGCGCGGCCACGTCGTACATCGCCTCGCGCCAGGTCCAGAAGGAACCGCGCCCGGTGTGCGTGCGTCCGCGCAGCGCTCGGTGGAAGGCGTGCGAGTGCGCGTCGGCGAAGCCGGGCAGCACCACACCGCGCAGGGTCTCGTCGCCCGGCCGGACGGCAGCGCCCGGCTCGACGGCCGTGATCGTGCCGTCGGCGGCGGCCGTCACCCGGACCGACGCGGAGAGCCCGGTCGGCAACCACGCGTGCTCGCACCACCAAGCCGTCATGCGAGCAGGTGCCCGATCTCGCGCCACGCCGGGTCCCGGGTGGCGTGGCGGCGCGCCGGCCCCATCGACCACTCCGGCAGGAGCGGGTCGATGGCAGCCGGGTCGACCTCGAGCCCGTCGACGTAGAGGTGCACGAGGCAGCGGCCCAGCCCGGTCTCGTGGCCGACCAGCACCGCGTGGTCGCCGTCACCCCCGAGGGCGTCGAGCGCGCGCCGTTCCCACCCGTCCACGTGCTTCGCGAAGTCCGGCGCGACGGGCATCCCCTCGTCTCCCGGTTCGTACGGGAGGGAGACCGCGACGTGGGTGTCGGCGAGCGGCCGGTCGACCCGGGAGAACGGCCGGCGGACCACGCCCACGACCGGTCCCTTGCGCGTCGCCCCGGTGAAGGTGACCCACGCGTCGTCGCGGGGGCGCAACACGTCGACCAGCGGCCCCAGCGAGGCGAGCGGGACGGCATCGACCGGCTGGTCCGGAGTCACGTCGACGGCGCCGACCCAGCGCTCGACGTCGTCCTCGCCGAGCGCGGCCTCCAGTGCCAGAAAGGCGGCACGTGCTCTGGACTCCTTGCCCAGCAAGGGGAACAGCGGGTGGTGGATTGCCAGGTCGAAGCGGCCACGCTGCTCGTCGTAGCGCGTCCCGGCTACGAACTCCACCAGCGGCAGCTCGTAGTCGTCGATGTCGAGCACCCCCTCGACGGCAGCGGGGTCCCGGCGCCGGACGGGGTGGTACTCGAACTCGGCGTCGGCCGGCGGGGCGGCGAGCCACCAGCGCTGTGCCACGGCGCGAAGGTCGTGCCGGCCACCTGCCGAGACGACCAGGGCGTGCCGGGCCCCGTCGAGCCCGGGCGCGAGCGCCCAGTCTAGGTCGGGGTGGATGCGGCCCACGGATTGGCTGAGAGCCCCGGCCACGCGCTGCGGGTCGCCCTCGGCCAGGGCCGCCGCCAACTCGGGCCGCGCGCCTGCCCACCAGGCCCAGAACTCAGCGATGGCCGGGCGGGGGTCACTATCGGCAGCCCGCTTGCGGCGGAACAGCGGCACAGGCGGGCTCCTCAGCTCGGGCGGGCCGGGTGGGCCCGACGGCGGCAGGCCAGATCCTCGACCACCGCGGTGAGGGCGTCGACGCCGGCCTGGCAGTCCTCCGGCTCCGCGTGCTCGGCCGGACTGTGCGAGACCCCGGTCGGGTTGCGCACGAAGAGCATCGCCGCGGGCACACCCGCGCCGGCGAGGATCCCCGCGTCGTGCCCGGCGCCGGTGGGGAGGCGGGGGACGTGGCCGGCCGGGCCGTCCGGCCCGGTCGACTCCCCCGGGTGTGGGGCGCCGCCGCCCGCGGCCCGGGCCACCGCGGCGGCGACTCGGTCCCGCAGCATCGGGTCGAACGTGGTGGGAGGGGTCCACGACTCCTCGACCAGCGATGCCTTGCCCTCCGCGGCGACCGCCGCCACCACCTCCCGTACGAGGGCCTCGTCGGCGCCTCGGGCGTCGAGCCAGGCGGTCACGGCGGACGGGATGGCGTTGACGCCGCCGGGCTCGACGTGGACCTTGCCGATGGTGGCCAGGACGCCACGGCGCTCGGCCTCGGCGCGGGCAGCCAGCACTGCGTGGGCGTAGCTGATCATCGGATCGCGGCGGTCCGCCAGCCTCGTGGTGCCGGCGTGGTTGGCCTCGCCGGTGAGCTCGAGCCGCCAGCGACCGTGCGGCCAGATCGCCTCGCCGACGGCGATCGGCTCACCGAGGTCGACCAACCCCCTGCCCTGCTCGACGTGCAGCTCGACGTAGCCGCCGAGGCGGGCGAGCCGCTCGGGCTCGGCGCCCAGGTGCCGGGAATCGTGGCCGGCCCGGCGAACGGCCTCGTCGAGGGTCGTCCCCTCAGCGTCACGGAGCGCCCGAGCGCGGTCGGCGTCGAGAGCGCCGGTGAGCAGCCGGCTGCCGGCACAGGCCACCCCGAAGCGGGCACCCTCCTCGTCCGCGAAGGCCACGACCGCCACCGGGCGATGGGGCGCGCAGCCGGCCGCGCGGAGGTTGTCGACCGCGGTGAAGGCAGAGACGACCCCCAGCGGCCCGTCGAAGGCCCCGCCGTCCGGGACGGAGTCGAGATGGCTGCCGACCGCCAGCACGTCGGTTGCCGAGGGATCGCCCCACCAGGCCCAGAGGTTCCCGTTACGGTCGGTCTCGACGGCCAACCCTCGGTGTCGTGCCGCTTCCTCGAACCAGTCCCGCATCGCGAGGTCCGCGTCGGACCAGGCGAAACGGTGATAACCCCCAGTCCGCCGGTCGCGCCCGATCGGCTCGATCGCGGCCCACATGTCGGTGAAGGTCACGCCGTCACCGTCGCACGATCGGGACGCCGGACGGCGATCTTGAGGCGTAGCCGCGCCGGTCGCTGCGCGGATGTCGCATGATCCGCCAGGTCGGGCCCGATCATGCGACGGTGCGGCGGCGGTGGGTGCGGTGGGCCCTCATGATCGCGAGGCGAAGCGGCGATCAAGGTGCGTGGGCGGCGCGGGCGGGCACCGAGACGGCGGATCACCGGTCGACCGGGGCACAGCCGCCGCCGGTCCCGGGCTGGGCCGCAGCCGACCGGCCGGTGCCCGACCCGGCCACGCCAGCGGACCCTGCCGCCCCCGAGCCACCCCCCTCGCGCATCGGCACCCGCACCCCACGCCCGTCGGCCACCTCGACCGCCCGGTCGTAGCCGGCGTCCACGTGCCGGATCACCCCCATGCCGGGGTCGTTGGTGAGGACGCGCTCGATCTTCTGGGCGGCGAGCGGCGTGCCGTCAGCGACGGTGACCTGCCCGGCATGAATCGACCGGCCGATGCCGACGCCGCCGCCGTGGTGGATCGACACCCACGTGGCGCCCGAGGCCGCGTTGACCATGGCGTTGAGCAGCGGCCAGTCGGCGATCGCGTCGGATCCGTCGAGCATCGCCTCGGTCTCCCGGTACGGGGAGGCGACCGAGCCGCAGTCGAGGTGGTCGCGCCCGATGACGATCGGCGCGGCCACCGTGCCGTCGGCAACGAGGTCGTTGAAGGCCTCGCCGGCGAGATGGCGCTCCCCGTAGCCCAGCCAGCAGATCCGGGCGGGCAGGCCCTGGAAGGCGACCCGGTCCTGCGCGGCCCGGATCCACCGGTGCAGGTGGTCGTCGTCGGGGAAGAGCGCCATGACCGCCCGGTCCGTCGCGGCGATGTCGGCGGGATCGCCGGACAGCGCCGCCCACCGGAACGGCCCCTTGCCCTCGCAGAAGAGCGGCCGGATGTACGCGGGTACGAAGCCGGGGAAGTCGAAGGCCCGGCCGTAGCCGCCCTGCCGGGCCTCGTCCCTGATCGAGTTGCCGTAGTCGAAGACCTCGGAACCGGCGTCCAGGAAGCCCACCATCGCCTCCACGTGCCTGGCCATCGACGCCCGGGCTCGGTCGGTGAACTCCTCCGGCTTGGCGTCCGCGTAGGCGCGCCAGTCCTCGAGCGCGACACCCTCGGGAAGGTAGGAGAGCGGGTCGTGCGCCGAGGTCTGATCGGTGACCACGTCGACGGCCACCCCCCTGCGCAGGAGCTCCGGCAGGACGGTGGCGCAGTTGCCGACCAGGCCCACCGACAGGGCGCGCCGCTCGGCCTTGGCCGCCAGCACCCGCCGTACGGCGTCGTCGACGTCATCAGTCATCTCGTCGAGGTAACGGGTGTCGACCCGCCGGTGCAGGCGCGAGGGGTCGACGTCGACGACGAGGCAGGCGCCACCGTTGAGGGTGACGGCCAGCGGCTGCGCGCCGCCCATGCCGCCGCTGCCCCCGGTGACGGTGAGCGTGCCCTCGAGGGTGCCGCCGAACCTCTTGGCGGCCACCGCGGCGAAGGTCTCGTACGTGCCCTGCAGGATCCCCTGGGTGCCGATGTAGATCCAGGAGCCCGCGGTCATCTGGCCGTACATCGTCAGGCCGAGCTTCTCCAGCCGGCGGAACTCCGGCCAGGTCGCCCAGTCGCCGACCAGGTTGCTGTTGGCGATCAGCACCCGCGGCGCCCACTCGTGCGTCCGCATGACGCCGACCGGTCGGCCGCTCTGGACGAGCAGCGTCTCGTCTTCCCGCAGGTCGGTGAGGGTGCGGACGATGGCGTCGTACGAGGCCCAGTCGCGCGCCGCCTTGCCGGTACCGCCGTAGACGACGAGGTCCTGCGGACGCTCGGCGACGTCGGGGTCGAGGTTGTTCATGAGCATGCGCATCGGCGCCTCGGTCTGCCAGGACCGGGCGGCGAGCGTGCTGCCGCGAGCGGCCCGGACGGTACGGGGGCCGGCGGTACGGGAGTTGGTCATCGCAGGACTCCTGTGGCGGTCTCGGCAGCGCGGACGACGGCGCCGGTACGGACGAGGTCGACGGCGTGCTCGATCTCGGGGGCGAGGTGGCGGTCAGGGCCGGGGCCGGCGACCCGCTCGCGAAGGACGGAGCGGACGGCGGCCGTGGCCGGCGAGGGCGCGAGCGGGGCGCGGAGGTCGAGGGCCCGGGCAGCGGTGAGGACCTCGACGGCCAGCACGCGAGCGAGGCCGTCGAGGCTGTGGCGGAGCTTGCGGGCCGCCGACCACCCCATCGACACGTGGTCCTCCTGCATGGCGCTGGAGGGGATGGAGTCGACGCTTGCCGGTGCGGCGAGCCGCTTGAGCTCGGACACGAGGCCCGCCTGGGTGTACTGGGCGATCATGTGCCCGCTGTCGACGCCGGGGTCGTGGGCGAGGAAGGGCGGCAGTCCGTGGCTGCGGGCGACGTCGAGCGCCCGGTCGGTGCGGCGCTCGCTCATGCTGGCCAGGTCGGCGACGGCGATCGCGAGGAAGTCGAGCACGTAGCCGACCGGCGCGCCGTGGAAGGAGCCGTTGGACTCCACCCGGCCGTCCACGGTGACGACCGGGTTGTCGACGGCCGCGGCCAGCTCCCGGCCGGCGACGGTCTCGGCGTGCGCGAGGGTGTCGCGGGCGGCGCCGTGGACCTGGGGTGCGCACCGAAGCGAGTACGCGTCCTGCACCCGGGTGCAGTCGGGACCTCGGTGGCTCTCGACCACTGCGCTGCCGGCGAGCAGGGCACGGAGGTTGGCGGCGCTGTCGCCGACACCTGGATGCGGGCGCAGGGCCTGCAGGTCCTCGGCGAACGGGCGATCGGTGCCGAGCTGCGACTCGATGCTCATCGCCGCGGCCACGTCCGCGGTCCGGAGCAGCAGGCGAAGGTCGTGCGTGGCGAGGACGAGCATGCCGAGCATGCCGTCGGTGCCGTTGATGAGGGCGAGGCCCTCCTTCTCGGCCAGCTCGACCGGTGCGAGGCCCGCAGCGGCGAGGGCGTCGGCGGCCGGGCGGCGGGTGCCGTCGGCGTCCCGGACCTCGCCCTCGCCCATGAGGGCCAGCGCACAGTGCGCGAGCGGCGCGAGGTCGCCGGAGCAGCCGAGGCTGCCGTACTCGTGGACGACGGGTGTGCTGCCGGCTGCCAGCATCGCCGCGTACGCCTGCGCGGTGCTCACCCGGACACCGGTACGGCCGGTCGCGAGGGTGGACAGGCGCAGCAGCATCAGCGCCCGCACGACCTCGCGCTCGACCTCAGGACCGGAGCCGGCGGCGTGGCTGCGGACCAGGCTGCGTTGGAGGCGTGCGCGCTTGTCGCCGGGGATGTGCGTGGTCGCCAGCGCGCCGAAGCCGGTGGAGACGCCGTAGTAGGGCTCCTCGGCGACGGCGAGCGCCTCGACGACCTCGCGGCTCTTGGCGATCTCGGCCAGCGCCTCAGCGGTGAGCTCGACGCGGGCGCCGTGCCGGGCGACGGCGACGACGTCCGCCGGGTCGAGGGGGCCCGGGCCGACGAGGACTGGGCCCGCGGGGTCGACGTTCTCGGTCATGGGTCCATTGCACGCCCCACAGGTGGGGCGCCGGAAGCGCCGACCGGGCGGTTGTGTCTCGTATCCGAGACCTCCTGCGACGATGGGCCGATGACCCGCCCCGTCCCGGCCGCCACCCGGGCGCTGGAGGTCCTGCGCGCCCTCGCCGCCCAGCCCGGTCCCGTACCCGCCGCCCTGCTGGCCCGGTCGCTGGGGATGCCGCGCTCCACCACGTACCACCTGCTGGCGGTGATGGAGACGGAGGGCTTCGTCGTTCACTACCCCGAGGATCGTGCGTATGGACTGGGGATGGCGGCCTTCGAGGTCGGCTCGGCGTACCTGAGGCACGACCCGTTGGAGCGGCTGGCGCGCGCGCTGCTGGTCCGGCTGGTCGACGAGCTGCGTGGGTTGGTCCCGGTGGTCGGCCAGGTGGGCGTCCTGCACGGGCGCGAGACGCTCTACCTGCTCCAGGTGTCCGCACCGGCCGCGCCCACGCTCGTCACGGCGGTGGGCGTGCGCCTGCCGGCCCAGCTGACGGCGTCCGGCCGAGCGCTGCTGGCCGCGCTGCCGGCCGCCCAGGTGCGGGCGCTCTTCCCCGACCGGTCCGCCTTCGTGGACCGTACGGGGTCGGGGCCGCGGGCCCTCGGCGAGCTGAGGCGATTGCTGGCGGAGGACCGGCGGCGAGGGTGGTCCCGCGAGGACGGCGAGGTGACGGCCGGGCTGGGATCGGTCGCCGCCGGTGCGCGGGACCGGAGGGGGGTGCCCGCGGCGGCGCTGGCGGTGACCTTCCGCACGCAGGCCCTGGCGGCCGGTGACGAGGCGGACGTTGCAGCGCTGGTCGTGGGTGCGGTGCGGCGGCTGGAGGCGCGGCTGCGGGGTGAGGCCCGGGCCTGGGTCAAGCCCTGCCGTGGCCCCGCGCCGCTCCCGAAACGATCATCGGTGGGCGAATGGGACGGGCCCCGCGTCGGCGCCCGATTCGCGGGCCGATGATCGTTTGCTGGACGAGCGGCGGAGGTCGGCGGCGTGACAGGAGGGGTCATGTGAGACGTCGCACGCTGCGCCACGATGTTACCGACGGGTAGCATCGGCGCACGGCATTAGCCTCCGAGGACCAGCAACGAGTCGCCCTGGCGTCGCCTGTGACCTGGCGCCCCAGACGCCACCAGCGACGTCGAACGCCACGACGGGAGCCCGCATGCAAGCCGCAGCCATCGTGATCTCGCTGGCCGTGACCCTGGTCGCGGTGGCGATGGTGGCCCGGACCGCCGCCCACATCGTCCAGGTCGTCCGGATCGGGACGCCGGCCCCCGACCGTACGGGAGACGGCGGGAGACGCGGGCTCACCGTGGTCCGCGAGGTCCTGGGGCACACCCGGATGCTGCAGTGGGGGCCGGTGGGTGCCGCCCACTGGTTCGTCATGATCGGCTTCGGCTTCCTCTTCTTCACGCTCGTCACCGCGTACGGGCAGCTGTTCGACCCCGAGTTCACCCTGCCGCTCATCGGGCACTGGTGGCCCTACGAGCTGGCGGCTGAGACCATCGCCATGCTCACCGGCCTCGGCATCCTCACGCTGATCGCGATCCGCCAGGCCCGGCACCCGCGGCGGATGGGCCGACGCTCGCGCTTCGCCGGGTCGACGTTCTGGCAGGCCTACTACGTCGAGGCGACCATCCTCGCGATCGTCGTCTGCATCCTGCTGCTGCGAGGCCTGGAGGGTGCGCTGCTGGGTGTGGAGTCGTGGGAGGTCGCGTACGCGTGGTCGTACCCGCTCGTCGTCGCCTTGTCCGGCCTCTCGGTGACGGCCCTGACCGACGCGGTCTTCGTCGTCGCCACAGCCAAGATCGTGATCTCCATGGCGTGGTTCGTCGTCATCGCGCTCAACGCCACCATGGGTGTGGCGTGGCACCGCTTCACGGCGTTCTTCAACATCTTCTTCAAGCGAGAGGCCGGCGGCCGGACGGCGCTCGGCGCCCTCAAGCCGCTCACGGTCAACGGCCGGCCGGTCGACTTCGAGGCGATGGACGAGCTCGACGAGGACGCGTCCCTCGGGGTCGGTCGGGTCGAGGACTTCTCCTGGAAGGGGATCCTCGACTTCACCACGTGCACGGAGTGCGGGCGCTGCCAGTCACAGTGCCCCGCATGGGCGACGGGCAAGCCGCTGTCGCCGAAGCTGCTGATCATGGGGCTGCGAGAGCACGCGTACGCGAAGGCGCCGTACCTCCTGGCCGGTGGCGGCAAGGACATGGCGGGCGAGGAGAGGGCGACCGACGAGGAGCTCGCCGGCGTCCCGGCGACGGCGTTCGCCGAGGCCGAGCGGCCGCTCGTGGCGCCGGCCGAGGACGGCGGGGTCATCGACCCGGACGTGTTGTGGTCCTGCACGACCTGCGGCGCCTGCGTGGAGCAGTGCCCGGTGGACATCGAGCACGTCGACCACATCCTCGACCTGCGGCGCTACCAGACGCTGATCGAGACCTCGTACCCCAACGAGCTCAACGGACTCTTCAAGAACCTCGAGAAGTCCGGCAACCCGTGGGGGGTCAACGCCTCCAAGCGCATGGACTGGGCCAAGGACCTGCCGTTCCCGGTCCGGCAGGTCGGCGTCGACGTCGAGTCCCTGGACGAGGTGGACTGGCTCTTCTGGGTCGGCTGCGCGGGGGCCTTCGAGGACCGGGCCAAGAAGACCACCCAGGCGGTGGCAGAACTGCTCGACACCGCGGGCGTGACGTTCGCGGTGCTGGGCGACGGGGAGAGCTGCACGGGCGACCCCGCGCGGCGGTCGGGCAACGAGTTCCTCTTCCAGCAGCTGGCGCTGCAGAACGTCGAGGTGCTCCGTGAGACCGAGACCGTCCGGGTGGTCTCCACCTGCGCGCACTGCTTCAACACCCTGGCCAACGAGTACCCGCAGCTGGGGCTGGAGCTCGAGGTCGTGCACCACACCCAGCTGCTCGACCGGCTGGTCCGCGAGGGCCGGCTCACGCCGGTCGCGCCGGTCGATGCGTCGGCGGGACGCACCGTCACCTACCACGACCCCTGCTACCTGGGCCGGCACAACCAGGTCTACGAGCCGCCGCGTGAGCTGCTCGGCGCGACCGGCCTGCCCCTCGTGGAGATGCCGCGCAACAGCGAGCGCTCGTTCTGCTGCGGTGCGGGAGGCGCGCGAATGTGGATGGAGGAGCGGATCGGCAAGCGGGTCAACACCGAGCGCACGGAGGAAGCCCTGGCGACCGGCGCCGACCGGATCGCCGTCGGCTGCCCCTTCTGCCGCGTGATGCTCTCCGACGGAGTGACGGCCGCCCAGGCCGACGGCACCGCCGAGGGCGTCGAGGTGCAGGACGTGGCACAGCTGCTGCTCGCTGCGGTTCGGCGCGGTCGGGACGGCGCGGGACCGGGCAACGGCGGCAGTGGCGAGGACGAGCGGGAGCTCGCCGGCCAGCAGTGACGCCGTGCCGCCGGCGCGACCGGCGGCACGGCGTCGACCTGGTCGGTCAGCCCTCCAGGACGAACGTCACCTCGAGCATCACCTGGTAGGCGGTGATGGCGCCGTCGCGGCACTCGACCTTCTGGTCCTTCACCCAGGCGCCCTGGACGTTGCGCAGGGTCCGGTTGGCGCGCTCGACGCCCACCCTGATCGCGTCCTCGAAGCTGGTCTCCGAGCGGGCCGAGATCTGCGAGATCCGGGCGACGCTGCTCATGGCCTCTCCTTCCGTAGGGTGTCGAGGATGATCGTGCTCCTCTCGGGCACGCTTCACCACCGCTGGGACGATCAAACGTGCGACGCAGTCCAGGAAGTCGGGCTCAGAGCGGCAGGCGGCGGGCCAACCGCCGCCACCGGAGCTGCCGCCACCGGTAGAACACCGCCGCGAAGGCGGCCACCAGCGGCGTGAACCCGCCTGCCTCGATCGTCACCTCGTCGACGTAGTAGCAGCCGCCGCTGCGTAGCGGATCCACCGTGATGACGTGTCGCCACCGCGACACGGGTCCGCCGCCCTCTTCGGTTGCCAGCCGACCGGCCGCGGGGTCGAGCTCCACCACCCGGATCGTGTGCCGCCACCCACCGGGCAGGTGCAGGGGGCGGATGCGGAGCGCCACCGGTGAGCCGTCGGTGGGCCAGGTGTCCGGTAACGGGCCGTCTGCGCCCTCGAATCCCATCGCCGCGCCGACGACATATCGGAACGTGTCCACGCGCCGCAGCGCGGCGAGGACATCCGCGGGCTCGGCGGCCAGCTCCGTCCCTACCCGGACGGTGCGCTCTGCCATGGGTCGCGGCCTACACCCTCGTACGGTGGAAGTTCAGGTGCGAGCGGCTCGGCGTCGGCCCCCGCTGGCCCTGGTAGCGGGAGCCGTAGCGGTCCGAGCCGTACGGGTGCTCGGCCGGGCTGGAGAGGCGGAAGAAGCAGAGCTGGCCGATCTTCATGCCCGGCCAGAGCTTGATCGGCAGCGTGGCGACGTTGGACAGCTCGAGGGTGACGTGGCCGGAGAACCCGGGGTCGACGAAGCCGGCGGTCGAGTGGGTGAGCAGGCCCAGCCGGCCGAGGCTGGACTTGCCCTCGAGCCGGCTGGCCACGTCGTCGGGGAGTGACACGATCTCGTAGGAGCTGCCGAGCACGAACTCCCCCGGGTGCAGGATGAACGGCTCGTCGCCGGACGCCTCGACCATGCGGGTGAGGTCGGGCTGCTCCTCCGCCGGGTCGATGTGCGGGTAGCGGTGGTTCTCGAACACGCGGAAGAACCGGTCCAGCCGCACGTCGACGCTGGAGGGCTGGACCATCGCCTCGTCGTAGGGGTCGAGGATCACGCGACCCGCCTGGATCTCGGCGCGGATGTCCCGGTCGGACAGCAGCATGAGCGGACGATACCGGCGACCCGGAGGGGACGCGGCCGGGCCAGGAGGGTGACCCGACCCGGTCGGGTCACCGGAAGCGATGGGTTAGCATGTGTGGCGCGCCGCCGGCCCCGGTCGGCGGTCTCGCGGGTGTAGTTCAATGGCAGAACATCAGCTTCCCAAGCTGACAGTGAGGGTTCGATTCCCTTCACCCGCTCCACGACAAGGGCCAAGGTCAGCGCCCCCTTCCCGGCCGGGGCGCGTCCGCTGGCGCCGGCTGATCGGCGTGTGGCCCGGGTCCCCGGTGGCGGGACGGTGCACCCACGGTGATCTTGCGGGCTGAGGCGCTGCGGGGGGGTCGGCCGCGACGACCTGCCCCGGTGCCCGCAGGTCCGCCACCCGCGCCCGGGAGAGCCGTTCGAGCTCGGCCAGCCGGGCGTCCAGGCTCCCGTCCCGCCGAGCAAGGCTCAGCACGAGCGCGTTGCGCCACACCTTGCCGCGCGCCTCGCGGAGGAACTGCCGGGTGGCCCTGCGGTTGAAGGGCACGAGCAGGCGGTCCAGCAGCGTACGGTCACCGGGCTCCTCGACCGCGCGCAGCTCGACGTCCTCGGCCCGTACCCGGGACGCCAGGATCTCGTCGATGCGGGCATGGTCGGCCTCCCGGCGGGTGAGTACCGCCGGGTCGTCGAACTCGTCGTCGGCGACGACCGCCAGCAGCGCCTGCGGGAGGGCGAAGTTGATGTGGGCGTTCCTGGCCAGCAAGACGTGCCGCACGGGAGGCAGTCGCGGCCCGCCTCTTGCGGCCTCGAAGGCGACGCTCCAGGGCCCCGGCGCCGTCCGGGACACGTCCCACTGCTCGACGGCGTCGAGGTAGAGGTCGGCGAAGGCAACGTCCCAGCGCTCCGCCCACTCCGGGTCGACGAAGCCCCCGCCGGCAAGGTCGGACCGGACGGCACGGGTGGTGCGCAGGTAGGTGGCGAGGAAGTAGGACC
>DATHUJ010000224.1:0-1516 GCA_035462375.1 Jiangellales bacterium
GAGTTCAGTTGAGGTTTCGGGGCTCTGCGGCTGCGGCTGGCAGGCGGGACATCGCCTTCGCGAACACGGCGCGCACGAGGACCATTTGTAGCCGGTCGAGGAGCCCGGCAGGGCCGCGTCGTGTCGGGACCTCGGTGGTGCCGGTCAGCTGGGTGCCTCCGGGGACCGGTTGGAAGGTTCTTCTGTTGTCGTCGTTGCCAGGTCCTTCGCCCTGGGAGACCGTGTACCGGAATGCCGTGGGTGCGTCCCACTCGGTGAGTTCGAGGTTCATGGTCAGAGACCGGCCGAGAATGACACTGGTGAGCCGGGCGTGGGCACCGACGCGGCCCCAGTCGTCGTCCTTGTCGACGGCTCGTACGCCGGGGAAGAACCGGGGCCAGTTGAGTGGGTCTGCGACGAACGCGAACGCCTCGTCGGGAGGGAGCGGAAGAACTGCACCGTAGGTGATCTTCACTGAGCCGACACCTCCCTCTCAGGGCGTTTGGCGGTGGCGGTGGGTGAGCGCGGTCGCCATCAGTTCGGCGCCCAGGGTCCAGGCGCGGTCCTGGTTGTGCGGGTCGAGCTCGCGAGTGGACAGCCGACTTGGTGTACGGCGGCCCTCGAAGTACTGGCCGGTGTAGCCGACGGTCTGCCGGGAGGACGCGACGAATGCGACGCGGCGGCCGGCCTTGGCGGGGGATCCCCGGCGCTGCAGCAGCCGCAGCAGCGGCCAGGCCAGCCGCACGGACGGGATCGTCTGGGCGGTCATCGACTGGGTCATGCGCGTCCAGGACAGGCCCGGGTGGACGACGTTGACCGTGATCTGGTCGCTGGTGAGGCGGCGGGCCCAGGCCAGGCTGGCGAGCACGTTGAGCAGCTTGCCGTGGGCGTACGCGTCGCCGCTGACGAACCGGTCGGTGGAGTGCAGGTCGGTGAACGGGTCGACCTTCCACATCTTGAATCCGGCGGAGACCACGTTGACGCAGCGAGACGGTGCGCCGGTGAGCAGGGGGAGAAGCTCGGTCGTGAGCGTGTAGGGGCCGACGAAGTTCATCGCCAGTGTCGCCTCGTACCCATCGGGGGGTCTCCCAGCGGTTGGGGTACAGGCCGCCGACGTTGTTGACCAGCAGGTCCAGGCGGGGCACCGTAGCGCGGACCCGGTCGGCCAGGTCCTGGTTGCTGCCGACGGTGGAGTGGTCGGCACGCAGGAACGTCACCGAGTCGGCTCCCGATTCGTCGCGGATCGCCGCGGCCGCCCGCTCGCCGGTGTCCGGGTTCCGGCCGGTGATGATCACCCGGGCGCCGGAGCGGGCGAGGGCGCGGGTGGTGTGGTAACCGATGCCGGCGGTGGCGCCGGTGATCAGCGCGGAGTGGTCGACGAGCGGCTGGTCGGCTGCTGCTGCGGCACTCATGGTTGGCCTGCCGGTGACATCGTCGGGGCGGCTCCCTCGGGTAGCCATTGCTCGAGCCACCAGCTGCCGAGCAGGCCCTCGCGGAGGAACGGATCATCGCTGACGAGCTGCTCGGCCTGGCCGGC
>DATHUJ010000225.1:0-19294 GCA_035462375.1 Jiangellales bacterium
GAGGGACCGGGTGGCAGCGCGATCCAGGTCGCGTGCGCCCGGCCGAGCTCGCGCCCCTCGGGCCCGTAGACCGTCGAGGCGGTCCAGCTCTTGCGACCCTCGACGCCCAGCAGGCGGCCCACGACCACGCACCGGTCGCCGCCGGCGGGCAAGTCGTGGACCTGGGCGGTCATTCGGCCGAGCACCATGGGACGGCCGACGATGTCGGCGGTCCAGCCACCCGGGCAGTCCAGGGCCGCCCAGACCATCTCGGCCCGGCCGGCCAGGTCCGGCGCCACGGTCCAGGTGCACGCCGTCCGCCCGTCGTCGAGCCGCCCCGGGAAGAGCCGCAGCCCGTCCCCAGGTGCCCGCTGGGGCCCGCACACGAAGCATCGCGGGAAGGGGTGCGTCACGAGACCCTCGTACGACGCCTCGGCGGCCTCCGCCCGGCCCACGTCCACGCGCGGCACCGGGTCCACCTCGATCCGCGACCGTGCGGCCTCCGCGACGAGGGTGTCGCCGTGCAGGAGCCGGACCGCGCCGTCCCCGTCGGCCACGGTCGCCAGTGGTGTCTCGAGCGGCGGCGGCACGCGCAGCGTCACCACAGCTGCGGACCCGCCCGCGTCGGCGCCGACCCGCAGCGCGAGCAGCCCCGACACGTAGCCGCCGTTGCCCGACGCCGTGGGACCGCAGTAGCGGCGCTCCACCACCAGGCTCATCCGGGGCTCCCCAGCGACAGGGCGGCGGCCACGACCCGCAGGTCGGCGACCAGCGCCCCGTACGCAACCGCCTCGTCGTCCGCGCGCAGGACTGCCGACGGGTGGACGGTGACCAACCACCACGTCGTACGCCGCGCGGCGGGCTCGGCCGCTCCGGAGTACCGGGTCAGGAGGCGACCCCGGTCGCGCATCACCCGGACGGTCGGGCCGAGCAGCGCCCGTACGGCGGTGGCGCCCAGACACACAACCACGTCCGGGTCCAGCACGGCGAGCTCCGCGGCGAGCCACGGCCGGCAGGCCTCGACGTGCACGGCGTCGGGGGTCTGGTGCAGGCGCCGCTTCGGTGTCGGGGTGAAGCGGAAGTGCTTGACCGCGTTGGTCACGTAGGCGTCTACCGGGTCGATCCCCGCTTCGGCCAGTGCGCGGTCGAGGAGCCGCCCCGCCGGGCCGACGAACGGTGCTCCCTGGAGGTCCTCCTGGTCGCCGGGCTGCTCGCCGACGAGGACCACGCGGGCCAGCGGCGACCCCTTGGAGAACACCGTCCGAGTCGCCGGACCGTGCAGCTCACACCCCTGACAGCCGGCAGCCGCCTCCCGCAGGGCCGGGATCCCACCTCCGGCGGGCACCCAGGCGCCCGCTCCGGGCCGCTGCACAGTCCCAGCCGCATCCGCCACGTCCGCGACGGTAGCGCCTCACCGGCGGGACCTCGGGCCCGGCCGCCGGGGCAGTCGGCGCTACCGCAGCCCCCGGTCCTCCATCGAGCCTGGAGGGGACGAGGGAGGCGGTTCCACGATGATGTCCACCGGTACGCAGCAACCCCGGCCCGCCGGCGGCGACGCCGTACGGGCGGCGGCGGTCGCCCCACGGCCTGGAGGGTCGCCCGGGTCGCCCGGGACCCCACGACGGCCGGACACCGCGACCCGCGTCATCGTGGCGATCGTCGCGTCGCTCGCCCTCGTCGCCGGTCTGGGAATGCTCGTCGCGGGCGGCCTCCTGCTCGTCGCCGACCGCGCCGGTCGCGACTCCGACGGCTTCCTCACCTCGCCGGTCACCCGGGTCGAGACGGGGACCTACGCCGTCACGGGCGGCGGGGTCACGGTGCACCTCGACCGCCCGGCCGGCTGGTTGCCCGACGCCGTGGTCGAGTCCGTCCGGCTAGGGGCGTCGAGCCCGGACGGGACTCCGCTCTTCCTCGGGGTGGGTCCGCAGGACCGGGTGGAGGACTACCTGTCGGACGTCGCCCACCACGGGTGGGCCGGTGACCGGGGCTCCCGGGAGCCGGTTGCCGGTGGTGCCCCCGCCCCGCCGCCCACCCAAGACTTCTGGGTCGCGTCCTCGGTCGGGCCCGAGGCCGAGCTGACCTGGGACGTCACCTCCGGGTCCTGGTCCGCGGTGCTGATGGACGCCGAGGGCCGGCGCGGGGTCGTGGCCGACGTGACCGTCGGGCTGCAGGCGACCTGGCTCGGCTACGTGGCCGTGGGCGTGCTCGTGGCCGGTGCCCTGCTCACCGCCCTGGGCGGGCTGGGCGTCGCCTACGCGCTGCGGGACCGGTGACGCCGGTCCCACGCGGGACGCGTGCGCCGGTCCTATGGGGGACGCTCGCGCCGGTCCCACGCGGAACCGCTCGCGCTGGTCCCACGCGGAACCGCTCGCGCCGGTCCCACGCGGAACCGCTCACGCCGGTACCGCACGGAAACCGCTGGCCCTGGCGCCACGTCGGGTGCGCCCGTCGCCGGCCCGGCCGGGTCGGTCGGCGTCAGTCGTCCGCCCACACGCGCAGGACGTGAGCGGCGGCCTCCTCGGCCGACCAGCCGTACGCCTCGGCCTTGCGCCGCAGTCGCTTGCGCTCGGCCTTGGTCAGCGTGACCGACAGCTCCACGGGCTCGTCCCTGCCCTTGGCGCTCTTGCCCTTCTTGCCCTTCCGCTCGGCTGCCGCACCCACGTCGCCGGCGTCGACGGCGAGGGAGGTCCGGTGCGGGGAGGCGGGATGGACACTGCCGTCCGCAGCCTTGCGCAGGGCCGGGCGGGGGGCGGGGGGAGTACGGCTCATCGCGACCGCGATCCCTTCGTGAGCGAGCCGTCGGCGGGTCCCACGGCGAGCAGGTGGTCGAGGTACTGGGCGAACACGAGCGCCACCTCACGGGCGCCGGGTGAGGGCCAGCGCTGGACCGGCACGTACGCGCCCTGCGCCTGGGTGATCGCCGAGCGCTCCGGCAGGACGGGGTCCAGCACGAGGTCCCGGTAGGCGGCGAGCAGCTCGTCGAGCCGGTAGCGGTGCTCCCCGGACTGGCCGCGGTAGCGGTTGACCACGATGCCGGCCGGTCGCAACCGGAGGTTGAAGCCCCGCCGTACGACGTCGACCGCGGTGAGGGCCTGCTGGGCGCCGGTGACCGCGAAGAGGGTCGGCTCGGTGACCACGAGCGCGAGGTGGCTGGCGGCGAGGGCGTTCTTCGTGAGCTCACCCAGGCTGGGCGGGCAGTCGACCAGGACCAGGTCGTAGCCGGTCAACCCCGCCATGCTCGAGCGCAGCCGGTGCTCGGCGGACGTGCCGGTCGCGGGGTGGTTGCGGTGCTCCAGGGCCGCTTCGCTGGCGAGGACGTCGACGTAGTCGCCCCAGGCGGTCTCTGCCACCGCATCGGCGAGCACGCCGGACCTTGCATCGGCCAGCACGTCGTTCGCGGTGAACCGGACGTCGACGGGGTCGAGGACGGTCGTGGCATTGGCTTGCGGGTCGAGGTCGACGACCAGCGCCTGCACCCCCCGCGCCTTGGCCGCCCCGGCCAGGCCGAGCGTGACCGTCGTCTTGCCGACGCCCCCCTTGAGACTCACCACGCTGACGACGAGCACGAGGCGGACCCTACCGGCCGGTCAGCGCCGGACCGTCTCGTAGCGGCGCAGCGCCTCTGCCCGCTCCCCCCCGTGGTCGACGATGCGCTCGGGGTAGCCGTGCTCGTAGCCGTCCGGGTGCTCCCACGGCTCGTGCGCAGCGCCGCCGCGGAGGTGGCCGAGCTCGCCCACGTACCGGCGGACGTAGTCGCCGTCGGGATCGAAGCGCCGGCCCTGGCTGACCGGGTTGAAGACGCGGAAGTACGGAGCGGCGTCGGTGCCGGAGCCGGCCGTCCACTGCCAGCCGTGCTGGTTCGAGGCGAGGTCGGCGTCGCGCAGGTGGCGCATGAAGTGCCGGGCGCCGTGCTGCCACTCGACGTGCAGGTCCTTGACCAGGAAGCTCGCGACCACCATGCGCAGGCGGTTGTGCATCCACCCCTCGGCGAGCAGCTGCCGCATGCCCGCATCGACGAAGGGGAAGCCCGTCCGTCCGGCTCGCCACGCGTCGAACCGTTCGTCCGGGTCGTCGTGGGGCATCCGCCCGTACTCCGTACGGAAGTAGTCGCGTGCGCTGTCGGGGTGGTGGTGCAGGACGTCGGCGTAGAACTCGCGCCAGGCCAGCTCCTGGCGGAACGTCCGGGGCCCCTTGCCGCTGCGGCCGGCGAGATCGGCGAGGAGGGTACGGGGGTGGATCTCGCCCCACTTCAGGTGGTGCGACAGTCGGGAGGTGCCCGCGAGGTCGGGCCGGTCGCGGGTGTCGGCGTAACGGTCGAGGCCGTCGTCGCGGAACGCCCGCCAGCGCTCGCGAGCCGCGCGCTCGCCGGCGGGCGGCAGCTCGAGGTCGCCGAGGTCGGGCTCGGCGTAGAGGTCGTCCCCCTCGCCCCGTGGGGTGGCCCAGGTGATGTCGCGTGGCAGCGGCGCCGGCGCGCGCCAGCCGAGGTCGGCCCAGGCGCGCGAGAACGGGGTGAAGACGGAGTAGGGCGTGCCCTGCCTGGTGCGGACCCGGCCGGGATTGACGGCGTAGGGGCTGCCGGTCCGGACGAGGTCGATGCCATGCCCGGTGAGGATCCGCTCGACGGCCCGATCGCGCCGGGTGCCGTAAGGGGCGAAGTCGGCCGAGACGTGGACCGTGGAGGCGCCGGTCGACCGGGCGGCCGTCAGGACCTGCTCCACCGGGTCGCCCCGGCGCACGTGCAGACGGCCGCCGCGCTGCTCGAGGTCCCCGCCGAGGGCCCGCAGGCTGCGCAGCAGGTAGGCCTGCCGGGGGGCGCCGGCCGGCCGCCAGAGCGCGGGGTCGAGCACGAAGAGCGGCAGCACTCCCTCGTCGCCGGCGTCCCGCGCCGCGAGCAGGGCGGGGTGGTCGTGCAGGCGCAGGTCGCGTCGGAACCACAGGACGCTTCGCGGCATGATCGCGAGGCTAGGTCTCGTCGCGGGGTGGCGCACCTCCGGGGCCGGTGCGACCGTGTGGTCGGGGTATCGGGTGGCGGGATCTGAGCCGCACGGTGATCTCCGCGCCGCCGCGGGTGTCGGCCGCGCCGCTGAGCGTGTGCCCGGCGTCTCGGGGGGCGGGATCTGAGCCACACGGTGATCTCGCGAGTCACCGGCCGGTACCGGGCCTGATCGTCACGCTTTCCACAGACCCGGGTCTCGACAGTTCCCGTCCACAGGCCGGCGGCGGGCGATGGCCCTGGCATCGGCGGACCGCTGAGGTGGTCGGCATGGACGCGACGACCTTCGAACCGGATCCGCACAAGCGTGATGCCCGCTTCGATGCACTCGTACGGCAGCAGGGATTCGCCACGAGGGCCGAGCTCGAGGCTCTCGGGTTCAGCACCTCGGCGGTGTCCCGTCGCCGCAAGTCCGGGCGATGGGACGAGTTCGTGCCGGGGTGCTGGGTGCCGGGGAGCGCCAGGCCGACGCTCGGCGACCGCCAGTACGCGGTGGCCGCCTGGCTGGGGAACCTCTCCGTGGTCAGCCATCTCTCAGCGGCGGAGCGCCTGCTCATTCCAGCGCCGAGACCGTCGTCGGCGTGGTTCTCGGTCCCGTTCGGGATGACCGCGGCGGCGCCGGAAGGCGTGAGGCTCCACCGGACCCGGCACTTCCCCATCGGGTGGTGGGCCGATGGCGTCCGCGTGACCGACGCAGCCCGCACCCTGGTGGACCTCGGCCAGTTGCTCGACCGTGACCAGCTCGTCACTGCGATGACGCACGCCTTGCGGGAGAAGCTGTGCTCGTTGGAGGAGATCGGCGACAACCTCTCGCTCCTGGCCCACAAGGCCGGAACTGGCCTGGTCCGGGAGGTGAGTGTGGAGCTCGGGCCTGGCTTCGAGTCCTTCATCGAGGTGGTCCTGGGCAAGGGCTTCATCGCCGGCGGGGTGCTCGGACTGATCCCGCAATACGAGATCCACGACCCTGACGGCACCTTGGTGGCCGTCGCCGACTTCGCGGACGAGGAGGCTCGGCTGCTCTTCGAGGCCGACGGATGGGCGGCACACGGCAGCCCCTGGCAGCAGGCGCGGGACCGTCGACGAGACCGCGCCCTGTTGATGCGGGGGTTTCAGACGGTTCGATACGTCACCGACGACATCATTCGCACCCTGCCGGCAACCGTCCGGGACGCTCGCACGATTCGGGCGATGCGCCGTGCGGAGCTCGGGCTTCCGCCCGCGCCGGCGGCCTGACGACTCACTGGGCGATGCCTCGCGGCGATGACCTGCACGAGGAAGCGGCAACCGGTACCTCTGCAGTGACGCCGTGATCGGTGTGGGCCCTCATTCGCGCATGACGGGACCAGCCAGACGCGGTGATCTCGGTGGGGCCGGGTGCCGGGCGGGTGGGTGATCGCTGTGCGGCCGGGATCCCGGGGGGCGGGACGGGCGGCTCACGGTGATCTCGGTGGGACCGGGCGCCGGCTGGGTGGGTGATCGCTGTGCGGCTAGCCCCGCGGGGGGCGGGACGGTGCGCTCACAGTGATCACCGTGGACCGGGCGCCGCCGCGACCGCAAGATCACTGTGCGGCTAGGGTCGCGGGGGGCGGGACGGTGCGCGCACGCTGGTCGACCGAGGCGGCGGTTCGAGCCGCGGGATAGGCTCGGACGCCAGCCGCGACGGTAGGAGCAGCCCGAGTTGAGCGACCTCATCGACACCACGGAGATGTACCTCCGCACGATCTTCGAGCTGGAGGAGGAGGGCATCGTCCCGCTCCGGGCCCGGATCGCGGAGCGGCTGCACCAGTCCGGGCCGACGGTGAGCCAGACCGTGGCGCGGATGGAGCGCGACCGCCTGCTCACCGTCGAGGGCGACCGGCACCTCGAGCTCACCGACCGCGGCCGGTTGCTGGCCACCCGGGTGATGCGCAAGCACCGGCTCGCCGAGCGGCTCCTCGTCGACGTCATCGGGCTGGAGTGGGAACACGTCCATGCCGAGGCCTGCCGATGGGAGCACGTGATGTCCGAGGCGGTCGAGCGCCGGCTCGTCGCCCTGCTCGGATCGCCGACCGAGTCCCCCTACGGCAACCCGATCCCGGGCCTCGAGGAGCTAGGCAGCGTCGCCGAGGTGGAGGAGTTCCGCGACGGTGTCCAGCCGCTCGACCGGGCCGTCGCGGACGGCCGTACCAAGATCCACGTACGCCGCATCAGCGAGCCGGTGCAGACCGACGAGCGGTTGATGGCCGCCCTGCGGCGGGCCGGGGCACTCCCGGGCCGGGTCGTGGACGCCGAGCCGACCGACGACGGCGTCCTGCTCGGGTCCGGCGGCGAGACCGTCGAGCTCACCCCCCGGATCTCCGCTCACGTCTTCGTCGACGTGCTCGCGCCCGCTCCACCCCAACCCTGAGCCGTCCACCCCGCCCTGAGCCGGATCCAGGCCGGATCCAGGCACGGATCCAGGCACGGATCCAGGCCAGGCCCGATCCAGGCCGGCTCGAGGCCGCTCCCGCCACCGCCAGCCGCCCCGGAACCCGCACGACCGCAGCCCAGGTACCCACGGGGGTATACTACGGAGCGTCCAGCCCCGCGCCCCGAGGAGATCGCGTGCAGATCGATCCCGAGTCCGCCGCCGAGGTCCTGGTCCGCCTGCGCCGCGTCCGAGGACAGGTCGACGGGATCATGGCGATGATCGAGCAGGGCCGTGAGTGCTCGGACATCGTCACCCAGATGGCCGCCGTGTCCCGCGCCCTCGACCGGGCCGGCTTCAAGCTCGTGGCCAGCGGCCTCGAGCAGTGCCTGCTCGCCGAGAGTCGCGGCGAGGAGCCTGGCATGAGTCGCGACCGGCTGGAGAAGCTCTTCCTCGCCCTGGCCTGACCGGCCAGCACCCAGGAGCCCACTCATGACCCAGCGCTCGTCCGACCGCCCCGACCACGCCCCGGGACCCGACGGCCCGGCCGTGGAGATCCTCGAGACCCCGAACCTCGGCGACCGCTCGTACGTGGTGCACGCCGGCGGCCGCGCCGTCGTCGTCGACCCGCAGCGTGACGTCGACCGCGTCCTGGCCGTCGTCGAGGAGCACCGCCTGCAGGTCGACAAGGTCCTGGAGACCCACCTGCACAACGACTACGTGACCGGGGGCTTGGAGCTGTCCCGGCTGCTGAGGGCCGACTACGTGGTTCCGGCCTTGGCCCAGGTCGCCTACGACCGCACTCCAGCGGCGGACGACGACACCTTCCACGTGGGCGACCTGGCGTGGCGGGTGCTGCTCACCCCGGGACACACGCCTCACCACGTCTCGTACGCCGTGTCGCTCGACGGACGGGACACGGCGGTCTTCACCGGCGGCAGCCTGTTGCTGGGGAGCGTCGGTCGACCGGACCTCGTGGCCCCCGAGCTCACCGAACGGCTCGCCCACGACCAGTGGCGGTCGGCACGGCGGCTGGCCGCGGAGCTCGACCCTGCGGCGACCGTGCACCCCACGCACGGCTTCGGGTCCTTCTGCAGCGCCACGCCCACCAGCGTCGAGGCCTCGACCATGGGGGAGCAGCACACCGCCAACCCTGTCCTCGTGCAGGCCGAGGACGACTACGTACGCGAGCTGCTTGCGGGGCTCGACGCCTTCCCCGCGTATTACCGGCACATGGGGCCCATCAACGCCGCCGGCCCGGCACCCGTAGACCTCTCGGCGCCGCCGACCGCCACCGCGGACGAGGTAGCCCGCCGGCTCGCGGCCGGCGAGTGGGTGGTCGACCTGCGAGCGCGTCGCGTCCACGCCGCCGGCCACTTGCCCGGCAGCCTGTCCTTCGAGGGCACCGGCAACGCCGTGACGTACCTGGGCTGGCTGATCCCGTGGGGCAGCCCGCTCACCCTGCTGGGGGACGACCCGGACGTGCTCGACGCCGTCCAGCGCGACCTGGCCCGAATCGGGATCGACCGCCCGGCGGCGGCATCGGCCGGGGGCCCCGCCAGCTGGGGCGACGGGCGGCTGACCGAGACGACGCGGGTCGCCGACTTCGCGGGCCTCTCGGCCGCCCGGCGGGCGCGCGACGACCTGGTGGTCCTCGACCTGCGCCGTCGGCTGGAGTGGGAGGAGTCCCACATCGACGGCGCCGTCCTGCTGCCGCTCCACGAGCTGCCCGGGCGTCTGGGCGAGGTCCCCGACGGTGAGGTCTGGGTGCACTGCGAGTCCGGTTTCCGGGCCGCCATGGGAGCCTCTCTCCTGCGCCGAGCCGGGCGCGACGTCGTGCTCGTCGACGACGACTACTCCCGGGCCGCGGACACTGGACTGGCTCTCGTACGGAAGGGGACCTGATGGGTCTGTTCGGCGGGCATCGCCGGAGGCCGAGCGATCGCGGGACGGGGCCTGCCGTGCCGGGTTCCGACGGGGTCGATTCCGCCGCAGCCGAGGTCGGGCCGGTCGAGGCGGCGAGGCTCGTCGACGAGGGGGCCATGCTTCTCGACGTCCGCCAGCTGCACGAGTGGCAGGCCGGTCGGGCCCCGCAGGCCGAGCACGTGCCCATGCACGACCTGGCGCGGCGCGCGGGCGGGCTCCCGCGTGACCGCACCATCGTGGCCGTGTGCCGCACCGGGCGCCGGTCCGGCATCGTCACGGAGCACCTGCGCGCGCAGGGCTACGACGTCCTCAACCTCCAGGGTGGCATGCAGGCCTGGGCCGGGGTCGGGTTCCCCGTCGTCGGGAGCGGGGGCCGGGAAGGCCGGGTCGTCTGACCTGGTCCCGGCTCACTCATGACCGATCCGTGGCTGCTCGTCCTGCTCGGGCTGCTCCTCGGCGCCGTCATGGGTCTGCTCGGCGGGGGTGGAGCGATCCTCGCCGTACCACTCCTCCTGCACGTCGTGGGTGTGGGTCTCGGCGAGGCGGCGTCCACGTCGCTGCTCGTGGTCCTGGTCGGCTCGTGCGCGGGGCTGCTCGCCCACCGGGGGAGCGGACGTGTCCAGGTGCGGACCGGCCTGCGCTTCGCCTTCCTCGGCGTCGCCGGTGCGGCCGCGGGCTCCGTGCTGGCGGCACAGCTGCCCGACCCGCCGCTGCTCGGCGCCTTCGCGGTGCTGCTGGCGATCGCGGGCGTGGCGATGCTGCGCGGGGGGCTGCCCGTGACCCGCGGTGTCACCACGCCGGCGGGTCGGTGGCGTGTCCTCGGTCTGGCGACGGCCCTGGGCTTCGTCACCGGGCTGCTAGGCGTCGGCGGGGGCTTCCTCGTGGTCCCCGTGCTCGTGCTCGCCCTCGGGCTGCCGGTGCACGCGGCGACGGCGACCGGGCTGCTCGTGCTCGCGGTGACGTCGGTGGTGGCCCTGGTGGCGCGCCTCGGCGTCGGGCTCGCGATCGACCCGGTGGTCGCCGGCTGGCTCGTCGGTGGCACGGTCGTGGGCGCAGTCGTCGGTGCCCGCCTGTCCGGCCGGGTGCCGGCCACGGCCCTGCGGACCGGCTTCGCCGCGCTCCTGCTGCTCGTCGCCGCCTACACCGCCCTGGAGGCCGCGCTGGGCGGATGAGTGGTCAGCCTCCCGCGTCCGTGGTCCGGCGGAGGAGCCCTACCAGCCGTTGCCGACCGGTTCCTCCCCATTTCGGCCCGGACCGTCCCGCTAGCGTGACCGCGTGAGCGGCCAGCATCCGGAGCCGGACCCCGTGGAGGAGGTCCGGCTGCACCCGAAGGCGGACGCCCTCTGGCGGACCGGACCGGTGTGGCTGGCCAGCGACCGAGCCCTGGCCAGGTACGTCGGCCGCCCCGTGGCCTCCTTCCTGCGGGTCGAGGCCGCCGGTGGCATCGTCCTGCTCCTCGCCGCACTAGTCGCCCTGGCATGGGCGAACTCCGGCTGGTCGGAGTCCTACGAGGCCCTGTGGAGCACCAGGGTCGGGATCACCGTTGGAGACTTCGCCATCGTCGAGGACCTGCGGCACTGGGTCGACGACGGCCTGATGGCGATCTTCTTCTTCGTCGTGGGCCTGGAGATCAAGTACGAGCTGGTGTCCGGCGAGCTGCGGGAGCCCCGCACGGCGGCGCTGCCCATCCTCGCCGCGTTCGGGGGCATGGTGGTGCCGGCTGCGGTGTACCTGGTCCTGAACCCCGGAGGTGAGGCGGCGCACGGCTGGGGTGTGCCGATGGCGACCGACATCGCCTTCGCGCTGGGAGTGCTGGCGTTGCTCGGCGACCGGGTGCCGGCGTCCGCCCGACTCTTCGTGCTCACCCTGGCCATCGTGGACGACCTCGGCGCCATCACCGTGATCGCCGTCTTCTACACGTCGGACCTGTCCGTGGGCTGGCTCGCGGTCACGGTCGGTCTGCTCGGCGCGGTCGTGGCCCTGCGCTGGATCCGGGTCTGGTCCATCCCCGTCTACCTGCTGCTCGGTGTCGCAGTGTGGGTGGCGACCTACCGGTCGGGGGTCCACGCGACGATCGCCGGGGTGGCGATGGGGCTGCTGACACCCGCGAAGCCGCTCCTGGACCAGCGGACGGCCCGTGAACTCGTCCGCGAGAGCGTCCCCGACCAGCTGGATGCGACCGAGCTGCGTCGATACCGCTTCCTGCTGGGGGAGACGGTCCCGGTGGCCGAGCGGCTCGAGCGCACGCTGCACCCGTGGAGCAGCTACGTCGTGCTGCCGATCTTCGCCCTCGCCAACGCCGGCATCGTGCTCCGCGGCGGTGTGCTGGGCGAGGCGCTGTCCTCGCCGGTGACGGTGGGCGTCCTGCTGGGGCTGGTGGTCGGCAAGTTCGTCGGAGTGGCCGGGACCTCCTGGCTCGTGGTGCGGTGGCGGCTCGGGCGGCTGCCCGCGGGCACCGGGCCGCTGACCCTGGCCGGGCTGGCCGCTGTCGCCGGCGTGGGGTTCACGGTGTCGCTGTTCGTCACCGGCCTGGCTTTCGACCCCGCGAGCGACCTCGTCGACGAGTCGAAGGTGGGCGTCCTCATGGGCTCCCTGGTGGCCGCCGGGGTGGCCGCCGCACTGCTCACCGTGGACTCCCGGAGACGAGCCCGCCGAGCCGTCACCGACGTCGCTGGCGCCGCCGCAGGGTGACCTGCCTCAGATCGCCGGTGACGGGCCTCCGGAGGGGGGCTCCTCCGCGGCCGCCTTGTCCCGCCGGGGGCGCCACATCGCGTTGACCATCACGCCGATCGCCAGGGCGCCGAAGATCACCGCCGCCAGGTCGCGCTCGGAGAAGATGAAGATCGTGGTGAGGACGGTGAGGACGAACCACATCCACCAGTTGCGGTCCTGCGCCCGCCGCTCGAGGCGGCGTACCTCCCGGAGGTCGGCGATCTCCGCCTCCGTACGGGCCTCGCGGTCGCGGATGACCGCGTCCACCCCGCGCTCGGTCATGAGCATCCAGCGCTCGACGAAGCCGGGGTAGGCGCGGTCGAGGGCCATGATCTCCGTCGGCGGCGGGGTCCACCGCTCCTCCACCTGGTCCTGCTGGTCCACCGACGGCTGGGCCTGCTCGGCGGCATCGGGGGAGGAAGGCTGCCCCCGGCCCGGGTCCGGCTGGTCGGGCTGCGCCCGCTCGGTCGGCGTGCTCACGTCCCCTGCTCCTCAGTCGTCGGTCCGGGCGGGGGCACGGCCTCGGCCTCCGCCTTGAGCGTCTCGTACGCGCTCATGCCCGTGCTCCGCACGATCTCGAGGGCCTCGTTCAGCGCGGACCGGGATGGCGGGGCGGTCATCACGTGGACAGACGCTACCCGCCCGAGGCCCCCGCAACCGCTTTGGGCGGCGGCGCCGTCTCGTGCGGCAGGCGGGCAGCGTCCGCGGGCCGGCTACGGGATGGCGCTCTCCTCGCCCTGGACCTCGACCGGTGTGGTCGGCCGCGGGGTCGCGGTCTCGGGCGCCTCGGCCAACTGCTGCGGGTTGGGCGCGACGGCGCGGTCGAAGACGTTGCGCAGAATCCTGGACAGGCGGGCGTCGCGGCTCAGCGCGCCGTTGAAGGTCAGCGACCCCGCGCCGAAGACGAAGCCGCCGTTGGGACGCTCCATGAAGACCATGGACGAGCGCCGGGTGTGCAAGCCCTCCGCGATGACCTCCTCGGGCCGTGCGTCGCCGGCGAGGCCGAGCCGGGCGTCGACCTCCCAGCCGCTGGCAGGGCCGTTGTATCCGGTCGCGCCGAAGGTGTCACCGACGCGGAGGCCGGTCCCCTCGAAGAGGGCATGGTCGCGCGCGACCCGGAAGGACGCGTTGCTGCCCCACGTGCTGGGGTCGTAGGCGATGCCCAGGATCTGGGACTCCGGCAGCCCGGCCTCCCGGTAGACGTCGCGGCTCCCGTCCGACCGGCGGAAGGTCAGCGCCTTGCGGGCGGGGTCGTAGGTGACGCGCTCGTACAGGCCGTTGCCCCCGGTGTAGATGAGGCGGCCGCCGGTGCCCAGCCACCCGATCAGGTTGGTCCGCATCGTCTCGGTCCAGTACTCGGGGTGCGTGGTCAGCACGAGCGCCTGGTAGCCGAGCAGCCAGTCCGCCGAGACGTGCAGGTCATGGTCCTCGTACGCGTCGAAGGCGATCCCCTGGCCGGTCATCCAGCGCAACAGGAGCTGGTCGCTGTACCACGTGTGGTCCTTGCGCCCGTTGGACGTTGTCGGCACGTTCGCGTACGGCTGCAGCAGCGACATCGTGCGCCGCCGCCCGGCCTCGCCGACGGTGTACTGGTTGTGGCCGCCCCAGTGCTCGTACGCGCGGTAGGTGTTGGTCGGCAGCAGCACCGCGATCGGGGCCGAGGGCTGGACCGGGCGAACGGTGAAGGGGATGTGGCGACGCAGTCCGGCCGGGCCCTCGAGGCGGACGGCGTACAGGCCGGACGGCCAGGAGGCCGGGACGTCGACCGAGAACGAGTCGGGCCAGCGGCACCCGCCGGTGCGGAAGTCGGACGGGAGCAGCCGCAGCCCGCCCGGTACGGTCACGGCTCCGCGAACCTGGACTGCGCCCGTGCCGGGGGCCAGCCGGAGGACGGATGCCCTGTAGCTGGGGAAGGTCGAGGAGACCGCGAAGGTCGCGCGGCTCCCCCTCCGTACGTCGAGCGTGGTCGTGTAGCCCTGGAGCGCAGCGGTGGCCTCGGTGGAGAAGCCGCTCCCGACCACGGTGCCGTTGCGGCTGGACCATGCGGGCCCCTGGCTGCCGGTGGTCGTCCAGTTGGTGAGGCGGTAGCCGACGAGCTTGTCGTCGCGGTCGGGGACGGCGCCGGTGTCGAGGGCGATCCGGTAGATGGCGCCCGAGCCGGTGCAGAGCGCCGCCTTCTGGGTGGTGCTGCTCCAGCCGGAACCGATGACCCGTCCGCTGCCGCTCGCCCAGTAGCGGTTGCTCGAGCCCCCGTCGACGTAGCGGTACCACCGGAGCGACCCGGCCATGGCGTAGAGGACGCCCCCCGTGTCTGCGACCACGTCGCTCATGCCGCTCCAGCCGGAACCCACCTGGGTTCCTCCGGCCCACGCGGTCCCGGCGGTGAGGCCGTCCTTGCGCAGGTAGCGGTACCAGAAGAGGCTCCCGTCGCCCTTCATCGCCCAGATCACGCCGTTGTAGCCGCCGAAGACCCGGGCGAAGTTGTTGAAGCCGTGGCCGATCTTGGAGCCACTGTTGGTGGCCCAGTAGCCGGCCCCGGTCTCGAGGTTCGTGCAGACGTATCGGTACCAGAGCAGGTCGCCGTTGCCGCGCAGCGCGAAGATCGCACCGTCTGCGTCGGCCATCACCCGGTGGAACCCGGCCCAGCCGGTCCCGATCTGCCGGGCGCTGCCGTTGTTGGCCCAGCTGGCGGTGACGGTGGACCAGCCCTTGTTGCGGTACCAGAGCAGGCGGCCATCGGCCTGGACCGCGTAGATGGTGCCGTTGCCACCGCCGACGAGCTGCACGAGCGCTGGCGGTGGTCTTAGGTGGCCTGTGCCTGGGCCGTCTGTGCGAGGGGTAGCTGGAGCAGTGGGATGGCGCCGAGGGCCAGACCGCCGCCGAGCACGGTCCGCCGGCCGATGCCGTGGCGTCCGCGCCACAGGCGGTCGGTGCCGGCCGCGTCCATATCGAGGTGGCTGTCCATGTCCTGCCCCGGGTGGCCTCCGGCGAGGCGTGCCTCCGCTCGCTCCCGGCACTGTGCCACGCCGGACGGCGGCGGGGTGGCCGGACCCCGGCAATCGGGTCCTTCGGCTCGCGGCTCGGGTCTTCTGGCCCGGCGCTGCCGGGTGATCATCGGTCCAGGAACCGGACAGGGTCGGCGAGGCGTGTCCGACTGCCTCACCGATGATCGACAGACGAGCGCGCCGGTCCCGAGCGCCCGACCCGCGGATGGCGATGCAGGGAGGGTGTCGAGCGACGCCCGTCGCGGCGGATCAGCTTGCAGCGGCCGCGGCCTTGGCCCGAGCCGCCAGCGCCAGCTCGCGGATCCTGGCGATGTCCTCCGGGGTGTAGACACCGTTGACGCCGGAGATCGTGGCCAGCTTCATCCCGTGCCTGAGGCCGAGCTTGTAGATCTCCTTGACCTTCTCCCACTCGATGTTGCGGCCGACGGTGAAGGTCTCGTATCGCCCTTCGAGGGCCAGGACGACGGTCTCGGCCATACAGGCGTAGGCCACGCCGGTCGGCAGGCCGATGTTCCTCATCCGCACGTCGCCGGGCAGCTCGATCTCGCCGGACTCGACCACGAGCACATCGGGACGCTTGGCCACGTCCTCCGCCGACAGGTCCAGCGGACGTGCCACGTCCGTGATCACGCAGCCCGGCTTGACCTGCATGATGTCGAGGACCCGCTTGCCGGCCCCCGAGGTCGCCGTGACGATGAGATCCATGTCCGGCAGGTGGTCGTCGGGCGTGGCCGCGACATGGATCTCGGCCCGAGGGTTGCCGCGATCGATGTCGTGCTTGAGCGCCAGCAGCTTGGCCGACTCGGGCGACACGAGCCACAGCTCGTCGCTGGCGAGGGCCAGAAGCCGGGCACAGACCGACCCGATGGCCCCGGTGGCGCCCACGACCATGGCCTTGCCCTTGATCCGTCCCTCGTCGTCGACTTCCTGGATGCCGAGCTGCCGCAGCGCCTCGTGCGCCGCCCACAACGCACCGGAGGCGCTGTAGCTGTTGCCCGTCGTGATCGGCAATGGTGCCTGCTTGGCCACCGTCACCCCCGCGTCACCGACGACCTTGGTGAACGCACCGAGCCCCATGACTTGCGCACCGAGCTTGCGGGCGGTCTCGGCCGCCTTGAGCAGCCGGGCGTAGGTGAACTCGGGTTTGTGGGCCATCAGCTCCTTGGGGGTTCCACCTACCGTGATGAGCCAGCCCTCGGCCTCCGCACCGGTCGGCGACGTGATGCCGGTGACGTGGCTGTACACGAAGGGCGGCGCGTACGCCATCGCCTTCTCCACCGCGTCCATCACCAGGTGGGGCGCCACGTCGGCGATCGTGCCGAGCGGCTCGACGGTGCGGAAGTACTCCTGCGACAGCGGGTGGATGACGAACGCGAACCGGCTCTTGCGCTTGGGCCCGTTCGGGTAGAGAAGCCGAGGCTCCAGTCCGGCCGAGACGATCATGTCGAGCAGGTCGTCGTTCGTGAGGCGCCCGGGGCTCGCCGTGACGGCCAGCATCATGGCCTCGAGGACCGCCGGGGTGACGGTGACGTCGAACGGCTGAGGCGTGGCGTCGAGGACCATGTCGACGCCGCGGCTGGCCAGCTCGGCGAGCCGTTCGTCGGAGATCGCCGAGGTGACGACGGTCTTGCCGGCCAGGTCTTCCAGCCCGAAGCCGATCAGCTCGTCGTAGGTGGCGACGACGACGTCGCAGTCGCGGGCGGCCTTTCGCGTCATCGCGTTGCTGATCCGATGGCCGGGTGCCTGCAACTGCTCCTGTACGAGACCCGGCAGCCTGCGGATCGGCCACAGTCCGGCGCTCACCGCCAGTCCCAGGAGGGGGTTGGAGTCCAGCCTGGCGGGAAGGGCCAGGCGCAGGACCGGGTCGGCGAACTCGAGGTTGTCGGTGAACTCGCGGAGGATGCGGGTCGTCCGGTCGTGGTTCATGCCGCCGAGGACCACGGTCCGCGCGTTGTCGAAGAACCCCGGCATCTCGGTCTGGACGTGCCGGATCGACCATTCCTGCAGCACGTCGCGCAGTGCGTGTCCGTCGGTGACCGGCACGGCCGACGTGGCGTTCTTGACCTTCTCGATCGCCGCGAGCTCACCGTCGTACAGCCCCGCAGCACGTGCCTCCCGGAGGCCGGTCACGGCGATCGTGGCCGCCTCCTCCGCCCACTTCCGAACCAGGTCCTCCGCGGCCGCGACGTCACCGCTCGTCCCAACCCGGACGATCCGGAAGTCGTGATGGAGGAACGTCACGTGCTCGTCGTAGTCCCGGTCCGGCCCGGTGAGGCTGACGTTGACCACGAGAGCGGGCTTGGCCCTGGGCATCTTCACTCCTGGGATCTGACGGATCCGTGCGCGGGGTCCTCAGACCATCGCCGACGAGTCGAACTCGGGATGGTCGACCATGAAGTCCAGCAATCTGCCGGCGTAGGTTTCGAACGGCGGGCACTCCACACCTGTTCCGGCGAGACCGGCGATCGTGTTGGCCGTGGAGTAGGTGGTCGGGGAGGCGAAGTAGTCCAGCCCTTCGGCCGGCAGGCCCAGCAGGCGCTCCAGCCCCGGAACCGACCCGATGGCCGCGCGTGTGACACCGAGTGGCAGCGGTACCCATATCACCCGCTTGCCGAGGTGGTGGGCGAAGGTGTCCACGAGCCGACGGACGGTGGGTGGGTCGGGGTCGGTGAGGGCGAACGTCTGGCCGATCGACCGGTCGGGCACCGACAACTGGTCCATCGCCTCGATCACGAAGTCGCGGGGGACCAGGGACACCCGGACGCGATCGGCGTCGGCGACCGCTGGCACCACTGCCACGGGCAGCTGCCTGCGCAGGAACGCCGCCAGGAAGTAGGGACCGTCGTACTTCTGGGTCTCGCCGGTGCGCGAGTCGCCCACGACGATTCCCGGCCGGTAGACCGTCGCTGGCAAGCCGCCCGCCATCGCCTTGCGGACGAGCATCTCGGCCTCGAACTTGGTGGACTCGTAGTGGTTGCGGAAGGTCTGTCCCTCGTCGAGGGCGGCCTCGGTGAACTCTCCCTCGTACCGCCCGCTGACGTAGCAGGTGCTGACGTACTGCAGCCGCTTGAGCTGCGGCCGCGACCGGCAGAAGTCCAGGATCCGTGCCGTCCCGTCGACGTTGACCCGACGGGCCACCGTCTCGGCGACCGTCAGGTCGTAGACCGCCGCCAGGTGCCAGACCTCGCTCACCTCGTCGAGCACGTCGCGAGCGGCAGGATCGGTGCCCAGGTCCGGCTCGGTGATGTCGCCCTCGACCAGCGCGATCCGGTCGCGCGTGTGCGGATGAGCGGCCTCGATGTCGCGGACCCGGCGCGTGGCCTCCGCCAGGTGCTGGGGCTGGACCAGGCAGAGGGCCCGGACACCTTGGCGACGAGCCAGCAGCCTGGGGATCAGGGCAGAGCCCAGGAACCCCGGAAATCCGGTCAGCAGCAGTGCTCTCACGCGCATCGCCTTCCCGACCAACCACCGCGGCCGGAGCCCGACGCCCGGGACGTCGATCCAGCCGAGGTCCGTGCGGACACCATCGACCCTAGCGCTCCTCTGGTCGCGGCCCACCCCTCGCGCGAAAGGACGTCTCGGCGTCGAACGCCGGCGAGCGTCCGCTCCCGGCTCGCCCGGGCCGTCCGGTGCGCGCTCTGGACGTTCCGTTGTGCCGCTGTACGGGCTGGCCACCGACCCGGTAGCCCTGCTACAGGTGCCCCTGATGGGACTTCTCGAACCGGCAATTCGGACAGGACCTGGTGCGACTTGCCGGGCCTGCGCAGCCTCCTGACCAGTCTGACGGACTTCAGCTGGGTCTTGCGCTGGCGGCTGTGGGACGGCCGTCGCGGCGCCACGCAAATCGTGAACCAGCCGTACTACGCTGTGTAGTTGTCGCAGGTAAGGTACTTCGGGCACAGCCGATCGCGAGGACGACAGGCAAGAAGACGACGTCGTCGAAGCCGCCGCAGGCGGGGGAGCGACGCGGCCCAGGTCATCGCGTCTGTTCCGAGTGGCGACGACGACACCGTGACCCGGTGGCGGAGGTGGTCCGGCCGCCGTCACGCACCGCACCGGAGAGCGCACACTCCCCCGGCGCAGACCTGACCCGCGCCGTCCAGTGAGGGCACCGACGACCCAGATTCGGTCTCGCGGCTCCGACTCGCCCTCCCACAGCCCACCGGCCGAACGCCATCGAGGGTTGTGCGGTGACTTCGAGGCGCCTCGCCTCGTCACCGCTCAGGCGTCACCGTGACGGATCCTTCGGGCGGCGGCGTACGAGGGCTGGCGCAGTGCCGCGAACGGGGCTGC
>DATHUJ010000226.1:0-6837 GCA_035462375.1 Jiangellales bacterium
CCTGGACGTAGGAGGCCCCCGTGCCGCTCTGGCTCATCCTCATCATCGTCGGCGTCGTGCTGGCCATCATCGGCTTCGGCGGCGTCGGCAACTGGCTCATCTGGATCGGTGTGATCGTGCTGGTCGTCGGCCTGATCATGACCCTGATGGGGCGCCGCAGCACCGTCTAGCCACCGTCCAGGTACACACGCGAGGGGTCCACCCGGGCCGGTCCGGGTCGGGCCCCTCACCGACTCTCAGGCGTGCCGGTCAGGCCCCGGGGCCGCGCCCGCTCCACGTCCAGGCGTACGCGCCGTCGTCGCACGCCGCACCGCCCTCGCCCAGCTCCAGCGGGCGGAAGGTGTCGACCATCACGGCCAGCTCGTCGAAGTACTCCTTGCCCAGCGACGCCTCGATCGCCCCCGGCTGCGGGCCGTGCGAGTGCCCGCCCGGGTGCACGGACACCGAGCCGGGTCCGATGCCCGAGCCCTTGCGCGCCTCGTAGTCGCCGCCGCAGTAGAACATGATCTCGTCGCTGTCGACGTTGGAGTGGTAGTACGGCACCGGCACGGCGAGCGGGTGGTAGTCGACCTTGCGGGGCACGAAGTTGCAGACGACGAAGCTCCAGCCCTCGAAGACCTGGTGCACGGGCGGCGGCTGGTGAACCCGGCCGGTGATCGGCTCGAAGTCGGAGACGTTGAACGTGTACGGGTAGAGGCAGCCGTCCCAACCCACGACATCGAACGGGTGGGTGGGGTAGACCACGACCGAGCCCACGACGCCCGACGGCCCGTGCCCGCGGTGCTTGGTCCACACCTCGACGTCCGTGCCGTCCACCACGAACGGCTCGACCGGCCCGTGCAGGTCGCGCTCGCAGTACGGCGCGTGCTCGAGCAGCTGCCCGTACTTGCTGAGGTAGCGCTTCGGCGGCGTGATGTGGGAGTTGGACTCGATCACGTATGTGCGCAGCGGTCCGTCGCCCGTCGGCAGCCAGCGGTGCACCGTCGCGCGCGGCACGATCACGTAGTCGCCAGGGCGCGCCTGCAGCACCCCGAACATCGTCTCGACCGTTGCCTCGCCGGACTCCACGTAGACGCACTCGTCGCCGATGGCGTTGCGGTAGTACGGCGAGGCCTCGGCCGACACGGCGTACGAGATGCGGACGTCGCCGTTACCGAGCACCAGCCGGCGGCCCGTGACGACGTCGACGGCCTTCCACTCCTCCCCGGGGAACAGGTCGTGCAGCTTGAGATGGCGCGGCTTGAGCGGGTGGTTGGCGACGGTGCTCAGGTCCGGCAGGTCCCAGACCCGGGCGTCGACGACGGCCGAAGGCACGCCCCGGTGGTAGAGCAGCGACGAGTCCGAGGAGAAGCCCTCCTCCCCCATGAGCTCCTCGTGGTACAAGCCGCCGTCGGGTCGCCGGAACTGCGTGTGGCGCTTCGGCGGGACCTCACCGACCGACCGGTAGTACGCCATGCCCGTCTGCCTCCTCGGCTCACCGCAAGTCGTCCGATAATCGGACTCGCCTGTCCGTATATCAGAACCATGGCCAGGCCGGGCGCCGCTGTCAACCGACTAGGGTCGAGCCCGTGACGACCGCCTCGCCTCCGACCGGCTCGCCTCCCCCGCTCCTGCGCGACCTGCTCGACGACGCCGCGATCTTCCCCCCCGGGGAGGCGCCGATGGCCCAGGCGGTCCCCGCCCACGCGGTCCACGTGAGCGCCTGGTACGCGGACCTGGTCGGCCCCTTTGTCTGCTCCGGCTCCCGGCTCCCCGACCTGCTCGACGCCCTCGACGCCACCCCGGAGGTCGCCGCCCTGGACGTGGCGGTCGTGCTCGACCGCGGGACCGGCTCGCTGCACGAGGTGGCTGGGCTGGTGGCCGACGACACCCGCCTGCTGCTGGCGGGCGTGGAAATGCCGCTGCGCGGTGAGGCACCGGCCGACGCCGCGCGTCGTGCGGTGGCCACCGTCGACGCCGTGCTGGGCGGTCCCGACGACCGCCGGCCGGTGTCGATCGAGGTGCCGTGGGCGCCCGGGTGGCGCGAGGCCCTCGAGGTCGTCGCCGAAGCGGGCCACCGAGCCAAGCTCCGGACGGGTGGAGCCTCGGCGGCCGCCCACCCCGACGAACCCGCCCTCGCCGAGCGGGTGCTCGCCTGCCTCGACCTCGACGTGCCCTTCAAGCTGACCGCCGGGCTGCACCATGCCGTACGGCGGACGGAGCCGGACACCAGCTTCGAGCAGCACGGCTTCCTCAACGTGCTGCTGGCCGTCGGGTCGGCCCTCGACGGAGGCGGCGTCGACGACGTGGCACGCGTGCTCGCCGACCGGGACGGACCTGCACTGGCCGCCCGGGCCGCGGCGCTCGACGAGGCGGGGGCAGGCCGGCTCCGGCGCTGGTTCGCGTCGTTCGGCACGTGCAGCATCGCCGAGCCGGTGGAGGACCTGGTCGCACTCGGGCTGCTCACGCCGGGAGGTCCGGACGGCGAGTTGCCGCCGGGAGGTCCGGACGGCGAGGTCCCGGAGTGACGGCCGGGAGCTGGGTCCCCGTGCCCGAGGGCTCCCCCTTCACGGCGCACACCCTCCCGTACGGGATCTTCTCCCTCCCCGGCGAGGAGCCGCGGGTGGGGGTCGCGATCGGCGGCTCGGTGCTCGACGTGGCACCCCTGGCCGCCGCTGCGGGCCTCGACGCCGCCGAGGCGCTCGGCGGGGCCACGCTGAACCCGTTCATGACCCTCGGGCGGCACGCGTGGGCCGCAGTCCGAGCCTGGCTCGCCGGGCTGATCGGCGGTCAGGCGGAGCGCGTGCGCGTCGAGCCGCACCTGCACCCGCTGGCCGAGGTCCGGCTGCACCTGCCCTTCGAGGTCGCCGACTACGTCGACTTCTACGCCTCGCGGCACCACGCCGAGAACGTGGGCCAGATCTTCCGCCCCGACTCCCCCTCCCTGCCCGCCGCCTGGCGGCACCTACCGATCGGCTACCACGGCCGGTCCGGGACCGTCGTCGTCTCCGGCACCGATGTGGTCCGGCCGTGCGGGCTGCGGCGGGCTCCGGGGGAGGACTCCCCCTCGTACGGGCCGTCGCGGCGGCTCGACGTCGAGGCGGAGGTCGGCTTCGTCGTAGGGGTGCCGAGCCGGCTGGGTGACCCGGTCCCGTTGGAGCGTTTCGCCGACCACGTCTTCGGCGTCGTGCTGGTCAACGACTGGTCGGCGCGCGACGTGCAGGCCTTCGAGTACGTGCCACTCGGCCCGTTCCTGGGCAAGTCGTTCGCCACCTCGGTGTCGCCGTGGGTCGTCCCGCTCGCGGCCCTCGACGCGGCCCGGGTCGAGCCACCCGTACGGGATCCGGAGCCCGCTCCCTACCTTCGGGATCTCCCCGGCGAGCCCTGGGGTCTGGACCTGCGGCTGGAGGTGTCGTGGAACGGCACGGTCGTCTCGCGCCCGCCGTTCGCGACGATGTACTGGACGGCGGCCCAGCAGCTGGCGCACCTGACCGCGAACGGCGCCTCCCTGCGTACGGGAGATCTCTTCGCGAGCGGCACGGTCAGCGGGCCGGAGGTCGGGGAGCGAGGGTCCTTCCTGGAGTTGGCCTGGAACGGCACGGAGCCGATCACCCTGGCCGACGGGTCGCGGCGGACGTTCCTCGAGGACGGCGACGAGGTGACGATCAGCGGCTGGGCACCGGGACCCGACGGCGGCCGGGTGGGCCTGGGCGGGGTGAGCGGACGCGTCGTGCCGGCCCGCTGCACCGGCTGACCCGCTGGGGACGGGCGGGGTGCGCGGCGCGCGCCGGCGACGCAGGATAGTGGGGTGGCCACCGCCCGATCCGTCGCGAGCTGGGTGGCCTGCGCCGGTCTGCTCTTGACCGGGTGCTCGGCCGCAGGATCGGTGGAGCCCGGTGCGGGGGCGGCGACGCCACCCCCGGCGACGACGGCGACGGGGTCCCCGCCCGTCTCGCCGGAACCGACCCCGACCCCCACGCCCACCCCGACACCGACGCCGGAACCCCCCCACCCCGTGTCCATGGAGGCCCTCGCCCAGGCCGAGTACGACGGGGGCGACCTCCAGGTCGGCGAGGTGCTGGACCGCCCCGCGGCGTACACGCGGTACTTCGTCACGTACCGGAGCAGCGGGTTGCGCGTCTCGGGCGTCATGAACGTTCCGACGGGCGACGGGCCGTTCCCGGCGCTGGTCCTCAACCACGGCTACATCGACCCGGCGGTCTACACCAACGGGCGCGGGCTGCGGCGCGAGCAGGACTACCTCGCCCGCGCCGGCTTCATCGTCCTGCACACCGACTACCGCAACCACGCGCAGTCCGACGACGACCCGGGCAACGACCGGCGGCTGCGCCTCGGTTACGCCGAGGACGCGATCAACGCGGTCCTGGCGCTGCGCGCGTCGGGGCTCCCGTACGTGGACGGGGCCCGGATCGGCATGCTCGGGCGGTCGATGGGTGGTGGCGTGACCTACCAGGCGCTGGTGGCCCGGCCGGGGCTGGTGGGCGCTGCGGTGGTCTACGCACCGGTCAGCTCCGACGCGGTGGACAACTTCGAGCGCTGGACCCGGGGGCAGGCCGAGCGCCGGGCGCTGGCCGACGAGGTCGTTGCGGCGTACGGCGCCCCCGAGGACGCGCCCGAGTTCTGGCGGGGGGTCTCGCCCCGGACGTACTTCGACCGGGTGACGGAGCCGGTGCTGATCCATCACGGGACGGCCGACGAGAGCTGCCCGATCGCCTGGTCGCAGGAGACGTACGACGCCATGGTCGCGGCCGGGGTGGATGCCGAACTGCTGGTCTACGACGGGGAGCCGCACGCCTTCGAGGCAGCGTGGCCGCTGTCGATGGAGCGGACGGTCGCGTTCTTCCGGGAGCACCTGGCGGACTGACGGCCCGCTCCTCGTGGGTTGTGTCGGGCGTGGCGCGTACGGTGCGGGCATGGAACCGATCAGCGTGACGCGTCACGCTTCTGCGCCGCCCGAGACGGTGTGGGAGGTGGCGACCGACGTCGCCGCGTGGGAGGACGTGCTCAGCGGCGTCGACCGGGTCGAGGTGATGTCCCCGCCGGGTCCGTTCGCCCGGGGGATGCGGTGGCGCGAGACGCGGACCATCGCCCGGCGCTCCCAGACGGAGGAGATGTGGGTCAGCGCGGTAGATCCCGGGCGGTCGTACACCGTGGAGTCCGACAGCCGTGGCGTGCACTACGTCTCGACGTTCGCCTTCGCCCCGGCCGGCGACGGCTCCGACATCACGCTCACCTTCGGAGCGGAGGTGCAGGGGACGGTCAAGCGCCTGATGGTCGGCCTGTTGGGGCGGGCTATGTCCAGGTCGGTGGGCAAGCAGCTGGCCCGCGACCTCGAGGACGTGGCCGCTGCGGCCGAGCGGCGCGCCGTGGGCTGAGCGTCAGGTCTCACCGTGGCGGGAGGCGCTACGGCGGGCCAGGGTCATCGGGACGAGCACGCCGAGCATGCCGGCCACGCCGAGGGCGATCACCGGCCAGGAGCTGATCACCCCACCGACCATCGCGGTCGTGAGTCCGAGCAGCAGGAGCAGGATGGCGATCGTCTGTCTCTGCTGCAGCCACCGGCCCCATGCGTGCACAAGGGCGAGTATGGCGCGGCCCTCCGACCCGGGTGGGTCGAGGGGCCGCACGCGCCGGTGGTCAGACGGTCGTCACCAGTTGGCCGGCTTCTCCGGCCTGAAGAGCCAGATGTAGAAGAACTCGTCGAGGTCCTGGCCCGAGACCTGCTCGAAGATCTCCTGGAACTGCTCGGTCGTCCCGGTGCCGTCGTTGTACTTCTGCAGCCAGAGTCGGGCTCCTTCGAAGAAGGCCTCGTCGCCGACCTTGCCCCGCAGCGCGTGGAGGGTGCCCGCACCGCGGTCGTACACCTGGCCGGCGAACAGGTTCGTGTTCCCGGGGTCGCCGATGGGAAGGGCCCAGTAGGCCGGCGTCCGGTCGGGTCCGTACCAGATGTCGAACGCCTCCTGGACCGTACGGATGCCGCGGTGGTCGTTCCACATCCACGTCGCATACACGGCCCAGCCCTCGTTGAGCCAGATGTACTGCCACCGGTGCGGGCTCACCGCGTTGCCGAACCACATGTGGGCGGCCTCGTGCGCCACCGTTCCCTCGTTGGCCTGGCCGGAGTAGACCGGCCGGGTCTGGGTCTCCAGTGCGTAGAAGACGGTGTCGTTGTCCACGATGGCCCCGTACGAGTTGAACGGGTAGGGGCCGAACTGGCTCTCGAAGAAGTCGATCATGTCGTCCTGCCACGACAGGCTGGCGTCCGTGATGGTGCGCTGGTTCGTCGTGAGCTTGGTGTCGACGAAGTCGAGGATCGGCACGCCGCTGGACGAGTAGTAGACGGGGCGGACCTCGAAGTCACCAACCGATGCCGTCGTCAGGTAGCTGGCCTGCAGGTCGGGAGCGTCCCAGTACCAGGTGGTCCAGCCGTCCTCGGTCAGCGGATCCCGGGACGGCAGACCGTTGGCCACCGCCACCTTGCCCTCGGGCACGGTGATCTCGAAGGAGTAGGTCGCCTTGTCGGTCGGGTGGTCGCTCACCGGATACCAGGTCATCGAGCCCTCGGGCTCACTGACCACCATGGCGCCGTCGCGCTGGGTCACCCAGCCGTAGAGGTCCCCGCCGATGTCCCTGGGCCGCACGGTCTCCCCGCCGTACGTGACGACGAGCCTGACCTTGTCGCCCTTCTTGATCTTTGGGCGGGGCTGGACGGTGAGCTCCCACTTCCGCTCAGCGTCGTCCTGCACCTGCCAGTAGGCGGCACCGTCGACCTCGGTACCTGCGGTGGGCGGGGCAATGCCGCGTGCCGGCCGGCCGTCGACCGTGAGCGCAGAAACG
>DATHUJ010000227.1:0-24225 GCA_035462375.1 Jiangellales bacterium
GCAGCCGACCGCGAAACAGACCTCGGTGACGCTGAGGTCGCCACGACGCAGCAGCGCCATCGCGCGCTCGATGCGCCGCGTCATCAGATAGGCGTACGGCGACTCGCCGTAGGCACGCCGGAACTCGCGACTGAGGTGCCCGGCCGACATGTTCGCGCCGCGGGCAAGGGCCTCGACGTCCAGCGGCTGCGCGTACTCCCGGTCGATCCGGTCGCGAACGCGGCGCAGCCGCGCGAGGTCGCGCAGGTGCTGTGCCGCGGCGGGACTGCTCGTCACCTGCGAGATCGTGTCACGTCGCGCCGGAGGTGCCTAGGCCGCTGGCGTTCCACGCCACTCCGGGTCCGCTCGCCCAGGCCCTGGGCTGCCGCACCTGGAGCGCCCGGCCCCGAGCCGCCGCGGTCGGCACTCAGCGACCGGAGACCAGTACCGACAGGCAGGTGACGCAGCCCTCGAGCTTCTCGAACTCCCCGATCTCCACCCGCACGACGTCGTAGCCGGTGTCCTCCAGCCAGTCAGCCGTCCGCGGGGCCGACGCAGCGATGAGCAGCGTGCTGCCGCCGAGCGGCACCACGTGGCTCCCGGACTCCTCCGCGACCTCGTGCCAGGTCGGGAAGGCATCCGTGTCCAGCAGTTGGCGATGTCCGACGACCGTCCCGTCGGGCAGCGCCGTGGCCGCGGACTTCAAGTGCAGCACCGGGCCGAGCCGGACGGGGACCACGGTGCGGCCCAGCGGGGTGAGCAGGCTCCCCAGCTGTCGGATCCCCTCGTCGTCCGTACGGCCTCCCTGGCCCACGTAGACGGTCCGGCCCACCTGGAGCACGTCCCCGCCGTCCAGGTGGCCCGGCGGCTCGAGGGTGACCACGCGCATCCCGAGGGCGCGCGCCGCAGCCGCGCTGCCGGCGGTCTCGCCACGGCGGGCGGGCGCACCCGGACGGGTGACGACCGCGACGTCGTCCACGACGACGAGGGTGTCTTCGACGAACACGGCGTCCGGGTGCTCGTCGGCGGGCTCGACGACCACCGGTGCCCAGCCTGCTGCGTCGAGCGCGGCGACGTAGGCGCGGTGCTGCGCCCGTGCGACACCGACGCCGACGGGACGACGGGGCCGATGCGTCACGATCCCCTCGGCCAGGCGCGGTCCGGGCGGGCGGACGAGGGCGGTGCCCCGGGCAGCGGTCACGGACTCAGCCAAGCACGCCCCTACCACGCCGTTGGTGTGGACGGCCCGCGCGCTCCACAGGCCGCGCCGGCCACGCTCACCGCCATGGACGACTTCGCACCCCCGTCGGTGGGTTCGACCTCCGACGCCCTGGCGTTGCTCCGCTGCCTCGCGGAGGGTGGTGAGGCGCCTCCCGGCTGCCTGCTCCTGGTGCTCACCGGACCGGGTGCCAGGGTCGAGCTGGTCGTCGCGGTCGACGACGTGCCCACGAGCCCGCCCCAGCACGAGCGGGTCCGGTTGCTGGCACCGTTCCTCCGTCAGCTCGCCCGGGAGGCCGACGGGGTGGCCGGCGTGTTGCTGGCGGTCTGCCGTGAGGGCCCGGTCGACGCCGACGGTGACGACCTCGCCTGGCACGACGCCTTCACCGGCGCCTCCGGCATCGCCGGGCTGGTGAGCCACGGGGTGTTCGTCGTCGCCCCCGCCGGGGTGTGCCCGGTCCGTCCCAGCCTCCCCCGCGAGGTCGCCTGAGCAGGTCCACACCCCTGCCTCTGCACCAGCAAGGTGTGAACCTTGCAGTCCACTGAGAAAGGCTGTACGCTTGTCCGATGCCAGTGATGCCGGATCCGTCCGGTTTTCTGGCCGTCGTGACCATCGACCAGCGGCGCAGCCGGACCTCTCCCGACCGGGTCGAGAGCCTGTTGGCCGACCTGGCCGGCTCCGGGACGGCTGCTGCCACGGTGCTGCGCTTCGAGCGGACGGCTGGTGACGAGGTCCAGGGGCTGATCGGCTCCCCCGCCGAGCTCGTCGAGCTGGTCCTGTGGCTCGTCCGGGCCGGCTCGTGGAGCACCGGTGTGGGTCTCGGGCCGGTGCGCCGACCCTTGCCGGACAGCGCGCGGGCGGGCGCCGGCCCGGCGTTCGAGCACGCGCGCGCGGCCGTGGAGCGGGCCAAGCGGCACGTCGAGGGCGTGGCCGTCGCCGGACCGGACGCCGCGGCGGCGCGGCACGCGGAGGCCGTCCTGCAGCTGCTCGCCGCGCTCGTGCAGCGTCGATCCCCCCAGGGGTGGCAGGCCGTCGACCTGGTGGGCGCGGGGCTGACCCAGGTCGCCGCCGCACGACGACTGGGGGTCAGCCGGCAGGCGGTGGGTCAGCGCCTGCAGGCCGCTCTGTGGCCGCACGAGCAGTCCGTCCGCCCGGTCGCGGCCGACCTGCTGGCCCGAGCGGCCGGGGCGGCGCCATGACGACCCTGCTCCTGCTGGTCCTGGCGTCGGGGACCGCCCTGCCGGCGTGGCTGCCCCAGGCGGCCGGGCGCCGCCACGTCTGGTGGGTCTCCCCGGCCGCCGCATCCGTCGCGCTCGCGGCCGCCGCCGCCGTGGCCGCCTCGGTGCCGCCCCCGCAAGGCGCGGTCTCCGGCCTGGTCTTGTCGGTCGCCGTGCTGGCGGCCGTCGTCGGTGGCGGGCCGGTGACGGTGGCGGTCCTGCGCCTGGCGAGCCACCCGATCGGCGCTGAGGGGCAAGACCGCCGGGCCGAGCCGGTCCCGAGCGAGCCCGGCGCGCTGCGTGGGGGCGCCTGGATCGGCCTGCTGGAACGCGCCGGGGTGGCCGCCACCCTGCTCGCCGGCTGGCCGGAGGGCGTGGCCGTCGTCCTCGCGGTCAAGGGGCTCGGTCGGTACCCCGAGCTGCGCCACCCGGGCGCGGCGGAGCGGTTCATCATCGGGACGCTGGCGAGCGTGCTGTGGGCCGCCGCCGCGGCCGGCGTCGGTGTGCTGAGCGGGTGACCGAGGCCTGCCCGGGCGCATGCGGCGGACACGCGGTAGCGTCCGCGCCGTGGGCGCCACCGCTCGAGGGGCCGCGGGGACGTCGAGGTGGCCCTACCTCTGCGGACCACACCCGCTGGCGCTCGCCCACCGGGGCGGCGCGGCGCACGGGCCGGAGAACTCCATGGCGGCCTTCGAGCGCGCCGTCCGGCTCGGCTACTCCTACCTCGAGACCGACGTGCACGCGACGGCCGACGGCGTCCTGCTCGCATTCCACGACGACGCCCTCGACCGCGTGACCGATGCCCGAGGCACGGTCGCGACCCTTCCGTGGTCCAGGATCCGCCGAGCGCGCATCGGCGGACGGGAGCCGATCCCCAGGCTCGACGAGGTGCTGGACGCCTGGCCGCAGGTGCGGGTCAACGTCGACGTCAAGCGACCCGCGGCGATCGGGCCGCTCCTGGACGTGCTGCGACGTACCGCGGCCGTCGACCGGGTGTGCGTCGCCTCCTTCTCCGACGCCCGGCTGCGAGCGGTGCGCGCGGCGGCCGGACCGCGGCTGGCCACGTCGCTGGGCCCGCGCGAGGTGGTCGCGCTGAGGGCCACGTCCTACCACAGCGGAGCGCAGCGGTGGCTCCCCGACGGCGCTGCGTGCGTCCAGGTCCCGGTGGGCGCAGGGAGGCTCACCCTCGTGGACGAGCGGCTCGTCGGCACGGCGCACCGACTCGGTCTCCAGGTGCACGTGTGGACCGTCGACGATCCCGGGCAGATGCACCGCTTGCTTGATCTCGGCGTCGACGGGATCGTCACCGACGACCTGGAGGTCCTGCGCGACGTGCTGGCCGAGCGAGGAAGCTGGCAGCCGGCGGGCCGCCGGTGACGGCCCTCGTCCCTCCCGGCCCGCTCGCCGACGGGCGGTCGCGCCGCCGGGAGCAGCGGGCCTGGTACTTCTACGACTGGGCGAACTCCGCCTACGTCACCACGACGGCCACGGTCCTCTTCGGTCCGTACCTCACGGCCGTGGCGGAGACGGCGGCCTGCGGGGCGCCGGGGACGCCCGAGGACCCCTGTACGGGACGGGTGTCGTTCCTCGGCGTGCCGCTCGCCGCCGGGTCGGTCGCGCCCTACGCCGTCACCGTCTCGACCATCCTCTCGGTCTTCCTGCTCCCGGTGGTGGGCGCCCTGGCGGACCGCACACCGCGGAAGCGCCACATGATGGCCGGGTTCGCATGGGTCGGTGCCGCCGCCGCCGCCGCAATGTTCCTGGTCACCGGGGCCGACTGGGGCCTCGGCGTCCTGCTGCTCATCGTGGCCAGCGCCTGCCTCGGCTCTTCGCTGGTCGTCTACGACGCCATTCTCTGCCAGGTGGCCGCCGAGGCCGACCGGGACCGTGTCTCGAGCCGCGGGTGGGCGCTGGGCTACCTCGGAGGCGGGCTGCTCCTGGCCGCGAACCTCGCCCTGGTCACGACGCTCCCGTTCGGTCTCACCACCGGTGACGCCGTCCGGATCAGTCTCCTGTCGGCCGGACTGTGGTGGGGGGCCTGGACCCTGGTCCCGTTCGTCGGGCTGCGCGACCGACCGCCCGAGGGGGTCGCCCGGGTCGACGGCGGCGGCCTCCTGCGCGACGCGTTCGGCCAGCTCGCCCACACCCTGCGCCACGCGCGCGCCTACCCGCAGACGCTGCTGTTCCTGCTTGCGTACGTCTTCTACAACGACGGCATCCAGACGGTCATCTACGCGGCCTCGATCTACGGCAACCGGCAGCTCGGCCTGGCCGAGAGCACCCTCATCGCGGCCATCCTGCTGGTCCAGTTCGTGGCCTTCGTCGGTGCACTGCTCCTCGGCCGGCTCGCCGGTCGTTACGGCGCCCGACACGTGATCCTCGGTGCGCTGGTGGTGTGGACCATCGTCGTGGCCGCGGGCTACTTCCTCCCCGCCCGACAGGTGCTCCCCTTCCTCCTGCTGGCGGCGGGCATCGGGCTCGTGCTCGGGGGGAGCCAGGCGCTCTCCCGCTCGCTGTACAGCCTGCTCATCCCGCGGGGCAAGGAGGCGGAGTACTTCAGCCTGTACCAGGCCGCGGAGCGTGGGACGTCGTGGTTCGGCACCCTGCTCTTCGGCCTGGTGTTCCAGCTCACCGGGTCCTACCGCAACGCCATCGTCGCGCTCGTCGTGTTCTTCGTCGTCGGTTTCGTCCTGCTCCTCCGCGTCGACGTACGCCGCGGGATCGAGGCAGCGGGCAACGAGGTGCCGGCCGTCGTGTGAGCCGGCCACCGGACGTGACACATCTCACGGCCCCCGCCCTCCGGGATGCCGACCTCCGGGTCCCGATGCGCGGAACATCCGGCGGCGGCGAGGCGTTGACAGGGGTGTCACGGGGAATGACAGTCGCCAAGTTCTCATGACGAATCACGCAAGTCCCGCGGTCCCGGAAGGGTTGATCACGATGGCTGAGCGCTCCTCCTTGCGTGGCTCCCGTCTCGGCGCCACGTCGTACGAGGACGAGCGCCACGTGGAGCTGGCCGAGCGTCAGGTGGTCGCTTACGACTGCCCGGCCGGGCACCGGTTCGAGGTTCCCTTCTCGACCGAGGCGGAAGTGCCCGCGCTGTGGGAGTGTCCGCGGTGCGGCGCCCAGGCGCTGCGACTGCAGACGGACCGGCCGGAGGAGAAGGTCGGCAAGCCGGCCCGCACGCATTGGGACATGCTGCTGGAGCGGCGCAGCGTGGAGGACCTCGAGATCCTGCTCGACGAGCGCCTCGAGCTGCTGCGATCCGGTCGCCTCGCCAGCGGTTCCCGGTTCACCGAGTCCACCACGCGGAGCTCGAGCCGACGCAAGTCGGCCTGACCGGCGGGCTCCCGGTCCCCCCCTCGCCGGACCCGCCGACCCCGACCGAGCCGCGTCGCCCTCAGGGCGGCGCGGCTCGGTGCGTCCCGGGCGGGGGGTCCAGGTCGTCGTCGCCGCGGGGCCCGGCGCGGGGGCCCTCCTCCGGCGGCACGACCTCCCCCTCGACCACGGTGGGTGCCCGACCGGGTCGCGGGGCACCCCCGCCCAGGACGGCAGCCCCGAACGACCCGCCCGCGACGCGGCGCGCCAGCAGTCGGAGGAGGAGGCGGCGGGCCAACGGCCGGGTTGGGGGCAGCACCAGCAGGAAGCCGACGGCGTCGGTGACGAAGCCGGGCGTCAGCAGGAGAGTCCCGCCGACGAGCACGAGGCCGGCGTCAGCCAGCTCCCGTCCCGGGAGCCGGGCCTGGCCGAGAGCGTCGCGCAACGCTCGCCACGTGCGCACACCCTCGCGCCGGAGCAGCCAAGCTCCGAGCAGACTGTCCAGCACCAGCAGCAGCACCGTGGGCCACCCACCGATGACCTGGCCGACCTGGAGGATCACCCAGATCTCCAGGATCGGGACCGCCACGAAGGCGACGAAGAGCACCAGCGCCACTCAGCCGCCCCTCCCCCGCGCCGCGGTGAGACGGCGCCTGACCTGGTCGGCCCGGTGCGACACGCCCCACACCGTGACCCGCCAGAGCGCCTCGCGCACGATCCCGCCGGTCATCTTGGAGGCCCCCACCTCCCGCTCCACGAAGGTGATGGGCACCTCGACGACCCTGGCTCCCCGCTGGTGGGCGCGCCAGGCCAGGTCGACCTGGAAGCAGTAGCCCTGCGACGCGATGTCGGCCAGGTCGATCGACTCCAGCAGCTGCCGCCTGAAGGCGCGGTAACCACCCGTGGCGTCCTGCAGCGGGATCCCCAGCACGACCCTGGCGTAGGTGTTCCCGCCGCGGCTGAGCACCTCGCGCCGGCGCGGCCAGTTGACGACCCGGCCCCCGGGCACGTACCTGGAGCCCAGGACGAGGTCGGCGTGGCGGAGGGCCCCGAGCAGCCGAGGCAGCTGCTCCGGCGGGTGCGAGCCGTCGGCGTCCATCTCGACGAGGACGTCGTAGTCGCGGTCCAGGCCCCACCCGAAGCCGGCGACGTAGGCCGCGCCGAGCCCCGCCTTGCCGGGCCGGTGGAGCACGTGCACGTGCGGGTCGGCCGCGGCCAGCCCGTCCACGATCCGACCGGTGCCGTCCGGGCTGTCGTCGTCGACGACGAGGAGGTGGGCCTCGGGCACCGCGGTCCGGAGCCTGGTCACGGCCGACCCGATCGTGTCGGCCTCCTGGTACGTGGGGACGACGACCAGGACCCGCCCCAGGTCGACGAAGCTCTCCGTCACGCGCGAACCCCCTCCGGGCCACTGCGGCTGTGCTGCTCCCCCGCCGGATGGGTCTCGGCCACGTCATCGGCGGGTCGGCGGGGCCACGGTCCGAGCACCAGACCGGCGAGCACGGCCAGGATCCCCACGGCGGACAGCGCGGTCTCGGGTAGCGCCCCGAGCCGGGTCGCGGGGGTGAACCGGGTCAGCAGGGGGACCTGTTCCACCAGGACCTCGCGGGTGAAGACCTCGGCGCGCTCCCGAACGGACCCGTCCGGGTCGACGACGGCACTGACCCCGCTGGTGGCGGCCACGAGCACGGCCCGTCCGTGTTCCGCGGCGCGGAGCCGCGACATGGCCAGCTGCTGCTCCGTCTGGGGGGTGAACCCGAAGGTCGCGTTGTTGGTCTGCACCGCGATCAGCTCGGCACCGCCACGGACGGTGTCGGTCACCAGCCCGTCGTAGGCCACCTCGAAGCAGATGACGTCGCCGACGAGCACGGGGCCGACGCGCAGCAGCCCGGTCTCGTTTCCCGAGACCATGTCGCGGGGACGCAGCTCGTCGACCTCGGGGACGACCACCCGGGCGAGGCTGCGCAGCGGGACGTACTCCGCGAAGGGCACCGGGTGCTGCTTGACGTAGGTGTCCCCCGGGCCGGTCGCCGGATCCCAGACGATCCCGGTGTTCTCGACCCCCAGCCCGTCGTCCGTGGCCACCACCGCGCCCACGAGGACCGGCACCCCGACCGCGCGGGCGGCCGTGTCGATCAGGGCCGCGGCGTCGGCATCCCGGTAGGGGTCGATGTCGGAGGAGTTCTCCGGCCAGAGGACCAGGTCGGGCGCGGGCGCCTCGCCCCGCTCCACCCGCGCCGCCAGCTCGACGGTGGCCGTGACGTGGTTGCGCAGGACCTCCTCGCGCTGGGCGTTGAAGTCCAACCCGAGCCGGGGAACGTTGCCCTGGACCAGGGCGACCGTGGCCCGCGGGGTGTCGGCCGGAACCGCGGCTGCGGGCACCGCCAGGCCGACCCACGCGGCCACCCCGGCCACCGCCACCCCGGCCACCGCCCGCCGCGGGCGGCGGTCCCGGAGCCGCAGCGCCGCCCACGCCAGCCAGCCGCCGGCGAGCGCCACGGCGAACGTCACGAGCGGGGCACCACCGAGCTGGGCCAACCCCAGGGTCGGCGCGTCGGCCTGCGAGAACGCGAGCCGGCCCCAGGTGAAGCCCTCGAACGGCCACCGCCCGCGCACGGCCTCCTGCGCCACCCACAGGCAGGCGGTCCACCACGGCCAGCCCGGCAGCCGCAGGACGACGGCCAGGCAGGCGCCCAGCACCGCGACGTACGAGGCCTGGAAGACGGTCAGGATCAACCACGGGGCCGGCCCGAGCTCGATGCCGGTCCAGCTGAGCAGCGGGACGAACAGGGCGAGGCCGGCCATCAGCCCGACGGCGCCCGCCTCGGCCGCCCCGGCGCCGCGGACGGCGACGGTCAGCAGCGCGACCCCGGCGACGGCGGCCGGCCAGACGTCGTACGGGGGGAAGGCGAGGAGCAGGGCGACGCCCGCGGCCACACCGAGGCCCGCGCGCCGCAGCAACGGATGGCCCAGCACGCCTCGACGACTCCCGTCCCTGCTCGGGCGCGCCCTGTCGGCGCGACGCGTCGACCGTACAACGGCGGGCCGGAGGACACGGCGTCCAGGGCACGGGCGAGGCCCGGGCCCGCCCTTCGGACCGGACGACGCGTCGCCGGCTGCGGCGCGCGGACCGTTGTCTACTGGGCGGGCCGGGCCCGACCTCGTCTCACCTCGTGCCGCTCGGGACGGACCCAGGTCGGCCGCGCAGACGTGGGCCTGGCTCTCGCGGGGAAGATGGCCCCCCGACCCCGGCCGCACGACCTGCTGGACACCCGGCTCGAGCAGTGTCCGCTGGTGGACAGTCGGGGACTCTCCTCCCCGTCGCGGGTGCTGTCAACCGTGCCTTGACCTGCGACGATGCGCATCCACGCAGGTCAGGACGGGGATCTCCGGAGCGCATTCGTCGCCGGCCGGCCGGACGGTCCCGGCGTGTCTGTCCGACACGCCGGGACACCCTCGGCCGTTCGACCGGCTGCGCTCATCCGATCGGCGGGACGACGACCGTTCCCCGTGCCGTGGTCGCCACCACCGGCGGGGCGAGCACGTCCGCGGCGGACGCCGCGGAACCGCCCCGGGCCCGACAGACCACCCTCAGCTCGAAGGCCATCTCACGGCTCCGCCGGCCGACCCGCACCAGGGTCGCTTCCGCCTCCACCACGTCGCCCGCGCGCACCGGCGCGAGAAACTGCACGTCGGAGTACGAGGCGAACAGCCCCTCGTCACCGTCGGTGCGGATGCACAGCTCGGTCGCCACGTCCCCGAAGAGGGCCAGGCCGTAGGCGCCGTCGACGAGGTCGCCCGCGTAGTGCGCGTGGGAGAAGGGCACGTAACGGCGGTGGACGACGCTGGTGCCCGGCTCCGCGGTGCTCACGCGGACCTCCGGTGGACCCCGGTGGGCGGATCCGGCAGCAGGGCGTGCACCAGGTAACTGGCCACTTCCCCGGGGGTGGTGCCTCGGGAGAAGACCCGGTCGACCCCCAGCTCCGGCGCCGCCTTCTCGTCGAATCGCGGACCTCCGACGACGAGCAGCGGTTCACGGCCGGCCGGGTAGGCCTCCCGGAAGGCCGCGGACATCTCCCGGGTGTTGTGCACGTGGGCGTCGCGTTGGGTGACGACCTGGGAGACCAGGACCGCGTCCGCGCCCTCGGCCCGGGCCCGCTCGACCAGCTCGGGGACCAGGACCTGGGCACCGAGGTTCACCACCCGGATCTCGCGGTAGTACTCGAGCCCCTTCTCCCCGGCGAACCCCTTGACGTTGAGGATGGCGTCGATGCCGACCGTGTGGGCGTCGGTGCCGATGCAGGCCCCTACGACGACCAGCTTGCGTCGGAGCCGGGCCCGGATCGCCGCGTTGACCTCCCTGGCGGGCAGCAGGGGGTACTCCCGCTCGAGGACCTGGACCTTGGCCAGGTCGACGAGGTGGTGCACCGAGCCGTACACGACGAAGAAGGTGAAGTGCGGACCCATCGACCGGGCATGCACGACCATCGCCGGGTCCAGGCCCATCTTGCCGGCGAGCTGGAGCGCGGCGCCCTCGGCCCGCTTGTCGTGGGCCACGGGCAGCGTGAAGGAGAGCTGCACCATGCCGTCGCCTGTCGTGTCGCCGTAGGGCCGCACGACCCGCTTCTCGCCGGGGTCGTCGGCGCGGCCGTGGAAGGCGCTGAGCACCTCGCTGGTCACCGGTTCCCTCCTCGCCCCTGCTCCTCGTCGAGCAGCTCGATCGCTGCGTTCACGTAGCCGTCGGCCCGCCGCGCCACCCCGTCGAGCCCCTTGCCGCCGGCGGCGGGCCGACGCATCAGGCCGAAGGTGCCGTCGGCGATCGCCTCGAGCATGCCCTCGTCCGCGATGCGTTCGAGCAGGTCGACCGCCTCGGACAACACCTGACGGGCCCGCTGGGCGATGAAGCCGTCGGGGGCGGGGCGGAAGTCCTCGCGCAGGTTGCCGGCGGCCCCCAGCACGTACCGGACGTTCTGCAGCGCCAGGTCGCGGTCGGACAGCCACGGCGTCACCACGGCCTCCGTCATCATCCCGACCAGCAGGATGCCCTGCCCGGTGAGCGCGCCGGCGAGGTTGAAGAATCCGTCGAGCAGGTAGCCGCGGAAGACGTCGCCGGTCATGTGCCGGGTCGGCGGCATCCACTTCAGCGGGGCCTCGGGGAACAGCTGGCGGGCCAGCAGGGCATGGGCGAGCTCCAGCCGGAACGACTCCGGCAGGTCGGGGTCGATCTCGAAGGCGTGGCCCAGCCCCAGCTGCCAGTCGGCCAGCCCGGCCTCCTTGGCGAAGTACTCGTTGAGCAGCTGGCTGACCGTCACCGTGTGCGCGGCCTCCACCGCGTCGGCGGTGGTCAGGTAGTTGTCCTCGCCGGTGTTGATGACGATCCCGGCGCGGGCGTGCACCTGCCGGCTGAACCGCTGGTCGACGAAGGTGCGGACCGGGTTGATGTCGCGGAAGAGGATCCCGTACATCGAGTCGTTGAGCATCATGTCGAGGCGCTCGAGCCCGGCCAGGGTGGCGATCTCGGGCATGCACAGGCCGGAGGCGTAGTTGGTGAGCCGCACGTAGCGCCCCAGCTCCTTGCTGACCTCGTCGAGCGCGGCGCGCATGAGGCGGAAGTTCTCCTGGGTGGCATAGGTGCCCGCGTAGCCCTCACGGGTCGGCCCCTCGGGCACGTAGTCGAGCAGCGACTGCCCGGTCGAACGGATCACCGCGATCACGTCGGCGCCCTCGCGGGCGGCAGCCTGGGCCTGCGGGATGTCCTCGTAGATGTCCCCGGTCGCGACGATGAGGTAGATCCAGGGTCGCCGGGGGGCGTCCCCCCAGCGGGCCACGAGACGCTCCCGCTCCCGTCGGCGGCGGTCGATCCGGGTCAGTCCCTGCCGTGCGGCCCGCCCGGCGGCGCGTGCGGCCCGCGTCGCCGCTCGACCGTCGGGGACCCGCAGCCGGACCGAGCCTGCGGCCGCCTTCTGTGCGAGGGTCAGCAGGTCGGGCGCCTCCTCGCGGGCCAGGGCGTCCCAGACCGGCAGGGACACGCCGTGCTCCAGTCCGACCTGCTCACGAGCGGTGTCGACCAGCCGGTTGACCCATGGGGTCCCCTCGACGTCCGCCCCCTCCAGCCCGGCCAGGCGGAGCACGGCCCGCTCGACGGACACCGTCGTGTGCGTCCTGGCGAGCCGGACCACGGGCCGACCCGCCCGGCGGGCCAGGGTTCGCGCCTTGCGGACCACCGTGGGGTCGAGCTCCAGCAGGGGGGCAGAGCGGGGCATGGCCCGGATGCTAGCAACGCGTCGGCAGTCTTCCGCTCTGCTGCCGTCAGCACCGCAAGATCTGCGCCCGTCCGCCTGCTCCGCCGTACGAGTTGTGGCGGTGGGACCGCGTTAGGGTGGCCCGACCATCTGCGGCTCAGGGGGCTGCCGTGCTCTACCGTGTCGTGCGCGCCGTCCTGCGCGTGATCTTCCGCCTGGTCTGGCGGCCTACCGTCGAGGGCCTCGAGCACGTCCCGGCCCGGGGCCCGCTCCTCGTGGCGAGCAACCACCTGTCCTTCGTCGACAGCATCGTCATCCCCCTGGTGCTCCCCCGGCACGTGTCGTTCCTCGCCAAGGCCGAGTACTTCGAGGGCGGGGGGCTGCTGGGCTGGCCCCGCCGCACCTGGTTCCGGATGATGGGTGCCATCCCAGTGCGCCGCGACGAGCAGCGCGACGCGCGCGCATCGCTGGACAAGGCCCTGGCGGTGCTGGCCACGGGCGACGCATTCGGGCTCTACCCCGAGGGCACCCGGTCGCGGGACGGGCGGCTCTACCGCGGGCGGACCGGGGTCGGCTGGCTGGCGCTCGAGTCCGGCGCCCCGGTGCTGCCGGTGGGGCTCGTCGGGACGGACGCGGTGCAGCCGGTGGACGCACGGGTCCCCCGTCGTGCGCCGGTCACGGTGCGCTTCGCCCCGCTCGTGCGACCGGAGGGCTACGCCGGCACCGGTTCGGCCGCGCAGGCCCGCCGCCGCCTCACCGACGACGTCATGGACGCCATCCACGCGATGACCGGCCAAGAGCGCGCGCCCGGCTACAACGAGCGCTCCCACTCCGCCCCCTGAGCTCAGGTCGGCACCGAGCAGGGCCACCGTCCTCCCCCGTCAGGCCGCGAAGACGGTGCGTCCTCCGGCGACCGTACGGAGACAGGTGGGCAACGGTGCGCCCGGGGTCAGGTCGGGCAGCCCGGGAACGCCGGAGCGCGGGTCGGTGGACCAGGCGGCCACCCGGTCGTCGGGAGCCTGCACCACGAGTTCGGCGGGGACGTCCCAGACGGCGTAGGACGCGAGGGCGCCCGGGGCGAGGACCCCGGCGTCGTCCACGCGGGCGGCCCGCCAGCCGCCCCGGGTGTGCGCGGAGAACGCCCCCCGCACCGACAGGCCCGACCCCCGCGTGCGGTGGAAGGCCGCGGCTCGTACCGATCCCCACGGGTCGAGCGGCGTGACCGGCGAGTCGGAGCCGAAGGCGAGCTGGACCCCCGCGCGGGACATCGCCGAGAACGGGTTCATCGCTCGGGCGCGGTCCAGGCCGAGCCGGCGGGCGTACATGCCGTCCTCGCCGCCCCACAGGGCGTCGAAGGCGGGCTGGACGCTGGCGACCACGCCCAGCCGGACCAGCTCGGGGACGAGGTCCGGTGCCAGCATCTCGACGTGCTCGAGCCGGTGCCGGCAGGCCAGCACGGCGTCGAGGCCGCACTCGTCGGCGGCCCGGGCCACGGCCTCGACCCCGACCCGGACGGCCTCGTCGCCGATGACGTGGAACCCGGCCTGGACGCCCGCCCGCGTGCAAGCGAGCACGTGCTCCGTGGCACGGTCGAGGTCGAGGTAGAGGTAGCCCCGCTCCCCCACGCCGTCGGCGTACGGCGAGGTCAGGGCAGCCGTTCGGGACCCCACCGTCCCGTCGACGCAGAGGTCACCGGCCGCCCCCAGGGCGCCCAGGGCCGGCAGCTCGTCGACGGCACCCTCGGCGCCCCAGTAGACGAGCAGGTCGGGCAGCTCCTCCTCGGTCGCGAGGGTGCGCAGCGACAGTACGTCCGCGGCGGAGTTGATGTGCGGGGCGGCCAGCTCGGTGACGCATCCGATCCCCACCGAGGCCGCCCGCCGCAGCGCCGCGAGCTGCAGGTCGCGGCGGCGCGTGCTCCCGATGGCGTCCCGGCTGAAGCGCCGTGCCACGTCGTGGGCCTGGCGGCGGACCAGCCCCTCCCCCTCCCAGCCCGGCAGCGCCCGCAGGTCGGGGCGTGCGGCGAGCAGCGCCTCCGAGACGACGGCGGTGTGCACGTCGACCCGGCTGAGGTAGACGACGGCGCCTCGGGTGGCCCGGTCGAGCTCGGCAGCCGTCGGGGGCCGCGCCTCCGGCCACCGGCCCTCGTCCCAGCCCGAGCCGGTGAGCGGTGCGCCCGGGCGGGTGCGGGCATGTGCGCCCACCCGGTCCAGCGCCTCGGCGAGTGAGCGGGTCCTCCCGAGGTCCACGCCGTCGAGGGCAAGGCCGGTCTCGGTCGTGTGCACGTGCGCGTCGACGAAGGCCGGCGTCACGAGGGCTCCGTCGAGGTCGACGACCTCGTCCACGCCGTCGGCATGCGCGTCCGCCGCCCCCTCGGATCCCACCCAGGCGACCCGGTCGCCCGCGATCAGCATCGCCGAGGCGAAGGGGTCCGCGGGCGAGTAGACCGTCCCGTGGCGGAGCAGCGTGGTGGTCATCACCGCAGCCTCGTCCTCGGCGTGTCAGAGCCGGTGCGCGGGCTCGTGGGCCACCGCGAGACGGGCCTCGACGAGGCCCCGCACGCGCGGGTGGGAGCGCAGCACGTCGAGGGCGTAGTCGGCGTGACCGGGCGCGTACCCGTTGCCCACCAGCATGGTCACGTCGGCCGCCAGCCCCTCGGCCCCGAGTGCCGCCGCGGCGAACGACGTCGCCATCGAGAAGAACACGACCGTGCCGCCGTCGGCCGTCGCCAGGATCGCGCCGTGCTCGCACCCGGGCACGTCGACGCACACCACGGTCACGTCGGCCGGGCCCCCGGCCTCGGCGACCGCCGCCGAAACCGCTACCGGGTCCCGGGCGTCCGCGAGCACGACCTCGTCGGCGAGGCCGACTGTTCGCAGGGCGTCGGCCTCCGCGTCGACGGGTACGACCCCGATCACGTGCCGGGCGCCGGCCAGGCGGGCGGCAGCGACGGCGAGCGACCCCGACTTGCCGGCCCCGCCCAGCACGGCGACGACGGGCGGGTGCCCGCGACCGACGTAGCCCTGCACGACCCGGGCGGTGAGAGCCGGCGCCCCGCACACGTCCATGACGGCGAGGGCGAGCTCCGTCGGGAGGTCCGCGGGCAGGTGCGCGGCGACCGACCGGCCGAACAGGACGGCGAAGCCGTCGCAGGGGACCTGCTCGGAACGGCCGTCCCAGCCGGTCAGGTCGTCCTCAAGGACGAGGGGGGTGAGTGTCAGGGACACCAGGGTGGCCACCCGGTCGCCGACAGCCAGGCCGAGCCGTGACCGCGGCCCGACCTCCTCGACGGTGCCGACGAGCATGCCTCCCGAGCCGGTGACCGGGTTGTGCATCTTCCCGCGGGTGCGCACGATCTGCAGTACCTCGTCGCGAACGGCGGCGGCGTCGCCCCGGTGCTTGTCGGTCAGCTGGCGGAAGCTCGCGGCGTCGAGGTTGAGCCGGTGCACGCGCACGCGCACCTCGTCGGGCCACAGCTCCGGCCGGGTGTCCAGCCGCCACGCGGCCTGCGGGAGGACTCCGCTGGGCTCGACCACCCGGTGCAGGCCGACCGGGGACCCCGGCTCGCTCGTGCTCGTCACCATGCAACTCCTTCCGGTTTGTCGGCGCGTCCCGTGGAAATCCTACGGTGTGGCTTTGCCGACGCCGTACATTCTCCGTACGCTGGCGGACGACGACGTGGATGGGAGGACCTGACGCATGCAGCTCGATCAGCCGTACGCCTACCGGGGCCGCGAGCTCCGTGAGCCGGACTGGACCCGGCTGCCCGGGTGGCGGGACGTGACCCGAGCCGAGTGGCAGTCGGTGCAGTGGCAGCGGGCGCACTGCGTCAAGAACGTCAAGCAGCTGCGCGAGGTGCTCGGCGGCCTGGTGGACGACGCCTTCTACGCCGACCTCGAGCGGGACCAGGCCGAGCGCGCCACCATGTCGATGCTCGTCCCGCCGCAGATGGTCAACACGATCGTCCCGGACGCGGCACCAGACACCGACTCGTTCTACGCCGACCCGGTCCGCCGCTACATGCTCCCCGCCTTCTCGGACCGCCGGCTGGACTGGCCGAGCCATCCGCATGCGAGCCGGGACTCGCTGCACGAGCACGAGATGTGGGTCGCCGAGGGCCTCACCCACCGCTACCCCACCAAGGTGCTGGCCGAGCTCCTGCCCACCTGCCCGCAGTACTGCGGACACTGCACGCGCATGGACCTCGTCGGTAACTCGACGCCCCAGGTCGACAAGCTCAAGCTGGTGCTCAAGCCGGTCGACCGCTTCGCCGCCCACCTGGACTACCTGCGGGCCAACCCGGGCGTGCGCGACGTCGTGGTGTCGGGTGGCGACGTCGCCAACCTGCCGTGGCCGCGGCTGGAGGCCTACGTCGACGGGCTGCTCGACGTCGACAACGTCCGCGACGTCCGACTCGCGACGAAGGCGCTGATGGGCCTGCCCCAGCACTGGTTGCAGGACACCGTCCGTGAGGGCATGACGCGACTGGCCCGCAAGGCCCGCGAGCGTGGCGTGATGCTCGCCATCCACACGCACGTCAACGCCGCGCAGTCGGTGACCCCGCTCGTGGCCGACGCGAGCCGCGCGATGCTCGAGGCGGGGGTCCGCGACGTGCGCAACCAGGGCGTCCTCATGCGCGGCGTCAACTCCACGACCACCCAGCTGCTCGACCTGTGCTTCGCGCTCCTCGACGGCGCCAACATCACGCCCTACTACTTCTACATGTGCGACATGATCCCGTTCAGCGAGCACTGGCGCGTCTCGGTGCGGCACGCCCAGCACCTGCAACACGGGTTGTTGGGCTACCTTCCCGGGTTCGCGACGCCGCGGATCGTGTGCGACGTGCCGTACGTCGGCAAGAGGTGGGTCCACCAGGTCCACGACTACGACGAGGTCCGCGGCATCTCCTACTGGACCAAGAACTACCGCACCGGGATCGAGTCCGAGGACGCCGAGGCCACTCGTCGCACGTACGAGTACTACGACCCCATCGACACCCTGCCCGAGGAGGGCCAGGCGTGGTGGCTCGAGCACGGCGGCGACCACCTGGTCGAGGCCGAGCGCCGAGCGGCGGTCTCGCGCGAGGCGGCCCGGGCGCAGGTCGTGACCCCGGTGCACGCCTGACCCCTACAGGGACGGCGGGCGCGACTCGTACGGGGTGGAGAGGACGACCATGGTCCGGGTGGAGACGTTGGCCGCGGCCCTGATCCTGGCGAGCAGCGTCTCCAGGTGCCCGGGTGTCGCCACGCGGACCTTGAGCAGGTAGGACTCCTCCCCCGCCACGGAGTAGCACGACTCGATCTCGGCGATGTCGCGGAGCCGCTCCGGGGCGTCGTCGGGCTCGCTCGGGTCGATCGGCTTGACGGACACGAACGCCGTCAGGGCCAGTCCGGCCGCCTCCGGGTCCACGACGGCCCGGTACCCGCGGATCACCCCTCGCTGCTCGAGCCTGCGCACGCGCTGGTGCACGGCGGACGTGGACAGCCCCGTGGCCCGACCCAGGTCCGTGTAGCTCATCCGCCCGTCGTCCGCGAGCAGCCGGACGATCAGCCGGTCGGTGTCCTCCACGTCCCGCACCCTAGTGTCCGGGCGGCTGCGAGACTCGCGGGCGTGGACCTCGAGGACGCCCGTCGCCTGTGGAGCCCCGAGCCCGGTTGGCTCAACACCGCCACCTACGGCCTGCCGCCGCAGCCGGCCTGGGACGCGCTGCAGGCGGCTCTCGCCGACTGGAGGTGCGGCCGCACCTCGTGGGAGGGATGGGGCGAGTCCACCGGGCGCGCCAGGCGGGCTTTCGCGGGTCTCGTCGGCGTCCCGCCCGCCCAGGTGGCGACCGGCGCGACGGTGTCCGCCCTCGTGGGCCTGGTGGCTGCGGCCGTGCCGGACGGGTCCCGGGTGCTCGTGCCCGAGGAGGAGTTCACGTCCACCCTGTTCCCGTGGCTGGTCCACCGCGACCGTGGTGTCGTCGTCCGGACCGTCCCCGCGCGGCAGCTGGCCGAGGCGGTGGACCGGCGCACGGACGTCGTGGCCTTCAGCCTCGTGCAGTCGGCCACCGGCGAGGTCGCGGATCTCGAGGCCGTGCTCGCCGCGACGAGCGACGCGGGGGCGCTCACGGTCCTCGACGCGACTCAGGCGGTCGGGTGGCTCCCGGTCGACGCCTCCCGCGTCGACGTGCTCGTGTGCGCCGCCTACAAGTGGCTGTGCTCGCCACGGGGGACCGCCTTCCTCTCCGTACGACCGGAGGTGGGGGACCGGGTCCGGCCGTTGCGGGCGGGCTGGTACGCCGGGGAGGACGTCCACCGGTCCTTCTACGGGCCCCCGCTGCGGCTGGCTGCCGACGCCCGTCGCTTCGACGAGTCGCCCGCGTGGTTCTCCTGGGTGGGCACGGCCCCCGCCCTGGAGCTCCTCGCCGAGGTGGGCGTCGCTGCGGTCGGGGGCCACGACCTGATGCTCGCCGACCGGTTCCGGGCCGGTCTGGGACTGCCCTCGGGGGACAGCGCCATCGTCTCGGTGGACGTGCCAGGGGCGGAGCAGCGGCTGGCCGCGGCCGGGATCCGCGCCGCCGTGCGTGGGGGACGCCTGCGCGCGTCCTTCCACCTCTACACCACCGAGGCCGACGTCGACCGGGCGCTGGAGGCCCTGGCCCGATGAGCCTCAGGGCTCCAGGACGGCAAGCTCGCGGGGGCGGCGGTTGAGGCGCTCCGCCCCGTCCTCGGTGACGACCACGATGTCCTCGATCCGCGCTCCGAAGCGCCCGGGGTGGTAGATGCCGGGTTCGACGCTGAAGGTCATGCCCGGTTCCAGCGCCAGCTCGTTGCCGGCGACGACGTACGGCTGCTCGTGAGTCTCGGTCCCGATGCCGTGCCCGGTCCGGTGCACGAACAGCTCACCGAGCCCGGCCGCCTCGATGACCGACCGCGCGGCCGCGTCGACCGAGCCGGCCGTCACTCCCGGCCCGACGTGCTCCACGGCCGCCCGCTGCGCGGCGAGGAGCACCTCGTACGAGTCGAGGAAGTCCCGGGGCGGAGGCCCGCCGACGGAGTACGTCCGGGTGCAGTCGGAGCAGTAGCCGTCGGCGGTCGTGCCACCGATGTCGACGACGACCGGGTCGCTGTGCCGGAGGACCCGATCGCTCACCTCGTGATGGGGGCTCGCCCCGTTGGGCCCCGAGGCGACGATCACGAAGTCGACCCGGGCGTGCGCCTCCGCCAGGATGGCGGCCGCGACGTCGGCCGCGACCTCGACCTCGGTGCGGTCCGGGCGCAGCCACTCCCCCATCCGGGCGTGCACCCGGTCGATGGCGGCCGCCGCCTCCCGCAGGGCGGCGACCTCGGCGACCGACTTGCGCATCCGCAGCCCGCCCAGCACCGGTCCGGCCGGCACCTGCTCGACCCCGGGCATCGCCGCCCGGAAGCGCAGCACCTTCTCGGCCCACATGTGGTCGTCGAGTCCGACCCGACGGGCTCCCGCGACCAGGTCGGCGACGAGCCGGACGGGGTCCTCCGTCTCGCCCCAGTCCCGCAGGTCGAGCCCGCGGGCGGGCGAGGCCTCGGCGGCCGGTCGCTCGAGGGTCGGGACGACGAGCACGGGCTCGTCCTCGGCCCGGACCACCAGGCAGGTGAGCCGCTCGAGGGGGAGCGCGTCGTAGCCGGTGAGGTAGCGCAGGTCTGCCCCCGGCGTCACCAGCAGGGCGTCGAGGCCGGCCGCCCGGGCCGCCGCCCGCGCCCGGTCCAGCCGTGTGGGGTCGAGGACGCTCACGGGCCGCACCCTACTGACCGCGCCTGCGACGGCTCCGCCTCCCGGACCGGGTGCGGTGGTTACGGCACCATGCGTGTCGACGGCACGCAGGCGAGGAGGTGACACCGGCGTGGAGTTCTGGCTGATCCTGCTCGCCGTCGTCGGCATGGGCTACCTCGTGTCGCTGCGCCGCAACCCGTGGGTCGCGTGTTCCAGGTGCCGCGGCAAGTCGAGGAGACGGGGCGGCCTGTTCCGCTACGCGCATCACATCTGCCGCAGGTGCGGCGGGTCGGGGCGGCAGCTGCGGATGGGTCGACGGGTGCTCGGCATGGGCACGCCGCAGCCCCCCTCGCCCTGACGGCGGATGGGTAGGCTCCGGCGGGTGACGGGACCCGGCGAGCGCCTCATGCTCCTCGACACCGCCTCGTTGTACTTCCGCGCGTTCTTCGGCGTGCCCGACAGCCTGCGCGCCCCGGACGGGTCCCCGGTCAACGCGGTGCGCGGCCTCCTCGACTTCGTCGCCCGGCTCGTGACTGTGCACCGGCCGACGCGGCTGGTTGCCTGCATGGACGCGGACTGGCGGCCCGACTTCCGGGCCGCTGCCGTGCCCTCCTACAAGGCCCATCGGCTGGCACCCGGGGGCGGCGAGCAGGTCCCGGACGAGCTCACCCCCCAGGTGCCCGTCATCGAGGCGGTGCTGGACGCGTTCGGCCTGGCGCGGGTCGGCGTCCGAGGCTTCGAGGCCGACGACGTCATCGGCACGATCGCGGCCCGCGCCGACTGCCCGGTGGACGTCGTCTCCGGAGACCGCGACCTCTTCCAGGTGGTCGACGACGCCCGGGGGGTGCGGGTGCTCTACACCGCTCGGGGGGTCGGTCGGCTCGAGGTGGTCGACGACGGCGAGGTGCTGCGTCGCTACGGGGTCCCCGGACGCCTGTACGCGGACTTCGCGACGCTCCGGGGTGACCCCTCCGACGGCCTCCCCGGTGTCCGCGGGGTGGGCGAGAAGACGGCGGCGACACTGGTCGACCGGTTCGGCGCCGTCGAGGACCTGCTGATGGCCCTCGAGGACCCGGCGTCCGACCTCTCCCCCACGGTGCGCGCCCGGCTGCGTGCCGCCCGCGACTACCTGGTGGTGGCACCTGCCGTGGCCCGGGTCCGCACGGACGTGCCGCTCCCGTTTTACGACGACCGTCTGCCGACCGAGCCGGCCGACCCCGAGGCGCTGGTGGCGCTGTCGGACCGGTGGGGACTCGACGGCAGCGTCAACCGCGTGCTCAACGCGCTCGTCGCCTGAGCGCTCTCACGTCGGCGCGCCGTACTCCACCACCCCGCGGCGGAGGGCGGAGACCGCTCGGCGGGCCGTGCGGCGCAGCGGGCCCTCTCCGGCGGCGCCGCCCACCTGGTCCAGGAGATCGAGCAGCTGCTTGACCGCGCGGACGAAGTCACCGGCGGTGAGGTCGGCGTCGACGAGCACCGATTCGAGCCGGTGTCCCGACGCCCACCGCCAGGCCGGGAGGACGAACCCGAGGTCCGGCTCGCGCAGGAAGTCCAGGCCGTGGTCGCGCTCCAGGGAGTCCAGGTCACCCCACAACCGCACGGTCTCGGCCAGCACCTCGCGGACCGGGCCTGGTGGCAGGTCGGGGGTTGTGGCGTCGTCGGGTTGACGGGACTCGTGGGTCAGTGCCGAGACGACCGCGGCGAGCTCGGCGGGATCGAGCCCCTCCCACAACCCCTCGCGCAGGCACTCTGCCGCCAGGAGGTCGAGCTCGCTGTAGAGCCGCGCGAGCCGTCGTCCGGGCTCGGTGACCTCGTCGTCGTCGAGGTAGCCGATCTCCTGCAGCAGGGCGCACACCCGGTCGAACTGGCGGGCGACCGTGTTGGTGCGGGACTCGACCCGGCGCTGGAGCTGGTCCGTCTCACGCTGCAGCCGCTGGCGACGCTCGGCCCAGCGCGCGTGGTCCTCCCGCTCGTCGCAGCCGTGGCACGGATGAGAGCTCAGGCGCCTCCGGAGGCCGTCGAGGACCTCGTCGTCGGCAGCCAACGAGCGGCCGCGCCGAGGGCGGCCGGTGCCGGCGCCCTCCGGGACGCTGGAGCGCACCCTGGCGGCCAGGTCGCGGCGGGAGGCCGCCGCGCGCGGGTTGAAGGAGCGCGGGACCCTGATCCGGGCCAGCGGCTCCACCGGGTCGCGGAAGTCGCCGACGGCGAGGCGGCGAACTTGCCGGCCTTCGGTGAGGACGGTCGGACGCGGGCCGTCAATCGGGCCACCCGGTGATCCTGGGTCGAGGACCACCGCGAGGCCGGCGAAGCGGCCCGCGGGGACTCGCACCACGTCGCCGGACCGCAGCTGCTCCAGCGACCGGGTGGTGGCCGCCCGGGCCGTCCGGGCACCCTCGCGGGCCAGCGAAGCCTCCCGCTCGGCGATGCTGCGGCGCAGCTCCGCGTACTCGGCGAAGTCGCCGAGGTGGCAGGTCATCGCCTCCGCATACCCCTCGATCGCCGCCTCGTTGCGCCGCACCGTGCTGGCCAGGCTGACCACGGCCCGGTCCGCCTGGAACTGGGCGAAGGAGGACTCGAGCAGCTCACGGGCCGTGTGGCGGCCGACCTGGCCGACCAGGTTGACCGCCATGTTGTACGACGGCCGGAACGACGAGCGCAGCGGGTAGGTGCGGGTCGAGGCCAGGCCCGCCACCGCGCGCGGGTCGAGGTTGGGCTGCCAGAGGACCACCGCGTGCCCCTCGGCGTCGATGCCGCGACGCCCCGCGCGCCCGGTCAGCTGCGTGTACTCCGCCGGGGTCACGTCCGCGTGGGTCTCGCCGTTCCACTTGACCAGGCGCTCGAGGACCACCGAGCGGGCGGGCATGTTGATGCCGAGTGCGAGGGTCTCGGTGGCGAAGACCGCGCGGACCAGGCCACGCGTGAAGAGCTCCTCGACGACCTCCTTGAAGGTGGGCAGCATGCCGGCGTGGTGGGCCGCCACGCCCGCCTCGAGCCCGGCCAGGAAGTCGTGGTAGCCGAGCACGTGCAGGTCCTCGTCGGGGATGTCGGCGCAGCGCTGCTCCACCAGGTCGCGGATCAGGGACGGCTCGTCGGGCTCGGTCAGTCGGAGGCCGGCGGCCAGGCACTGCAGCACAGCGGCGTCGCACCCGGCTCGGCTGAAGACGAAGGTGATGCAGGGCAGGAGGTCCGCCGACGCGAGCCGCTGCAGGACCTCGGTGCGGCCAGGCGGGTAGGTGCCGGCCCGCCGGCGGGGCCGGTGGCCGCCCCGTCGGGGCCGGCTGTCGGCCCCGCGGACCGGTCGCTGCTCGTCGCGGGCCGTGCGCTCCAGCTCCGGGTTGACCCGCCGCTGCCCGTCGTCGACGAAGAGGTCGTGCAGACGCGGGCCGACCATGACGTGCTGCCACAGGGGGACCGGGCGGCGCTCCTCGACCACCACGTCCGTCGGTCCGCGGACGGTGCCCAGCCACTCCCCCAGCTCCTCCGCGTTGGACACGGTCGCCGACAGCGACACCAGGGAGACCGCATCCGGCAGGTGGATGATGACCTCCTCCCAGACCGCGCCGCGGAACCGGTCGGCCAGGTAGTGGACCTCGTCCATCACCACCCAGCCGAGGCCGGCCAGTGTGGGCGAGCCGGCGTAGAGCATGTTGCGGAGCACCTCGGTCGTCATGACGACCACGGGCGCGTCCCCGTTGACGGTGCGGTCGCCGGTCAGCAGACCGACCCGCTCCGGGCCGTGCTCCTTGGCCAGGTCGCGGAACTTCTGGTTGGACAGGGCCTTGATCGGAGTCGTGTAGAAGGCCTTGCGTCCCTGCTCGAGGGCCAGGTGGACGGCGAACTCCCCCACGACGGTCTTTCCCGAGCCCGTCGGGGCCGCCACCAGGACGCCTCGGCCCTCCTCCACGGCCCGGCAGGCCCGCACCTGGTAGTCGTCGAGGGTGAAGTCGTAGCGCGCCGCGAACCGGTCCAGGGCGCTCCCCATGGCGCCACCGTACCCGGAAGAAATCTCTGGCACTCCGGCGTTGTGAGTGCTAGACGGTTGGCACTCTCAGGTCTAGAGTGCTAACTGGAGGAGGTTGTCCGAGACATCCCGAGGAGGGACGCGAGATGGCCATGACCATCTGGGATCCATTCAGCGCCCTGGCCCGTGTCGACACCGACTTCGACCGGACCTTCGACCAGCTGGTGCGCCGCACCTTCGGCACCCGTCCGGGCGCCGTGGCCAGCGCCGCCACCGGCTTCGTCCCGGCGGTCGACATCACCCGCGACGGCGCCGACGTCGTCATCCGCCTGGAGCTCCCCGGCGTCGACGTCGAGAACGACGTCGACATCGAGGTGGCCGACGGCCGGCTCACCGTGACGGGGCGGCGCTCCGACCAGCACGTGATGCGATCGGAGGACGACGAGCGTCAGGTGCTGGTCCGCGAGCAGCGCTACGGCGCCTTCCGGCGCGACTTCGCGCTCCCGGAGGGAGTCGACGCAGACGCGGTCGACGCCGGCTACGACCGGGGCATCCTCG
>DATHUJ010000228.1:0-12094 GCA_035462375.1 Jiangellales bacterium
GCGGTGAGCACTGCTCTGAGCGCGGGGATCGACGTCCGCATGATCACCGGCGATCACGCCGTGACCGCCGAGGCGATCGGCGAGTCGCTGGGCCTGGGACCGGGCGCCATCAGCGGGGCCGAGCTGGCCACGCTCACCGACGAGGAGCTCAAGCGCCGGCTCCCGGAGCTGCACGTCTTCGGCCGCGTGACGCCGGAGGACAAGCTGCGCCTCGCCCGGGTCATGCAGGAGGAGGGCATGATCGTTGCGATGACCGGCGACGCGGTCAACGACGCCGCCGCGCTCAAGCAGGCCGACATCGGCGTGGCGATGGGCTCGGGCAGCGAGGTCACCAAGCAGGCCGGGCGGATGATCCTCACCGACGACAACTTCGGCACGCTCGTGCACGCCGTGGAGCTCGGCCGGCGGGTCTACGACAAGGTCGTCTCCTACATCCGTTACCAGATGACGCAGCTGCTGTCCCTGGTGATGCTGTTCGTGGCCGCCACCGCCTTCGACCTCAACCAGGGCGTCGCGCTGACGCCGACCATGGTGCTGTTCCTCCTTTTCTTCGTCACGGCCGCAGGGGTGGTGGTCATCGCCGTCGACCCAGGTGACCCGGACATCATGAGCCGGGCGCCGCGAGACCCCAAGCTGCCGATCACGAACCGCTCGGCGATCATGCTGTGGCTCCTTTACGCGGGCACCCTCTTCATCGCGGCCATCGTCCCGCTGGTATTCGGTCCCGACGAGCCCAGCATCGACACCGCGAGCGCGTCGATGACGATGACCTTCGTCATCATGGGCCTCGGCACGGTCTTCAACGCGCTCACCAACCGCCGTGACCCCACCAGTGGTCTGTGGGCACCGGTCCTCCGGGCGCTCGCCATCTCGGCGGTCCCCGTCGCGATGATCTTCCTGGCGACCGAGCTCCCGCGCCTGCAGGGGGCATTGCTGACCGCTCCACTCACCGGACTCCAGTGGCTGGCCGCGATCGGTCTGGCGCTGCTGCTGCCCGTGGTCATCGAGACGAGCAAGTGGGTGCGCCGCCGCCGTACGGGTGTCGTCACCCACGTCGACCCGAGGCACGCGGTCGCGCCGGAACGCGCCGCCGGCGACACGCCGGCCGTGCCCCTCGAGACCGCCGCGCTCCCGGCCATGCGGCACTCCGACGAGAGGTGAGGAACGTGGCCAAGGCCAAGGGCAAGGGCGGGACGAAGAACAGCAGGAAGCAGACTGGGGAAGGGAAGGGGACCGCCACCCCGCAGCCTCCCGAGAAGCTGGGCCGCAAGGCGTACGAGGCGGAGCTGGCCGTCCTGCAGGGTGAGCTGGTCGCCATGCAGGAGTGGGTCAAGGCCACCGGCGCCAAGGTCTGCATCGTGTTCGAGGGACGCGACACGGCGGGCAAGGGCGGCACGATCAAGCGGATCACCGAGCGGGTGAGCCCTCGGGTCTTCAGGGTCGTCGCGTTGCCGGCGCCGACGGAGCGGGAGAAGTCCCAGATGTACGTCCAGCGGTACATGGCGCACTTCCCGGCGGCCGGTGAGGTCGTCATCTTCGACCGCAGCTGGTACAACCGCGCCGGGGTCGAGCGAGTAATGGGCTTCTGCACGCCCGAGCAGACGGACCGCTTCCTGCTGCTGACGCCGGCTGTGGAAAAGGCGATGGTCGACTCGGGCATCATCCTGGTCAAGTACTGGCTCGAGGTGGGTGCCGACGAGCAGACCAGGCGGCTGGAGAGCCGTATCGACGACCCGCGCAAGGTGTGGAAGCTCACCGACATGGATCTCAAGTCCTACAGCCGCTGGTACGACTACTCGCGGGCGCGCGACGCCATGCTGGCGGCGACCGACTCGGCCTGGGCACCCTGGTGGGTCGCGCACACGGACGACAAGAAGCGGGGCCGGCTCAACATCATCACCCACCTCCTCTCCCAGATCCCGTACGAACCATTGCCCACGCGCGACGTCACGCTGCCCAGGCGCCAGAAGCCCGGCGGCTACGCCGAGCCGGATCTTCCGCTGCGATACGTCCCCGAGCGCTACTGACGGCGGAGAGGACGGTGGTCGAGCCGAGCGCGGGTCGCGGTCCGGAAGTGCACCCGGGGCGTCGGTGGGGCGCCGCGATCCCCGGTGTGGAGATGGTCCGCACGTACCAGCCGGGGTGGCTGTCCAAGGACGTCGTCGCCGGACTCGTCCTCACCGCCCTGCTCGTGCCGCAGGGGATGGCCTACGCAGAGCTGGCCGGGCTGCCGGCGGTGACGGGGCTGTACACGTCCGTCCTCTGCCTCATCGGATACGCGGTCTTCGGCCCCTCGCGCGTCCTCGTCCTCGGCCCGGACTCCTCACTCGGGCCGATGATCGCGGCCACGATCCTCCCGCTGGTCGCTGCCGACGGGGACCCGGCGCGGGCGGTGGCCCTGGCCTCCATGCTCTCGCTCCTCGTCGGCGCGTTCATGGTCCTGGCGGGGACGGCGAAGTTCGGCTTCATCGCTGACCTGCTCTCGTCGCCGACGCAGATCGGCTACATGAACGGGCTCGCGTTGACGATCGTTGTCGGCCAGCTACCCAAGCTCTTCGGCTTCTCGGTCGACGCGGACGGGCTGATCCCGGAGGCGGTGGGCTTCGTCGAGGGCCTCGCGGCCGGGGAGACGGTGCCGGCGGCGCTGGCCGTCGGCGCGCTCGCACTCGGGGTGATCCTCGTGCTGCAGCGGTGGATGCGCAAGGTCCCGGCGGTGCTCGTGGCCGTGATCCTGTCGATCGGGGTGGCGGCGCTGCTCGACCTGGCCGATCGCGGCGTCGACCTCGTCGGCGTGCTGCCGCAGGGCTTACCACCTTTCACCGTGCCGCAGGTATCGGCGTCCGACCTGCCTCTGCTCGTCGCCGGCGCGCTGGGGATCGCAGTGGTCGCCCTCACCGACACGATCTCGACGTCCACCGCCTTCGCCGCCCGGGCCGGTCAGGAGGTCCGCCCCAACCAGGAGATGATCGGGATCGGCGCCGCCAACGTCGCGGCGGGCCTGTTCCAGGGATTCCCGGTGAGCACGAGCGGGTCCCGTACGGCGGTCGCGGAGCAGTCCGGCTCACGCAGCCAGGTCACCGGGATCGTGGGTGCGCTCGCGATCACGGCGATGCTGCTCTTCCTGCCCGGCCTGCTGCGTGACCTGCCCCAGCCCACGCTGGCCGCCGTGGTCATCGCCGCTGCCCTGTCGCTGGCTGACGTCGCGGCGACCCGCAGGCTCTGGCACCAGCGGCGGGTCGAGTTCGTGATCTCGCTGGTCGCGTTCCTCGGGGTCGCGCTGCTCGGCGTGCTGCCGGGGATCGCCGTCGCCGTCGTGCTATCGATCCTCAACGTCTTCCGCCGGACCTGGATGCCGTACCAGACCCGGCTGGGCCGGGTCGACGGCCTGCCGGGCTACCACGACGTCACACTGCACATGGACGCCGAACAGCTCGACGGACTCGTCCTCTACCGGTTCGACGCGCCGCTCATCTTCGCCAACGCACGGACCTTCCGGGAGCAGATCCGGGCGATCGCCGAGGCGGAGCCGCCGCCTCGGTGGATCGTCGTCGCGGCCGAGCCGATGACCGACGTGGACACCACCGCCGCCGATGTCCTCGAAGACCTCGACGCCGACCTCGTCCCCGCCGGCGTCCGGCTGGTCTTCGCCGAGCTCAAGGACCCGGTCCGCGCCAAGCTTGCCCGGTACGACCTCTCGGGTGCGCTGGGACCGGACCGCTTCTTCCCGACCATCGAGGCGGCGGTCGAGGCATACCGAGGGGAGCACCCGAGCAGCTGGCGGCGGTCCAGGACTCTTCCTCCCACCCCTGAGCAGCCCGGCCGGTGAGGCGCGGCAAGGGTTCAGGGGCTCGTCGCATCCGAGGGCGCGCCGGTGCGGCTCAGGTCCGGTCGGCCGGGTCCGCGGTCCTGGCCGACGAGTCGAAGAGCCGCTCGCGCAACTCTTCGCGTCGGCGGATGGCGGCCTCGACGGCCGCCATCTGGGTGTCGCTCGCGGGCAGGTCGAAGACTTCGCGCACGAACCGGGGCAGGTCGGGGCGGTAGTCGTGACCCCAGGCCCGGTAGCCACCGGGGAGCTGGGCGTTCTTCATGTCGACCAGGGTCTGGAAGAACGTCGTCAGGGGCCGCCAGCGCATGCGTGCCGGGATTCCTCGCGGGCTGGCCCCCTCGATGTGCTCCATCGGGCTTCGATCGGGTCGGAGCCACGGCGGCGGAGTGACGAGCAGATCCGGTCCGAACTTCGTCACGCCGTCGTTGTCGTGGCTGACGAGGACGAAGCGCAGGCGAGATCGCCGGGCCGCCCCGAGCGCCTCCAGCTGGGCGAAGTCGTTGACCACCGCCACCGTGTCCTGGTCCGTGTCCAGCCGGCCGGATCCGGTGACCTGGTGCATCCACTTGCTCCCGTACGGGGTCCCGATCCACAGCGCCCGGTCGATCCCGAGCGCCTGCGGTCCGAGCGTCCCCCAGTGCAGGAAGACGTCCTGGCTGGTGTGGGCCCCGAGGCTCTCCCCGAAGAGCACGACCCGGGGGCGGGGACCCGACCGGTGGTGCAATCGGTCGAGGATGCTCAGCCAGAGCAGTCGGTTCTGCTCCCGCGCAGCATCGACCATGCCCAGGGACAGCGGGGACGGCCGCTTGGAGTACTGCAGGGCGACACTGGCGACGTCGCCCCGCGAGAGGTACTGCGTTGCGGCGAGTGCCACGTAGTTGACGTAGCCGGTGCCGGTGGGGGAGACGAGCAGCAGCAGTGAACGGTCGAACGCGCCGGTGCGTTCGAGCTCTGCCAGGGCGAGGCGCACGCGTTCCTGTGGGCTCTCGGCGGAGTCGAGCCCGACGTAGACCTGGATCGGGGCCGCCCGGGCGGGCTCGCCCATGACGGTCTCGATGGAGAGGTCGGGGAGTCCCGGCGGCCGGTCCTCCACCGGGTGGGGACGGGCGTAGGCCAGGGCATGCCGACGGCCTTCCCGGCCGAGCGTCCGCCAAGGCACGAGACTGCCGGGACCGCCGCTGATGGTGGGGCCCGTCCAGCGCTCGCCCTCGTCCTCGCCGAGGACCGGCTGGTCCGCCTCGGTGCTGGCCTCGACCCCCTGCATGGCGCGGTCCCAGACCAGTGACGTGCCGGCCACGACCGCACCGAGCAATACCGCATGGGTGGTCAACCGCCACAGCCGGATCCCGCCGGGCAGTGCTGACGCGAGCTGCCGTCCCAGCATGCCGGCCATCGCGTGTTCTGCATAGGCGACCGCGGACAGTCCCCCGACCACCCCACCCGCCGTGAACAAGGCCTTCCCCGGCGGGGGCGCGGGGGTTTCGGCCGTCGGGACGGGCGCGTCGTCGGCGAGGCCCGCCTGACGCCGGCGCAGGACGTAGGCGACTGCGAGGCCGATCGGGACGGCGACGGGGAACGCGGCCAGCGCCCCACCGCTGCCGACGAAGCCGTCGACCCGCCGCAGACCCGTCCTCGTGGCGGCGAGCAGGAGACCTCCGGTGCCCGCGACGGCCAGCCGCCACCCGGCCTGGCGCAGGCCCCCGCGCAGCGCGGACTCTCCCGCCCGCACCGGCATGACCCGGGCCACCGCGACCCCTAGGGGGACGGCCACCAGGTCGGCGACCACGTCCGCCCGGCGGAGACCTCGCTGACCGGCGGTCACCGACAGCTGGGCTGCCACGGCATGCAGCGCGTCGTAGCTCCCGAGGGTGAGCACGTAGTGCAGTCCGGCTCCCAGACCGGTGACCACACCCTGGTCGACGGCGCTGCGCGCCGACAGCGACGGCGTGAAGGTCTCCGGAGCGAGCGCGGAGGCGACGAGGAGGCCGACCTGGACGCCCGCGTCCTGGTCGGCGCGCGCGCCCTCGACCGTGCGAGTCACCGGTGGGTCCTCCGTCAACCGCTGACGGCCGGTCAGCCGCCGAGGATGCGGGCCTTCTGCGCCGCGAACTCCTCGTCGGTGAGGACGCCCTGGTCCCTGAGGGCCGCGAGCTCCTTGAGCCTGGCGATGGTGTCGTCCTCCGGCGCCGCGGGGGCGGGCGGCGGTGCGTACGCCTGCTGGGCCTGGTACTGCTCGGCGGCGTAGGCCTGGGCGTCCTGCTGTGCCCAGCGGCCCTGCTGCCGGCGCTGAACCCGACCGGACACAGCGCTGGCCGTCCCGGCGACGACGGCGGTGCGAGCAACTCCTCGGATCAGTCCGGGCATCGTGGGTCTCCTCCTGCTGGCGTGGATGTCGGGGACGGTCAACCCTGCTCGGCGGCGTCGATCGCGGCGAGGAGAGCCTGGACTGGGATACGGCCGCTGGCGACCAGCTGGCCGCCGGCTCGCCGTACGGCTGCGGCGAACGGCCCCGCCCAGACGTTCTCGTACACGAGGACGGCGGCCGCGCTTCCCGGCTGCATGGCCGCACCTGCCTCCTCCAGGTCGTCCTCGCCCAGCAGACCGGACGCGGCTCCCTCGAAGACGGTAAGATCGAACTGCCCGCTGCTGTCGACGTCGCGTAGGTCGAGGGCGGCGATCCGGCCGTCGTCGCCCTTCGCGACGAAGGCCAGGTCGAGGATCCGGATCAGGCCCCGGTCCACGAGGTCGATGAGCAGGGGAAATGCCTCCCCGTTCAGCTTGAGCCGAGGGAACTCGACCACTACGTAGTCGATCGGGCCCATCTCGTCGAGCTCGGCGTCCACTGACATCCACCTCCAGTTGTCCCTGTGTGTCGGCCCGTGCAACGGCGGGGTCGAGGACCGGCCGTGTCAGCCATCCTCCTCCGGAGCCGGCCGGGTCGCCTCACCCGCGCGGGGTAGGCACGGGGACGATGCATAGCACCTCTGTGTCGGCCTCGACCAGGCGGTCCACCAGGGGCAGCAGGCGCTCCTGGGTCGTCGTCAGCACCGTGGTCACCGGCCAGCGCTCGGCCACGCACACGTCTACGAGCATCGAGGCCAGCAGGTCACCGACTCCACCGGCGACCACGATCTCGACCTCGAGGCTCATGGGCCTGCGGCGGGGTCGCGCGCGGGTTCGCTGCCGACGTCCGTGCTGACGCGCCGTACCTCCAGGAGCTCGAGCCCGAGGGCGTGCAGGTGGTGCAGGAGACCCTGGAGGGCGGCCTGGTCGCGGACGGTGCCGCGGAGAAGAGTCTGCGTAGGCTCGACGACGGCTTGCAGGTCTCCCGCGTCCTCGAGCACGTCGGCCGGCACGGTACCGCGGACGCGGATCTCGAAGAACCTCGAGGTCATTCGGGCACCTCCTGCCAGCGCTGACTTCCTTACACCCTGCCCGGCCCTGGTCGGTGCCTCATCACCCCTATGGGGTAGTCGTGCACCTAGCCTGGTCCTGTGCCCCAGTCCGCCAGTCGTTCCCGGCAGGCCGTCAGGCGATCGTCGGACCCGCCGGCGCTCGCATCCACCTTGTCGTCGACCCTCCGGCTGGCACGGACGACCGTTCCCCCGCGCGCGGCGGGGACCCTGCACCGACCGGCGCTCGAGCAGCGGCTGGACGAGGCGGTCGCGCACCAGCTCACCGTGGTGTCCGCCGGGCCGGGGTGGGGCAAGTCGACCGCGGTCGCGGCCTGGGCCGCCGCCCAGGACGAGCTGCCTGTTGCCTGGCTCACGCTGGAGCAGCACGACGACGCCCCGTCGATGTTCTGGCAGGAGGTCCTCCAGGCGGTTGTGCTGAGTGGCGCGCTGCCCGAGGGGCACCCGCTGGCGGACGTGGACCCCGCGGGTGCGGTCTCCGCGGACGTCCTCCACGCGGTGTTCCGCGGCTTCGAGTCGCTGCCGGGCCCGCTGGTGCTCATCCTCGACGACTTCCACGTCGTGGAAGATCCTGCCGTGCTCGAGAGCATCGAGAGCCTCGTCCGTTACGAGCTCCCGGTGCGGGTGGTCCTGATCACCCGCATGGACCCCGCCCTCCACCTGCACCGCCTACGTCTCGAAGGCGAGCTCGCCGAGCTGTCCGCGACGGACCTTGCCTTCGAGGCCGACGAGGTCCGCACCCTGGCGGCGCGGGAGGGCCTGGCCCTGACGCGCCGGGAGGTCGACCTCCTGCTGGACCGGACCGAAGGGTGGCCGGCCGGCGTCCGGCTGGCGATGCTCTACCTCTCTCGGGGGGACGGCCACCGCGATGTAGCGGGCTTCGCTGGCGACCACCGGTCGGTGGCCGAGTACCTGCTGGCGGAGGTCCTCGAACGGCAGTCGCCGGAGACGCGCGAGTTCCTCCTCCGGACGAGCGTCGTGTCACCTGTCAGCGTCGAGCTCGCCGAGGCCGTCGCACCGGGGCACCCGGCGCAGGCGCGCCTCGAGGAGCTGGTGAGAGGCAACCAGTTCGTGACGGCTCTCGGCCCCGATGGCCGTTGGTTCCGTTACCACCCGCTGTTGCTCGAGATGCTCAGGGGCACGGCGCGCCGAGACGACCCGGACGGCTACCGCCAGGCCCACCGCGAGGCCGCCCGATGGCTGGCAGCGCATGACGAGCCGGTTCGGGCGCTGCGGCACGCGGCCGCAGCCGAGGACCGGTCGCTCTTCGCCGCCCTCTTCGCGGAGGCTGGGGCGCCGGGACTGGTCGGACCGGACCGCGGGGTGGTCCACACGCTCCTCGCGGAGCAGCCTTACCACGACCTGCCCCCCACAGCAGCCACGGAGCTGTGTGCTGCCGGGCTCGCCATGTCCCGCGGTCGCTTCGTCGCGATGCGCGCGCACGTGGACGCCGCACGCGCCATGGAGGCCGCCGTCCCGGTCGACCTCCGGGGGCCCGTGGGTGCCCTGATCGAGGTCCTCGACAGCGCTGCCGCGCGCGGGATCGGTGACCTGAGGCGAGCCGTGGAGGCCGGCCGTGCGGCCATCCGGCGCGTCGACGGGTCCCCGTGGCCTTACCCGGCCATGCAGGCATACCGCGTCGTGGGCGCGAACAGCATGGCGGTTGGGCTGCTCTGGACCGGCGACGTCGTCCGGGCCCGAGAGGCCTTGACGACGGCCATCGACATGTCGTCACGGGTCACGCTGTCGGTCCTGAACGCCCGCTCCCACCTGGCACTGTGCGACCTCGTCGACTGCCGCCTCGGTGACGCGGAGCTTGCTGCCACGCAGGCCCTGGCGGTCGCCGCTCCACACGGGTGGTCGATGCACCTGCAACTCCGGCCGGCCCACCTGGCGCTCGCGATGGTGCGGGTGCTCCGCGGCGACCACGACGGTGCCGACCTCGCGCTCGCGTCAGCACTGGCCGCCAACGTCGGCGGCGCGGAGCCCGCGGCCGTCCTGCTCTCACGTCTTGCCCAGGTCTTCGTAGCCGTCTCGCGCGGGCGGCTCCGCGCGGCCGAGCACGCCCTCACCGCCGCCCAGGACGCGGCCGGGGGCTGGCTCGTCGCGGCGTACCTCGCCGACCAGCTCCTCCGGGCTGCCACCGAGGTCCGCCTGCTGGCCGCGGCCCAGGGTGAGCCTCGGGTCGGCCCGGCCGACCCCCTCCAGGCGGGACACCTCACCGAGTGGGCGAGCCGGGCGAAGTCCCGGCTGTCAGTGGGCGACGCGACCGGGGCCGAGGAACTGGCCGAGCGGGTGACGTCGTCCCCCGGTGCCGATGAGGGCGGTGAGCTGGTCACCTCGGTCGAGGCGTGGCTGGTGCGGTCCATGGCGGCGCACCGCCTCCGCCGCGACAACGACGCCATGCGCGCACTCGGTCGCGCGGTCGACCTGGCCCGTCCCGAAGCGGTGGTGCGACCCTTCCTCGTCATCGCCGAGGACAAGCTGCCGCCGCTGCTCCGGCTGTACGAGTCGGTGCACGGCGCCCGCGATCCCTTCACCGCGCGGCTGCTCGACCTGGTCGCCGGGGGTGAGGTGACCGCGGCGGAGCCGGAGCCGCTGCTCGTCCCGCTGACGGACCGGGAGCTGGCCATGCTGGCAGCGCTCCCGTCCATGCAGAGCAACGCCGAGATCGCCGCCGAGTTCTTCGTGTCGGTCAACACCGTCAAGGCCCACCTGAAGGCCCTCTATCGCAAGCTGGGCGTGGGCAGCCGGCGGGAGGCCGTCCGGCGTGGGCGGGAGCTGGGCCTGCTGCCGTGACCCGACGTCGGATCACCCCTCGGGGGTGACGTCACCCCCGGGCACGTCACCTTAGGGTCGGCACGTCGAACAGGAGGAGAGGCGGTATGGCGACCGGTGCGCGCGCCCGCCGGAGGCCGACCGCCGTTCCGGCCGCGCTCGCGCACCGCGCGTGGGTGAAGGCCGCCGCCTACAACTGGCGGCTCTTTCTCGTCCGGGTTCTCACGAACGGGCTGGCGGTGGTCCTCACCGCAGCGCTGGTCCCGGGACTGGAGCTCGGTACGTGGCGCGTCGGCGGCCTGGCCGTCCTGGGCCTGGTGTTCGGACTGCTCAACGCGCTGGTGAAGCCCGCGCTCCAGTTCCTCGCCCTGCGGTTCCTGGTGGCGACGTACGGAGGCGTCGTCGTCCTCATCAACGCGGCGATGCTCTACTTCCTCGAGCTGCTGCTACCCCAGCTCATCTCCAGCACGAGGCTGTGGCAGCTGTTGCTCGGCGGTCTGGTAGTGGGTGTCCTCGGCCTGCTGCTCGAAACGCTGGCCGGTGCCTCCCGGCCGGTGCTCGACACCCGGGAGGCGGGACCGTGACCGGGCTGGAGACCGTGAACGAGAACCTGCGCCTCCAGCAGGTGTACGGAACGCTGGTCCACTTCGCGGCGGAGTCGTTCGTCGACCGCAGCGTTCTCGGGGGTCCCCGGCGCCGACTGCAGCGCTGGATCTACCGGATGCCGGAGACGCCTCCGGCGCTCTCCGTCGCCGTCCGCACCCGGCTGCTGCTCGAGGGACTGGGCCCGACGTACGTCAAGCTCGGGCAGATCGTCTCCAGCCAGGCCAGCAACCTGCCGGACGACTGGCGCCTCGAGCTCGACCGCCTGCAGAACGAGGTCCCAGCCGTCCCGTACGAGGTGGCCCGCGAGGTCGTGGTACAGGAGCTGGGCGCTCCGCCCGAGGAGCTCTTCGCGAGCTTCTCGCCCACCCCGCTCGCCGCCGCGTCCCTGGCCCAGGTCCACCGTGCCACCCTGCACGACGGCCGTGAGATGGCCGTGAAGATCCAGCGGCCGAGCCTCGACGCCCAGGTCCGAGCCGACCTCGGGGTCACCCGTGTGCTCGCCTTCTACGCCGAGCGCCGCAGCTCGTACGCACGGGAGATCGGGTTGCGGTCGATGCTCCACGAGTTCGGCTCGACGCTCCTGGACGAGCTGGACTACTACGGCGAGGCCTACAACATGCAGCGCCTGGCCGAGAACCTCGCCCCGATCAAGGGCGTGCACATCCCCGACCTGGAGCGGACCCTGTGCAGTCGTCGGGTGCTCACCCAGGAGTTCGTCTCCGGTGTGAAGATCTCCGACGTGCAAGCGATGCAGCGAGCGGGGCTGGACGTCGCCTCGATCGGGGACGCCGCTCTCCGCGCGGCGATGAAGATGCTGCTGGTCGACGGCTACTTCCACGCCGATCCCCACCCCGGCAACCTCGTCGTCGACCTGGAGACCGGGACCGTCACGTTCCTCGACTCCGGCATGGTCGGCGAGCTGACGCTCGCGCAACGCATGAACCTCGTGATGCTGCTGTGGACGTTCGTCCGGGACGACGTCGCCGGCATGGGCCAGCAACTGCGCTCGCTGAGCGTCCCCTTCCGCGACGACGTCGACGACCGGGCCTTCGCCCGCGACTATGAGCGCCGGATGAACCGTTACGGCCGCGGGTCCGGGGCCGACATCCGGCAGGTCATGCCCGCGGCAATGGCGGTGCTGCGCGACCACGGCCTGCGGCTGGACCCCCAGCTGACCCTGGCGTTGAAGGCGATGACCCAGTCCTCGGCCTTCTTCACCGCTCTGGCGCCCCGGGACAGGCTCTTCACCGAGGCCGCCATGGACGCGGTCGTCGACCTCGCGAGCGAAGCGCTGACCGAGGAGGCCGTGGTCGACGCTGCCAAGCGGGAGGGCGGAAGGCTGCTCGGGGAAGGGTTGCACGCCGCGCCCGACTACCTCCGCGGTCTGCTGTCGTGGCGCGACCAGGTCAAGAAGGGCCGGGTCACGGTCTACATCGACAGCTCGGACCTCGACCGTCAGATGGCCACCGTG
>DATHUJ010000229.1:0-1735 GCA_035462375.1 Jiangellales bacterium
TTGACGGACGCCTTGAGTGAGCCACCAAGGACGGTCATGAACGTCACCACTGCCAGCCCCACCGCGAGCGCGACACTGGTCGCCGCGGTGCGTCGGGGTGTGCGCTCGGTTGAGTCGCGGGCGAAGCGCCCGGGAAGCCCCGAGCGGGCGATAGGCCCGCCCACGACCTTCGCGAGTCGGCCTGCGAATACGGGGGCGAGCAGCGCCAGGCCCGCGAGGAGCAACAGGCCGGCTACGCCGACCGCGAGCAGGGATGGCACGGCGCCGACGACGATTGCGACGACCAATCCAAGTCCGGCCGCTGCCACCGCCACGCCGACCACGCGCCGTCGGCGGGAGACCCGTGCCGGACCGGTAGCGGCACGCATGGCCTCGACAGGCGCGACGCGGGCAGCGTGTCGAGCCGGTCCCACCGCGGCGAGGATGGTGACCACCACCCCGATCACCAGGCCGGCCAGCAGCGTGCGGGGGGCGACCGTCAGCGGGCCCTCCGGCAGGTCGACGCCGAATGCGCCGGTCAGCGCCCGCAGCCCGGTGGCTGCGCCGATGCCGAGGGCGGTACCCGCCGCGGACGCGACGGCTCCCACGACCAGGGCTTCCACGAGTACCGCCGCTTGTACCTGCCGGCCCGTGGCGCCGACCGCCCTGAGCAACGCGAACTCCCGGGTGCGCTGGCTGACAGTGATCGAGAAGGTGTTGGCGATCAGGAACGAGCCCACCAGCAGGGCTGTGACGGCCAGCACGATCAGGATGATGCGCAAGAAGCCGAGCTGCTCCTTGGCGGCTGCGGCACTGGCGGCGGCGGTGTCCTGGCTGGTCGTGATCGCGTAACTGCTGCCCAGGGTCTCGGTCAGCTGCTGGCGCAGACTTGTGGCGGTTGTGTCATCGGCAACCACCAGCACCTCGGAGACGCCGTCGGTGATGTCGAGCAGGCGCTGGGCGACCGGCAGGTGGAACAGTGCCACGGTCGAGCCGGGCACCCCCTCGCGGTCGCCGAACCCCGCCAGTCCGACGATTGTGAGGTTCTCTGGTGCGGCGTATGCCTGCACGGTGATTGGGTCGCCCACGGACAAGTCGTGCTGGTGGGCGGTCGCCGCGTCGATGACGATCTCACCTTCGGCCGCGGGCGGGCGGCCATCGCGGATGGTGAACGCTCCGTATGGCTGGTCGAGCCAGGACGCGCCAACCGACGCACCCTTTGGCACGATCGCTTCACCGTTGACGATCAGCAGTGCCTGCCCCTTCACCGAGCCCTCCGCACCGGCGACACCGTCGATGGCACGGATACGGTCGATGGCCGATACGGGTACGGGGTCGTGCTCGACCTCCACACCCATAGCCGAGCCGAACTCGGACTCCTGGCGCACGACCAGGTCGACACCGGCCGCGTTCTCGCTGAACAGGTCGTCGAAGATGCGAGATGACGTGTCGGTGAGCACCAGGCTGCCGGTCACGAACATGACACCGAGCACGATCGCCACCATCGTCAACGCGAGGCGGAGCTTGCGGGCGAGTAGGCCCTTGAGTCCGGCGCGGAACACGGCTCAGCTCTCCAGGGTCTTCATCTGCTCGAGCACGCCGTCGACGGTTGGGGATGGCAGTGTTCCGGCGATGCAGCCGTCCGCGAGGAACACGACCTCATCGGCGTGGCTGGCTGCGTGCGGGTCGTGGGTGACCATGACGATGGTCTGGCCCAACTCGTCCACCGCGCTGCGCATGAACTCCAGGAGCTCTG